>JBMFXC010000005.1:54082-55751 GCA_049964655.1 Acidimicrobiales bacterium
CACCACAGCGAGCGGAGCCTCGGCTTCCTGCCCGCCCTGTCGGTGAACGGTCCGGTCGACGAGGTGGTCGACCGGGCGACGGCCGACCAGGTGGTCCCCGTCGTCGGCGAGCTGTTGACCAACGTGGCCCGCCACGCTCGGGCGAGCAGCGTCTCGGTGCTCCTCGACGCCGGTCCCGACCGGCTCCGTCTCGTCGTGGCCGACGACGGGGTGGGCATGCCGGTCGTCTCCGGGACCTCCGGCTTGGGCGGCGGCCGGGGGCTGGCCAACCTGCACGCCCGGGCCGAGGCCCTGGGCGGTACGTGCCACGTCCGGCGGAGCGAGGACGGAGGCACCGTCGTCGAGTGGTCGGTCCCGCTCGTGGCCAGCCCGGTCACCTGACCGGGAGCTGTGCCACGCCGTGGTGCACGCGCCGGTCCCGACGGACCGTGCTCGGCTCAGTGGCGGCCCACGTAGGCACGACCCTGGTCACCGACCAGGGCGACGAGGTTGCCGAGGGCGAGGTTGACGTCGAAAAGGTGCAGTCCCCAGGTCGGGCCCAGCGTCTCCTGCACGACCGGACGCGTGTCGCCCGGTATGCCAGTGGTGTCGACCTGCAGCCAGCTGGCGCCGTCCTCGTCCTCACAGCGCGCTCGGTAGCGGTCGGGGTAGGTCACCCACGGGGTGGCGACGTGGGCGGAGGCGCCCACGCCAGCAAACACACCGGCGGACCCATCGGTCCCGACCGGGAAGTACGGCTCGAGCAACCCGGAGCGTCCCGGGTGGGCGAGCGACGTCGGGTTGACGCAGAGCACCTCGAGCGACGACGAGGTAGTCGACGCCGGGCCGCTCAGGGCGCTGACCCCGGAGCCGGCTCGCCCGAACAGGCTGTTGGCAGGCGGAGTCCGGTCGAAGCTCGAGTAGGCGACCACGCACCCGGTCTCGGTCGCAGCCGTGCACGCCGGGATGTGGGCGAAGTCACCACCTACCAGCTTGCCCGCCGGCACCTCGACGTTGCCTCCGAGCAGGATGGCGGACACCAGGAGCTTCCGCTCGGCGGGGTTGGGGTCGACCTCGGCGCGCAGCAGGCGGATGAGCATCGACGCCCCCTGCGAGTGGCCGATGACGACGACCCCCCGTCCGTGGTCGTCATGGGCGAGGAAGTACCTCCAGGCCGCCACCACGTCGCCGTAGGCGAGCGAGATCGACGGCGTCGTCGTGGCCTTGCCCAGCAGCGAGGCGACGGTGAGCTGTCGGTACATCGGTGCCCACACGCGGCACACCGTCGAGAAGCGCGCCGCCTGGTCGGCGGCCACCGCCAGTTCGGCAGGCTGGACGGCGAGGTTGGCGTTGCCGGTCGGCTGGAGGCTCACGGTCGGGTACACGTAGAAGCAGTTGACCGGCGGGTTGGCTGCCGGTCTCGCCCGCTGGAGGGACGTCGTGCCGTCTGCCTGCACCACGGTCGCCGTCAGGTCGCCGGAGCACGGGTCGTGAGCCATGCCGGGGCGGCACAGCCAGACCGGTGCACCGGGGCCAGGGGCGGTCGAAGCGGCAGCCCGTGTCGTCGCCGGCGCGGCCGCGGGTGTCGACGAGCAGGCAGCCAAGGCGAGAGCTCCGACCGCTACCAGGGCGACGACGCCGCTTGCGCGCGTCACCCCGGCGTGCCTGCCGACCCGCCCCCCACCCCCCC
>JBMFXC010000006.1:0-2418 GCA_049964655.1 Acidimicrobiales bacterium
GTGGAGGGCGGGGTCCACCAGCCAGTACCGGGTGGGCATGGGCGTGCCGTCGGCGAGGAAGGCGTCGTTGGCGATCACGGCGGGTGCACCGTGCTCGTTGCGCACCACGACCGTGAAGCGACCGGCGGGGGGGCGTCCCAGGCTGGACTCGACGGCCTCGAGGTCGGTCGGCCTCGGGGGCTCGCCCGGTACGTCGGTCGCGTCACCGGCCCGGTGCTGGAGGTCGCCGGCCCGGTGACGGGCCGGCCCGAACTGGCCCGTCACCGCCAGAACTCGAGGACCCGCTCGACGCGCCCCCAGAAGTCGGGCCCGCCCGAAGGGGACGCGGTGCTCGACTTCGCCGCTCCCATCGTCCCCGACGTGGTGGAACCGGCCTCCAGGAGCCCTGGCTGCGGGGTCATGTTCGGTGCCTTCGACGGCGAAACGAGCGGCTGCCTGGCCGGGTCGCCGGCCGGGATGCCATCTGACGAGCCCGCGGAGGTTCCTGACGGCCCCACCACCTGGTAGAGCGTCTGACCCCGCCCGACCAGCTGGTACCGCTCCCGGGCCAGCCGTCCGGTCGCCGTCGGAGACTCGAGCAGGCTGCGCTGCTCGGCCAGGAGACGGTCTGCGTGCTGAACCGCCGCCAGGTGCGCCTCGGCGGCGGCGAGCTGGCGGTGCTCGGAGACGAGCTGGGTCACCGGAAAGCTCGTCCCGACCACGACCAGGGCGAACAACCCGGCCAGGGCGACGGGCAGCCGCCGAGCGCGCCGGGCGCGCCGGGCGCGCTCGGCCGACGACGGACGGCGTGACGCCGGCCTGCTGGGTCGGGAGGGCCCAGCGTGCCGTGCTGGCCGCTCACTGCCGCTCCGAGCGACCGTCCCCCGGCTAGCACGGCCCGGGCGACCGGTCACCGCGGTCCGCCCCGGGTGCCGGCGTGCCGCGTGTACCGGACGGCGGGCAGCGTTCCCACCTGCCCGGGAGGGACGTGCGGCGCGCCGGGGCGTGGTCACGCCGTTCCGCCTCCTCGGGGCCGACCGCCGGTGGAGAGGGCGTCACGCCCCCGGAAGGCGGCCGAGGACCCGAGCGCCTCCTCGATGCGGAGCAGTTGGTTGTACTTGGCCACCCGGTCCGAACGAGCCGGGGCTCCCGTCTTGATCTGGCCGCAGTTGGTGGCGACAGCGAGGTCGGCGATGGTGGCGTCCTCGGTCTCGCCCGAGCGGTGCGACATGACGCAGGCGTACGACGAGCGGGTGGCGAGGGCCATGGTGTCGAGCGTCTCGGTGAGGGTGCCGATCTGGTTGACCTTGATGAGGATGGCGTTGGCGGTGCCCGACTCGATCCCGCGCCGGAGCCGGACCTCGTTGGTCACGAACAAGTCGTCGCCGACCAACTGGATCCGGTCGCCGAGCGCCTCGGTGAGCGCGGCCCACCCGTCCCAGTCCTCCTCGGCCATGCCGTCCTCGATGGAGACGATCGGGTAGCGGCCGCACAGGTCGACGTAGTACTCCACCAGCTCCGAGGGTCGAAGCGTGCGGCCCTCGCTGGCGAGCTCGTAGGTACCGTCTCGGTACAGCTCGCTCGAGGCCGGGTCCATGGCGATGGCGATCTCGTCCCCGGGAGTACGACCGGCTGCCTCGATGGCCTCCACCAGCACCTGGACGGCTGCCTCGTTGGAGTCGAGGTCGGGAGCGAAACCGCCCTCGTCCCCCACCGCCGTCGACAGGCCGCGCTGCTCGAGCACCTTGGCCAGGGCGTGGTAGGTCTCCACGCTCCATCGCAGCGCCTCCGAAAAGGAGGCCGCTCCGACCGGCATCACCATGAACTCCTGCAGGTCGATCGAGTTGTCGGCGTGGACGCCACCGTTGACCACGTTCAGCATCGGCACCGGCAGGACGTGGGCGTTGGCGCCACCGACAGAGCGGAAGAGCGGCAGGCCGAGCTCGCTGGCAGCCGCCTTGGCGCACGCCAACGAGGTGCCGAGCATGGCGTTCGCCCCGAGATGGGACTTGTTGTCGGTCCCATCCGCGTCGATCAGGGCGAGGTCGACCGCTCGTTGGTCGACGGCGTCGAGCCCGCTGACGAGGTCGGCGATCGGCCCGTTCACGTGCTCGACGGCCCGGGTCACACCCTTGCCGCCGAAACGGTCACCGCCGTCGCGCAGCTCGACGGCCTCGAACGAGCCCGTCGACGCGCCCGAGGGCACCATGGCCCGCCCGATCGCGCCCGAGTCGAGGACGACCTCGACCTCGACGGTGGGGTTGCCGCGGGAGTCGAGGACCTCCCGCCCGATCACCTGCTCGATGGTGCTCACGGTTCGTTGGTGCTCCTGTTCCTGCCCCCGGTGCTGTTCCTGCCCCCCGGCGCGGCTGATGCGGCAACGGTCGACGCTACCAGCTGGTCCGGGCTCGACCTGGACATTCACTGCGCCTCGGCGGC
>JBMFXC010000006.1:2518-53884 GCA_049964655.1 Acidimicrobiales bacterium
CGGCGCACCTCGGCACGGAACCGCCGAGCCCGATCGCGCAGCGCGGCCTCGGCGTCGACCTCCACGGCGCTTGCCAGCGCCACCACGTCGAAGAGCAGGTCGCCTACCGCTCTGGTCGGGTTCGGGGCGTCTCGCAGGCTGCCCGAGGTCCGACGGACCCGCTCGACCAGCTCGGTCGGGTCGGACCCCGCGATGCCGACCGCGGCCGCCTTGCGTTGGAGCTTTGCCGTGACCGCCAGGGCGGGAAGCGCAGCAGGGATCCCGTCCGTGACACTGGCACGCTGTTTCTCCGCGAGCTTGCTCACCTCCCAGGCAGAGGCGAGCTCGGCTGGCTCCGCCGTTCCCTCTGCCCCGGCAGCGAACACGTGGGGGTGCCGGGCGACGAGCTTGTCGTGCACGCTCCGGGCCACGTCGGCCAGGTCGAAGCGACCGGCCTCGGCAGCCAACGTGGCGTGCAGGAAGACCTGGAAGAGCACGTCCCCGAGCTCCTCCTCGAGTGCCGCCACGGCCGCAGTCTCGGTTCCCGCGTCGAGAGCATGTTCGGCCTCGCGCGGGGCACCAGGGGCAGACTGGCCGGCCCCACCAGCGGGTACCACGCCACGCCCGGCACGCTCGTCAGCGTCGACGAGCTCGTCGATGGCGGCGAGCTCGTCGATGGCCTCGAGCGCCTCGTGCGCCTCCTCGAGGAGGTGCCGTGCCAGCGATCCGTGCGTCTGGCGGCGGTCCCACGGGCACCGCTCGCGCAGGACGTGCACGAGCTCGTCGAGAGCGACCAGCTCGGCGGCGACCGGGGCAGCGAGCCGCGGGACCCACAACGAGGTGAGGTGGTCGGGGTCGACGGAGCGGTCGAGGTCGTCCCAGTCGACCTCGACGATCCGCTCGTCGGGAAGACCCAGGTGGTGCAGGACGACGACCGTCGTGTCCGGCACCGGGTCGGCGGCCAGCTTGACGGCAGAGAGCACGTCGCGGTCGTAGCACTGGGCCACCAACAGGGGGCCGGTCAGCCCGGCCGCGGCGGTGGCGAAGACCGTGGCATCCACCAGGTGGACCCCCGCGGCAACCGGGTCGACCCCCAGGCGGGCGAAGGCAAGGTCCGCGAACGACACGGCGGGGTGGACCACGATGGAGAGCTCACCGGCGACGATGGAGGGGTGCTCGCCCAACAGGACGACCGTCCGTTCGGCGACCGTCGGGGAGCCCGGGACGGCGTAGACGACGGTTCCCGTCTCCTCAGCAAGGCCAACCAGCTCGTCGACGATCGTCTCGTAGACCTCGTCGAAGGTCTCCGCTCGTTCGTAGACCTCGTCGAAGGTGGCGACACCCGGAAAGGCGGCGGCGGCCGGATGGCGGCCAGTGCGGAGCCGCACCGACCCCGGGCCGCTCAGGAGCGACGCGGCTTCCTCGGTGACGAGCCCGGGGCCGGCCGGGCCCAGCCCCACCACGTGGATGGTCGGGCCCGAAGCCTCCGCCACTCGCCGGCCCTCCTCGTCAACCACCTGAGGACGAACCGCCCCCGCTCGACGTCGCACCCGAGCCCGAGCCCGAGCCCGAGCCGCCTCCAGTCAGGCCGGAGGCTCCCGGCACCAGTGACGCGCTCGCCGGCGGCTGGGCCACCGCGCCCGAGGCGGCCGCGAGCAGGAAGCGGGCCGGGGGTGCCACCGGAGGGACGACCGAGGGCGGCTTCCACGAGCCATAGCGCGGATCGACGGTCACCGACGAGCGGCGTGCGAAGGCCACGACTTCGCTCGACACCCGGCTGACGTTCGAGGCCGACTCCATCAACTGTTGGCGGATGCTGCCTGCCACCTGCGAGAGCGGCTCGAGCGTGCGCTTGGTCACTTCGTAGAGGAGCCACGCCCCCGAAGCGGTGTCCTGCACGGGGCCGATGGGCTTGCCCACCGTCACCGGCGCTGCCTGCTGGAGGGCTTGGTCGACCTGGGCCTCGGACTGGTTGCACCCGATGGCGCCGCCCGAGCCCGCCGACTGGGCGTCGAGCGAGTGAGCCTTCGCCACGGTGGCGAACGGTGTACCGGCGTTGATCTCGGTCAGGTACTGCTGGGCGTGGGCCTGGGTGTCGGTGACGATGACGCTCACGCAGTCCGCCTGGAACTGGGTCGGGTTGGCGAGGTAGTAGCGCAGGACGGCCTTCGCAGACAGGTCGGCACCGTCGCTGAGCAGCGCTTCGTCCACCGCCTGGTTGCGGATCTGCGCTGCCCGCTCACTGGCCGGCAGTCCGGCCAGCACCTGGGCGCCCGTCAACGTCGACCCGGACGGCGTCTCACACGCCGTCGCCCCCCCGCTCTGACTGGCCACCGACGCTGCCGAGGCGATCTCGCCGTCGAGGAGCGATTCGAGGTCGTGGCGAGCAGTAGCCAGGTCGGCCGGCGTGATGTCGAGGTGCTTGGCCGCGGCGAGCTGCCTCGAGAGCGTGTTCCCGATCCGGTTGTCGAGGATGTCGTCTGCGAACTGCATGGCGTAGGTGTCCCCACTTCCCGCACCCTGCACCTGCAACGAGGCACCGGCTCCCACCTCGACCGAGAGGAGGCAGGCGCCCGCCTGGGTGTGGGTGTAGGCGGAGAGCTCCTGGTTGAGCCCGGCCTGGGAGATGGTGGTGCCGTTCACCGTAGCGGCAGCAGGGAGGATGTCACAGGCCGTGGCCAGGGTCCCGGCCAGGACGACGGCGAGCACGGGCACGGCGAGGGAGACAAGGCGCTTCACGGCGGCGATGCTACCGGAGGCCCCGGGACCACCCGGGTCGACCGCGCTCCTTCGCCGATCAGGCGTCGGGGACGAGCTGGCGAAGGAGCTCGACGAGGACCGGGGCGTACCTGCCGTCTGGCGGCTTAGTCAGCGGCACCAGCAGCCGGTGCTGGTCCTCGAGGTAGGTGGCGCCCGGGGCCAGCCGACGGAGCCGCACGCTCGCCGAGGCGGGCAGGACGACGGGGGTGAGCTTCGCCGTCGCCCGACCACCGCCCATCGTGCCGCGCGGGAGCTGGACGGCGAGGTCCTCGATGCCCAGGCGGAGGCACTCCGCCCGCAGCCGGGCCACCTCGAGCAACGCCTCGGCCTGCGGTGGCGGGGGGCCGAACCGGTCCGTCCACTCGGCCCGGACGTCGTCGACCTGGTCAGCCGTCCGCACGTCGGCGAGCCGGCGGTACGCCTCGAGCCGCACGTCTTCTGCTTCGATGTACTGGGCGGGGAGATGGGCGGCGTCGGGAACGTCGATGGAGAGCTCGACGGGTGTCGGCCGGGGCTCGCCCTTCAGCTCGGCAACCGCCTCGGACACCAACTGGACGTAGAGGTCGTAGCCGACGGCGGCCACGTGGCCCGATTGGTCGCGCCCGAGGAGGTTGCCGGCGCCCCGGATCTGCAGGTCGCGCAGGGCGATCTTGAAGCCCGACCCGAGGTCGGTGTGGTCGCCGATCGTCCGCAGACGCTCGTAGGCCTGCTCGGAGAGCACGTGGTCGGGGGGATGGAACAAGTAGGCATACGCACGCTGTCCAGCCCGCCCGACGCGGCCGCGGAGCTGGTGGAGCTGCCCCAGGCCAAGCAGGTCGGCCCGGTCGACGACGAGGGTGTTCACTGTCGGCATGTCGATGCCGGACTCGATGATGGTGGTGCAGACGAGCACGTCGAAGCGCCGCTGCCAGAAGTCCAGCACGACCTGCTCGAGCGCCCCCTCGTCCATCTGCCCGTGAGCGACGGCCACTCGTGCCTCGGGAGCAAGCCGCCGGACTCGCTCGGCTACTTGCTCGATGTCGTGGACGCGGTTGTGGACGAAGAACACCTGACCCTCGCGCAGCAGCTCACGCCGGATGGCCTCGGCAACTGCTCCCTCGTCGTACTCGCCGACGTAGGTGAGGATCGGACGCCGGGCTGCCGGTGGCGTGTTCACCATCGACAGGTCGCGGATCCCGGTGAGGGCCATCTCGAGGGTCCGCGGGATGGGACTGGCGCTGAGGGTGAGGACGTCGACACCTTCGGCAAGTGCCTTGATGGCCTCCTTGTGGCTGACACCGAAGCGCTGCTCCTCGTCCACCACCAGAAGGCCGAGCTTGGCGAAGGACACGTCGGACGCCAGCAGCCGGTGGGTACCGACGACGACGTCGACCGACCCATCGGCCAGGCCGGCCAGGACTGCCCGTCCCTGGGCGGGGGTCAGGAACCGGCTGAGCAGCTCGACACGGACGGGGTACGGCTCGAAACGATCGGAGAAGGTCTGGAAGTGCTGGCTGGCCAACAGGGTGGTCGGCACCAGCACCGCAGCCTGACGACCGTCCTGGACGGCCTTGAACACCGCCCGGATCGCCACCTCGGTCTTGCCGAAGCCGACGTCGCCGCAGACCAATCGGTCCATCGGCTGCGGTCGCTCCATGTCCGCCTTGACCTCCTCGATGGCACGGAGCTGGTCCGCCGTCTCGACGAAGGGGAAAGCCGACTCGACTTCGGCCTGCCACGGCGTGTCGGGTGCGAAAGCGTGACCGGGCACCTGCAGGCGGGTGCGGTAGAGCGCCACGAGCTCCTCGGCGATCTCGTGGACGGCGGCGCGGGCCTTGGCCCGCGTCCGCTGCCACTCCGAGCCGCCGAGCCGGCTGACCGTCGGGCTCTCCCCGCCGGCGTACGGGGTGAGCAGCTCGATCTGGTCGGTGGGCAGGTACAGCTTGTCGTCCCCGCGGTACTCGAGGAGGAGGTAGTCGCGAGTGACGCCCCCCATCGTCCGGGTGACCATCCCGCCGTAGCGGGCCACGCCGTGCTGGCGGTGGACGACGTAGCTCCCCGGCGCCAAGTCGTCGAAGAAGCCGTCCACCGGGCGGGCCCGGGTCCGTGCCTGTCGGTGCGGGCGGCGCCGCCCGGTCAGGTCCGACTCGGCCAGCACGGCCAGCCGGGCGGCTGGCAGGACGAAGCCGCGATCGAGCGCTGCCGTCACCACCTGGACGCCCGGGGGTCCGAGCGCCGGCTCGCCGTCGACGACGGTCGCCGGCACTCCCTCGGTGTCGAGCGCGGCTGCCAGGCGTTCGGCTCCTGACCGCGAGGCCGCGCACACCACCACGCGGGAGCCGCCACCCACCAGGGCGCCGACCTGCCCGGCCAGGGCCGCGGGGTCCCCCAGCACCGGCTGCCAAGCTCGGCTCTCGAGCACCGGTGCCTCACCGCCGTCCGAGGTGAGGGGAAGCGTGAGCACGGCTCCGGCGTACCGGGCCAGGAGCCGATCGTAGGTGGCGTGCAACCGCGGGGCCTCCGCTCCTGCTTCGAGGCCCCAGGTCTGGGCAAGGGCGTCGGCCAGCGCCGCCTCCTCGTCGGCCAGCTCAGCGGCCCGGTCGCGGACCCGTCCCGGCTCGACGACCACGACGAGCGAGCTGGGCCCGAGCAGGTCAGTGAGCAGCTCCCCGCGCAGGCTGCTGGCACCGGCGCCGGTGTCGCCGGCCGCAATGGTCGGGTCGGCGTCGGCGTCGGCAGTGATCGGGTCGGCGTCGAAGAGCCAGGGCAGCCACGATTCCATGCCGTCGAAGAGGTGGCCGTCGGCCAGGCGCCGCCACTGCTGCGCTCCCCAAGGGGCTTCCTCGACCAGTCGGGCCGCTCGCGCCCGCACCGCCTCGTCGGGGACGAGCTCGCGGCAGCCGGTGAGGCGGACGACCGAGACGTCCTCGACGGAGCGCTGGTCGGCGACGTCGAAGCGGGTCAGGCGATCGACGTCGTCCCCCCACAGGTCGATCCGCACCGGCAGCTCGTCGGTGGGCGGGAACACGTCGACGATCCCGCCGCGGACCGCCAGCTCACCCCGGTGCTCGACCAGCGGCTCTCGGCGGTACCCGAGCCCGACGAGTCGTGCCACCAGCTCACCCGGGTCGACCGTGGTTCCCTTGGCCACCACCACCGGACGCGCCGCCGACCGCCAGGGGCCGAGCCGTTGGAGAAGGGCCTTGATCGGTGCCACGACCACGTCGACCGGCTCGGTGTCGCCCGCCGCCTCCCACCCGCTGGCACCACCCAGCGCGACACTGTCCGGGGCACCGGAGCCGACCAGCGCCGACAGCACGGCGAGCCGCTGCCCCATGGTCGCCACCTCGGGGCTCACCCGCTCGAAGGGGAGGGTCTCCCACGCCGGGAACAGCTCGACGCGTCCGTCGACGAAGAGGGCAAGGTCGTGAGCCAGCTGCTCGGCAGCGACCCCGGTCGGCGCCACCACCAGGACCGGTCGTCGCGACCCCAGCCGCACGGCGCCGGCCACGGCGATGGCCTGAGCGGGCGTCGCCACGGCCAGCGTCGCGTTCGACACGCCCACCACCCGGGTCATCACCGGGTCGTCGCGCAGGGCGCCGGGAAGGGTGTGAAGGCTCACTGCTGGCTCACCGGGTCAGGGTACCGGCCGGCCGTGACGGGACGAGCCCGCCCACCTGGCGATCGAGCTGGGTCCGGTCGGGTCGACAGCCTTGCCCCAGACGGTCCGATCGGAGCCTCACGCCCGCACGTTGTAGCGGTTCATCGCGGCCTCGGTGCCCTGGCGGACGACGACCTCGACGGCATCGGCCGCCTCGGCCACTGCCACGGCCAACAGGTCGCGCTCGGCGCGCCCGGGACGCCGCAGCACGTAGTCGGCTCCCGCTTGGCGGCCCGGTGGCTTGCCGATCCCGATCCGCACCCTCGTGTAGCCGCGGGAACGAAGGTGCTGGTCGACCGAACGAAGGCCGTTGTGGCCGGCGTTGCCACCGCCGACCTTGACCTTCAGTCGCCCGGGCGGCAGGTCGAGCTCATCGTGGACGACCACCAACCGAGCAGCGAGGTCAGCGGCGTCACCGACGTCGATACCGACCCGCCGGGCCAGCGCGGCGACCGCTCGGCCCGAGTCGTTCATATAGGTCGTCGGCACGGCGAGCACCACCCGGGTGCCGTCCATACGGACATCACCAACTACCGCGCTGGAGCGACGGTCGGCCCGTAGTCGTGCCCCGTGGCGACGAGCGAGCTCGGCGACCGCATCGCCACCGACGTTGTGGCGTGTCCCGTCGAAGTCGGTGCCCGGGTTGGCCAGACCGACCACCAGCACGTCGGTCGAGCCAGCGAGGACACGACCGGCTTGCTCGGCATGCTGGTGGGACAGGGTCAGCGCTCCGAGGCCTGCGCCTCAGCGGACCCGGAGGCGACTTCGCCCTCTGCGGCAGCGCCCTCCTCGCCGGCCGTCTGCACCCTCGGCGGGATCCCGCTCACCACCGGGGTTTCCGGGTCGATGTCGGCCTCGACTCCTGCCGCCAACGCGATGTCCGAGACGTGGAGCGAGCTGCCGATGGTGAGCGACGAGATGTCGAGGTCGACGGAGCTCGGGATATCGGACGGACGCGCCTTCACCGACAGGGTGAACAGCAGCTGGTCGACGATCCCGTCGCCGTGGTTGACCTCGACCGGCTCGCCCACCAGGACGACGGGCACTTCGGCCGTGATCACCTCGTCACGACGCACGATCTGGAAGTCGACGTGGGCGACCGTGTTCCGCACCGGGTGCCGCTGGATGTCACGGGCCAGGGTCAGGTGGCTCCGCCCCTCGACTTCGAGCGACAACAGGGTGTTCAGCCCCGCCTCTCCTGACATCGCCGTCCGGAAGGCACGAGCGTCGACGGCCAGCGGCACGGGGTCGATGCCGTGCCCGTAGAGGACGCCGGGGATCTTCCCTTCGGCGCGTAGGCGACGAGTGGCGCTCGAACCGGTGGTGCGGCCGACTTCGGCAGCAAGCGTGATCTCGGGCATGAGGACTCCTCGGGACGAGCGTTCGGGCTGAGCGGAAGCGACCTCCGCGGGGGCGGGGCAGGGTACCGGCCGCAACCGGGCGTACCGCCGACGACCGGACGGAGCTACCTGCCCGATCGCAGCACGCCATGCTAGACGTTCTCGAGCACCGGGGTGAACACTGGGGTGAACACCGGGGCGGCCGAAGGGTCCACCCGGTAGGCTCGCCTCGGTGGTCCGTGGTCCGGATCGACCGGCGCACCGGTCCACATCTACGGCGAGCGTTGGAGGTTCCCGATGGAAGGCGACGTGCTGTCGGTCGAGCGAGTCATCGCCGCTCCCCCCGAGGCGATCTTCAGCGTGGTCGCCGACGCTTCCCGACACCCTGACATCGACGGGTCGGGCACGGTCAAACAGGTGAAGCCCGGCGCGCCACAGCGGCTGGGGCCGGGGTCCACGTTCGGGATGGCCATGCGGATGGGCGTCCCGTACTCGATGGCGAACACCGTTGTCGAGTTCGAACAGGACCGGCGCATCGCCTGGCAAGCTCGGATGCCCGGCTTGCTCGGAGCCCTGGTGGGTGGCCGGATCTGGCGCTACGAGCTCGAGCCCCGAGACGGCGGCACCCTCGTGCGCGAGAGCTGGGACCTCTCGCAGGATCGGCAGCGCTCGCTCCTCAAGCTGGGCAAGCTGCCCGAGGTGACCCGCCGGAACATGGAACGCACCCTCGAGCGGCTGGACCGGCTCGTCGCTGGCGAGAGCTGAGCCTGCGGCTCGACCCCGTCTCCGCACAGCCGCCCACAGCGGCCATCAGGCCCCTGCTGCAGCTCGGGGCAGCCGCGAGCGGCGCGTGAGCTGCCGGTAGAGCGCCACCGTCGCCGGGTGCACCGAGTCGCACGGCTCGACGTCGTCGGCGACCAGGGTGAGGAGCTCGGCCATGACCGCCTCGACACCGGCCACGTTGCCAGCAAGGTCCGCCGCCCGCATGAGCATGCGATAGAGGCGCTCGTCGTACGGACTGACCTTCAGGCCCTGCCGTGCTGCCCAGCTCGACCTCCGAGCGTCCCCGCGCTCGAGTGCTGCTGCCGAGCATCGGCCCGCCAAATCGACGACCGATGCCTCGATGGCCGGAGCGATCCCCTCGAGGATCGTCCAGTCGCTGGCCCGTAGGCCGTCGAACGGCCTTCCCCGCACCAGGTCGAGCGCGGCAACCCATGCGTCGGGGTCCTCGTCCTCGGCGAGACGGACGAAACGCGCCCAGTCGGTCCCGACCGTCGGACGCAGGCGAAGACGGCCCTGGGACTTCGGGAGATGGTCCAGTCCATCTCGGGCGACCCCGAGGGCCCGCCGGGCGACCGATGCCGTCGAGTGGAGGCTCGACGGAGCCGGCGCCCGCTCCGGCCAGAGCGCGGTCGTCCAGACGTCGGTCGTCGCTCCGCGCTCGTGCATGGCGAGATAGACGACAAGCTCCTGTGCCCAGGCACGAGCGAAGGGACGGGCAGCACCGTGGATCTCGACCGGACCGAGCACCAGCACCTCGATCTCCGTGTCGCCCTCGGTCACCTCCGGCTGCAGCCGTGCAGGCGGCGAGGGCGCCGGAACTGGGGGCGGCGGGGTCGCCACGACGGCCTCCGGAGAGCCTGCCACTGCGGCGTGGGCCGCGGTCCCGTCGTCCCCAACCCCGTCCGTCGTCACACCGGTCGTGGCCGCGTACCACCGGGGCAGTGGCATCGTCAGCGCTCGATAGGGCATGACCTCAGCCGCCACTGCGTCGCCGTTCGCCACCTTCACGAGCTCACCGATGGCCTTGGCATCCTTCGGTACGAGCCCTGCTGGTCGCTCGGCCGACAACCCGCATCCTGGGCCCTGCACGCCACCAGACGTCGCCTCTTCCGCTGCATCGACACGGCTCGGCTTCGGAAACGACCACGGCGAGACGAAGGACGCGGCGTCGCCGACGAGCACGTGGCGAACGCCGTGCTCGTCCCCGGAGTGCGCAGGCTCGCCGGGGACGAGCACGGGTCCTGCCCAGCCCGACCGTGGCTCCGCCGCCACGACCGCGGTGGTCCCGCCACCGACCATGAGGGAGCGGCGGACGATCCGCTCCACGTCGCTTTCAGTGCACCCGCGTCCACACACCACGACCAACGGTGCCGGCATGATCGAGTCCCTACGGTCCCGAGCCCCGCTTGCAGGTTGACCCTCCGTTCGCTCCCGACCAGCGCTCGAGACCACCTCGAGCTCATCGAGCACAAAGCTCGCGTCGGCGACGACGTCGACGCCGGGGAGCCCGGCAGGGAGCGAACCGAGGCCGGCCGCCACGACGCGCAGAGGAGGCCCCCACGGGGCTCCGGCCAGCTCCACGACAAAGGAGCAGAGCTGGGCGTCGACCAGTGCTGGGGCACCACCGACGTAGAGCGGACCGACGGCGAACAGGTCCACGAGTGCCGCCGACGCCGCGCTGACGGAGACGGTGACCAGGGCGACCGGTGGGACGGTCGGTCGGGCGTCGGCCTGGTCACGACCAGAGGTGCTGGTGAGCGCCGTGCGGGGGACAACCCACCAGCCAGGCTCGGCAAGCGGCCGGAAGGGCTCGGACAACGTCACCCCTCCAAGCGACCTGCCCGCCTGTCCCAGCCCGCCGCGAGCGCCACCGTCACTGGGCAACACCGCCACCTCGTCCGGGGTGACCCGTACCGCGACCACCTCGGGACCACCGACCTGAGCATTTCCCCGCTCACCAGTGGCGCACCCGGCCCGGACGAGCTGGACCGCCCGGACCACGTCGAAGACGTCGTCGCCATGCCGGCTCGACCGCAGTGCCCGCTCGAGCGCGACCGCCGTAGCGCTCGGTACTCGTGGAAGCTGACCGCTCGGTCGCCGGCGCCGTTGGGTCCGTCGTAGACGTTCAGCGAGCACCGACAGGCCTGCACCGACCCCCACTGCCGCACCGAGCTCGAGCACGGACGCGAGGTCGTTCCCACGCTCGACACCCCAGGCGCTGCTGCCAGAGCTGCCCCCGTTCGGTACTACCAACGCAGCGACGCCCGGTCGTCGAGCCCGGTCGGTACCACCTGGGACCATGGCGCTCACGTCGCCATCGAACGGGGCCGGCCGCGAGCTCGGAGCCCCGGGTAGGCGCAGCCGCCACCCGACGCGCACCCAGTGGTCGGTGCCGAGCGCACCGCCATCCGGCTGCACGACGCCGTAGTTGAGGGACGCGATCTCCGGCCACCGCAGGGAGGAGCCGAGCGCGTGCTCGGCAATCGACCACAGGGTCTCGTGCCGTCCGACGACATGCACTCGTTCTGCGCCCCGCCCTGCCCGGCGGGCGTGGCCTGCCGGATGGTCGGCACGGGCCCCTGGCGGAGCGGCACCGACCTCTTGTCCACCTTCTGTTCCCACGACCCGGTCCACCACCTCCGGCGGGTCCTCAAGGCGCCCGGCGCCGGCGCCGGCGCCGGCGGTGGCGGTGGGGGTGGCAGCGGAGCCGGTAGCGGCGCCATCGGCAGGCAAGTGGACCTCGCCGCTCCCCGACCACCAGGCAGCGAAGTCCTCTACGACCAACAAGGGCGGTTCACCCGGCGCGTCGGGCCGCTCCGTTCCCGCTTGCGCCCGCTTCACCGCCACCAGACCTACCAGACCCCGCCGTTGCCAGTCGCCCCGGCCCGCTCTGTCGAGCGGGATCACGAGCGCGCCGGACGGCGGCCGTCCGCTCCTTGCCGTGCCAACCGGTCCGGCCTCCAGCTGGCTCGGACGGCTGAGGGCGCCGAGGGCAAGGACGCTCCCGACGAGGAGCGCTGCGATGGGCTGGAGCGTCCGTCCTGCAGGCAGCCGTGTCGCAGGGAGGCCTCGTCGTCGAGCGCTCGCCTCGACCACCAGGCAGGTGCACATCCACGCCCACACCAGCCAGGCAACGACGATGCACACGGCGACGATCCAAGCCACGACCACCGCAGAGCGGAGCGGAGCCCGCTGGACCACCAGTTCCGGCAACCGCACGATGGTCCCGACGAAGCGACCCGACAAGGGGTCCCCACCCACCGAGACGAGCACCGCGGGAACACCTGCCGTCACGGCGACGATGGCGCATCCGGCGAGCAGCCGTCGCGCCAGCGACCTCGGGTGCCTCGGAGCGCGCCGGTCCACTCAGCTGCGCTCCGAAACCTTGGTCACGCCGGCCACGTCCACCGCGGTGGCAGACGCCGAGACGTCGATCGACGAGACCCCGACAAGACCCAGCACCAGTGTGGGCACGCGGTACGACACCCTGACGGACACCTGTCCGCCGGAGACCACGACCTGACCAGGGTGACCCGCCGCCACCGTCGCAGCGAAGGCAGCCCTCCTCGCCATCGACGGGTCCACGGTGAGGACACCCGATCGCAGAGCCGCAACCGACACCTGCCCGGCCCCAGCCCGTGCTGCGTCGGCAGCCTCCGTCGCCGCGGCCTGTCGGGCCGCCATCGCCCGACCGCCGTCACACACCAGGCCCACCAGCGCCAGCAGTGGGACCACGAGGAGGGTGACGTAGGCGGCAATGACACCGCGCTCTCCCGCCTCCCGCCGAGGGCCGTGCTCGGCACTTCGGTCACTGCTCCAGATCGTCGGTTTCATGCGAACGCCCGGTAGCGGTCGACGGGTTCCGTCGCCCTCGCCGACACCGACGCCACGGAAGAGAGGCCGGGGACCGCCAGTCCACCGAGGTCCAGTTGACAGGTGACGGTGACGGTGACGGACCCTCCAGGGCCGAAGGCGCCGACGTCAGCCCGCACGGCCACACGAGCGCACGGAGGGCCGCTGCCCAGCTCCCTGCGAGCCAGCAAGGAGGCGGAGGCCGCTGCCGTCCCGCCGTCGGGGGCAACCGACGCCGCCTGCGCCCCGACCTGTGCCGCCTCTTCGACGCGCTGGTGCGCGGTGGTGACAGAGGAGAACATCGCGGCAAGCACCCAGAACAGCACCAGGAGCGGCGTGACGACGGCAAGCTCGACCGTCGCGCTTCCATGGTCTGTCGCCCACCCGACCATCGCGTCCCTGCCTGGTCCGGGTCGAGCCACGCAGCGACCTGCGACCCGCGACCGTCGCACCACCATCCGACTCGCTCGCTGGCGTAGCGTCTGCCCCGCTGCTCGCGTCCGTTCCACCACCCGGCCCTGCCCGGGTGCTCGCCTCCACTCCGGTACCTGGATCGTCGCCCGGTGAACGGAGCGCGGCGGGCGGAGCCGTGAACGGTCAGCCACCGGACACCCCCGGTCCCGCGCCGCTCAGGCCAACGACGAAGCGCTGTCGGAGCCCTGTCGCGGAGGCCGAGACTGCCGGCTCGAGGCCGGGCAGTACGGCGGGTGCGGTCCCCGTCACGAGAACCGAGACCGTCCCCGACGGGTCCCGCCGGACGACGACGCCGGGACCGGTCACCGAGGAGCCGGCGGCCGACAGGACTCCCTCGGCTGCCCTCACACCGGCAGCGGTCGTGCCGCCGTAGACGCTCGCTGCTCCGTTCGCCTCGGAGGCAGCGAGCTGGACCACCTGCTCGGCGTGTCCCCACAGCGCGAACTGGACAGCCCCGAGCACGAGGACCATGACCAGGGGAACGAGGATCACGACCTCGACCACCGTCGAACCCCGCTCAGGGGAATCGCCCGCGTGCCGCTCGGCACCCGCGTGCCGCTCGGCGCCCGCATGCCGCTCGGCGGTCAGTTCAGGTTGATCGTGTTCGCCTTCTGGGTGACCTTGGTGGTGATGATGATCCCCACGGCGATGGCCAGAGCAGCGAAGACGGCCGTCAAGATCACCACCTCGACCACCGATCCGTAGTCGTTGCTCCCGCCGGGGCCGAAACGGGCGTGGATGCAGCCACGTAGGTACTGCCAGATGGTGAGCACGGTGGTCGGGACCATGATGTCGCTCCTTTTGCTCGTCGGTCGTGCCGCTCGGCACGCTCGTGAGAGGTGGCACGGTGGTGGTCGGATGGTCGCGGTCAGTCGCCTCGCCTCCGCCGCGGGACCGTCCGGAGCCGGAGCCTGGGCGACCGCCGACGACCGCCGGGTGGCAGGCGTCCGCCCGTGCGGCCAGGTGCCTCCGACGATGCCCGGGACCTCGCCCGGCAGCCTTCGGGCACCGAACAGCTCCCCAACGGACGAGACGGTTCACGAGAGCCCCCCGAGGATCCGTGTCCAGGCGGGATAGCCGACGAAGACGAGGAACCCGGCGACCAGCAGGATGCTCGGCAGGAAGAGCCGTTCCGTCACGACGTTGGCCTGGCGTTCGGCGTCGGCGAGCTCACGACGACGCAGCGAGACTGCGCGAGCTGCCAACGCCCGTTGCACGCGGGCACCCTCGGTACCCGCGAGCCCGACGGTTGCCGCCAGTTCGACGAGGTCCGGCACACCCATCGCTCGACCCAGATCACCGAGCGCCACCCATGGAGGCACGCCTGCCTCCCGAGCCCGCACGAGCGTCCGCTCGATGCGCCGGAACACCCAGTCGTCGGCAACACGGGCCGCCTCGAGCAGCGAGCCTTCGATACCGGCGCCGCCGGCCAGTGCCAGGACGACCAGGTCGACGAAACATCCGACGGCCGTCCGGGCGTGACGACGGGCGGCGACACCCTGGCGGTGCAGGGCCGCCACGGGAGCAACCACGCCAGCCGCTCCGCACACCACCGACAAGCCGAGCGCCGTGACAGCCGAGACCCCGATCAACCCACCAAGCACGACCCAACCGACCAGAGGCACTACGGCACCAGTGACGCCGAGTGAGAGCGAGCGAACCGAGATGTCCTCGACCGAGCGCTCGCAGAGCGTCGTCGTGGTGGTCCACCACCGCCACACCGGAGAGCTGGTAGCGCCTCGCACTTCGGCGAGCTCGGTCACTCCACGCGCCAGACGCGATCCCAGTGCCGACCGCCAGCGTTCGAACCACCGCCCGTCACCCCCGGCCGTCGCGTTGGCTTCCCCGCCTTGGCGCACCTCGATGACTCGCCTGAGCGGCACTGGCCGCCGGACCGACGACCACGCCACGCCCACGACGCCCAGTGCCATCGCCGCCATCGAGCCGACCCCCACGCTCACGAGCTCGACCCCCCTCCGACGAGCAGCCGCTCGGAGCCCTCGATCCGCGACATCGCCGCCATGAGGGCCACGCCGGCCCCGTACAACGCCACCACGACGGCAAGGACGATCTGGCCCTCAACCGACGAGAACGGAGCGAGGTAGGGCCGAGCGAGCACGACCAGTCCGACGGCGAACAGCAACGAGCAGCCGATCACCAGCCGGACACTGCTGTGCACCGTCGAACGGCTGGTCTCCACGCGGACCCGGACGGCAACCTCGTCCCGCGTCGCTTCAGCGAGCGTGGCGAGGAGCTCTCCAAGGCGTTGTGCGGGCGCCGACGTGGCGAGGAGCAGGGAGCAGACCACGCGGTCGGCGCACGGGTCGTCCACGTCGGCGGCGAAGCGGGTCAGCGCCTGGGCTGTCGGCACGCCGGCCCGCAGCCGCGCTGCCAACGAGACCACCGCTGGACGAATAGCCAGGGGAGCGACTGCCGCGGTCGCTCCGATGGCCTCGCCGATGCCCGCAGAGGCGGCCAACGTACCTTGCAGCATCTCGGTCCACGTGGCGACGGCCTCGACTCGCTCGACCGCCGCCCGGGCGGCAAGAGAGCGCAACAACGAAGGACCGACGAGCACAGCGACAGCGGCGGTGAGCCCGGCGACCGGCCACGAGGTGACGGCCACGACCACTGCCCCGGCAGCGACGGCACCGACGAGGTGAACGAAGTGGTGGCCGGGCCCGAGCACGCCCCCTGTAGCCCGTCGAGACCGCCGTCGGCCCGACCCGGGGCCCCAGGCGCCGACGCACAGAGCGATCAGCCCCGCACCGAAGCAAGCTCCGCACAGTCCTGCGGTCATCGATCCCGCCGTCACTCCCACCGGGCACCCCCGACGTTCGCCACCAGGACGGACCTCGATCGGTAGCCAGCGGCTGTCAGCTCTGCCAGCGTCTGCGAGCGAACGGGGGCACAGGGAACGGCCCGACGACCCCGCCCCGGTCGGTACACCTCGTTGGAGACGACCTGGAGGCCGTCGGCGTCCACCACCTCCCTGATCGACGACACGACCCGGCGGCGTCGACTGGGAGCGGAAAACGCTGTCGGACCCGTCCTCGAAGGGCTCACTTCCACACCGTCGAGGACGTCGGTGAGCACGCCTTTCCCGTCGAGCACGGACCGGTCCGTCTTGTCGTCGAAGCCGCGGCGACAGGCTGGGGCGAACTGCTCGGGGTCACCGACCGCGACGCCGTCCCCTCCGTCCTCGTCGTCCGTCACATCGGCGTCGAGGTAGACGACCAGGTCGACCGATCCGGCGATCAGCAGGTTCGCTGCCTCTACAGCCAGGCGCTCTGGCGCCTGGACGGCATACGAGGCGATCCGACGGAACACCCCGGCCGACGAGTCGGCGTGGATGGTGCACATCGATCCCGAGCGCCCTTGGCTCATGGCGTTCAACATGGGCAGCACCTCGTCACCCAGGACCTCGCCGACGATGACCCGGTCGGCGTTCATGCGCAGGGCCCGGCGGACGAGCTGGGCGACCGTGATCTCGCCCATTCCCTCAAGGTTGGGGGGTCGAGCCTCGAGCGCGACGACGTCCGGGTGCCGAGCCGGGTGCTTGTCGAGCGCCAGTTCGAAGGACTGCTCGATGGTCACGATCCGCTCGCGTGCGGGGATGGACGATGCCAGAGCCCGCAACAGCGTCGTCTTGCCCGAGTTCATCGCCCCGGCGACGACGATGTTCTTGCGGGCCCGGACGGCCGCGGCGAGGAACGAGGCCAGGTCCTCGTCCAACGTGCCCAACGCCACCAAGTCGGCGATCGACAAGTCGTCGTGCCGGTGACGTCGGATCGACAGCACGGGGCGATCCGTCACCGCCATGAGCGCCGACAGCCGACTTCCGTCCGGAAGACGAAGGTCGAGCTCGGGGCACGAGGCGTCAAACCGGCGCTCGGAGAGCCCGAAACGAACTGCCGCGGCCCGGACCAGCCCGACCAGTTCGTCGTCGCTGTCGGCAACCGGCCCCACCCGGTGCTTCCGCCCGTCTGCTCTCGTGACCCAGACGCAGTCGCACCCGTTGACGTCGATGTTCTCGATCTCGGCGTCGTCGATCAACGGCTGCAGGCGCCCCATGCCGAAGAGGGCATCGAGGACGTCCTGGGCCAGCCGCTGCTCGTCCTCAGGCGTCAGCGCCACCACAGCGTCCTCGACCGTCGTCCGCCCCAGCTCGTCGAGGTGGTGGAAGATGCGCTGGCGAGCGAGCTCGCGACGGTGCTCGACACCGAGGCTCGACGGGGTCGCGGCCAAGTCGTCGGCGACCCGTTCTCGCAGATGTGTGGCGATCTCCACGCGGGTCCTCATGCGCCCCTCCCGCCACCAGCTCTGGAGGCGAGCTGACCCTCGCCACCGGACCAGCCGTCCGATCGGTAGGCCAGCTCACGGTCACGACCGGGTTCTGCTCCACCCATAGGACTCGTGCCGCCAACAAGCGACTCGGCCAGCGACCTGACCGCACGCAGGTACCGAGAGCGGAACGAATGCCTCCTCGGTGGCAGCTCACCCGCCACTACGCCGGCGCCAGCAGGAGTATCTGGCACCGTGCCCAGCACCACGAGCCCAGTGCCCCGGGCGATAGCGCTGCTCGTGTAGGGGCTCCGGCCTCGCAGGACCACTCCAATGGCGTCACGCCCCGACGATCGCAACCGGTCGGCGTGGTCGCAGAGCCGAACCAGTGAGCCCACGTCCGGGCGGACGAGCACGACCACCCGGTCCGACCGAGCCAGCAGACCATCACCAGCCTCGAGCTCTGGGTCGAACCTCCCGAGGTCGACGATCACAGCGCGACGACCGGCTTCGGCCACCAGCTCGTCACAGGCACGGGCGCGAACCGGTCCCCGCAACGCACCGCGTTCACCGGGGCGGCAGCCGACGAGCACCTGGAGGCCTCCCGGCAGCACGTCGACGAAGGCATCGACTCCGGCAGATCCCTGCCGACGCACGGTCGCGCACAGGCCTCCCCAGCCCCGCCGATCCTCCAGCCCGAACCGGGCGGCGACGACACCGCCGTGCGGATCGCACTCGGCCACCAGGGCGGGTAGGACGGGGACCGACCGGTCCGAAGACGACACTCCCTCCTCCGAGCACAAACCAGCTGGCTCCTCCGAGCACAGACCAGCTGGCTCCTCCGAGCACAAACCGGCTGCAGGCGCACCGGGCGGCGACCAGCGCGGTGCCGGCCCACCAGAACCCCCCATGGGCCAGGTGGCTCCGAGCGCGAGGCACAAGGTGGTCACCCCGGGGGCACCGGACACCGACAGCACCGTGACGAGCATCACGCACCTCCGCTCCCGCCCTGGCTCGCCGCGCTCGAACCGGAGCTCGGGAGCAGGACCAGGGCGACCTCGTTCGCCGCTGCGGCGACCGCCACCGAAGGCGCAGCGGCTGCGGGTACGACCAGCGAGACCAAGGTGGCCGCAGTGGACCCCGAGCCTGACGCTCCCTCCCTCACGTCGACAACCTGTGCCGCCGGCACGAGGACGAGCGACTCCGATCCCCCCGCACCGGAGGACGTTGTCGTTCCGGACGACGTTGTGGCTCCGGGTGCCAGACCGGCCGCCGCGCTTCCGGAAGCAACGGGCGCGCCCGGCGGGCTGGTCTCCACGACCATGACCGTGTCGCCAGGTGCGAGTCCGGCGGATGGAAGCTGACCATCGGCCGCGACCACCCCCACCTCGGCGTCCCCTGCGGCGAGCGGGGCCGAACGCGTCAGCTCCGCCGAGCTCAGTAGCTCACCCGGGGCAAGCGGGACGACCGCCCTCGCCCCGACGACGGTGCTGACCTGGTCCGCCGCCACCACCGACACCGACCGACCAACCTCGACGTCGGCTTCCGAGAGGTCCGAGGCAACGATCACCTGACCCTGACGGACGGGCGCTGCGACCTCCAGGACCGGGGTCAACCGCCGGGCGTGTGCATAGGAGTCGCTGAAGACGGCGGCACTCGTCACGACGACGAGGAGCGACAACGCCAGCATGACCGGTCGCCTGCGCCACTGCGTCGTCGCCACGCCTTCACGCGCGAGCCGCCGAGACCGTTGCGAAGCAACCCAGTTCAGTCGGTCCGCTGCACCAACCTTCAGGTCTTCACGACCCCCGACGGTGGTCATGCCCCTCGCCGCCTCGCCGTGGAGGAACCGGGTGACAGCCGGCTCGGCCAACCGTTCTCGGCATGCCTCCGACGACACGTGCTCCCGCCCTCGCCCCGGTTGCCGCCCACGCCTCGGACGACCGGTGCGGCCCGGAGGCCCGCCACCTCTGCCGGCTCCCAATTCTCCTCGTCGGGGTCGAGCCACCGCCCCGCCATCCCGCCATTGCTCAGCCGCATCGTGCTCCGCCTCACGCACACCTTCCACGCCGGGAGCGCACCATAGGGGCCCTTCGACGATCTGGCAAGTGGTTTTTTTCTTCAGTATGGACGCAATTCCGACATTCCAACTTTCCCCCTGCCGTCGGACTGCTTCGATCTCTTCGCCATGGCTTCCCGACACGGCCGGAGCTTGTCCGCTCCACCTTGCACCGCAACTGGCCGCCACCTTGCTGGCCGTCCCCGGCTTCAACCGTCCCCCTACCGAGGACCGTCGATCGCCCGCGCGACCGATCGAATTGACGTCGTTGTAGACAGAACTCACTACTGGGGCACCCTGGAGCCGGGACAATCTCGCCGGTGCACCTCGGACGTGCCCTATGCATCGCTCACCGTGCGTTCGTGGCTACCTGTGAGACCTCAAGTTGGTCGCTGGCCTCGTCTCGCAATGTGGCCATCTGTCGACTCAGCGTGTCGGCCGCCCATCACCACCTTTCGTGGTGTCCATCTCGCCCCATGTGATGTGTCCATCAACAAGCAAACGGCGATGCAGCCGATGCCGGAGCGAGAGGCACCTTCACACTTGCATAGGACCATGAACGTACGCGCTGGAGATGCAAATCAACCCGCACGGTCGGCTGCGTCCCAGCCGGCCCTCGGCAGCGGACCCCGAGCGCTCGACCAGCTCCACCAACTCGAGCGGGCGATCGACACCATCGCATCGATCGTCGCTTGCCTCGACGCCCAGCGCGTGGACGGTCGCCAGGCCATGCGCCTCGTGGCGTCGTTCACCCGCTGCGAACACCTCGGCCATGCCGGCAAGACGCTTGCCGCTCCACGGGCTGCGCTGGCAACGCCCCAGACAGCATGGGGCCAACGGTCAGCGGCACACTGGCTCGCCGAGGTGACCGGCGAATCGGTTGGCGATGCAGTCCGGACACTCGAGCTCGGCCGACGTCTGCCCCACCAGCAGGCACTCGACAAGGCCCTCCGGTCCGGCCGCTTGTCTCGGAGCCGCGTGCAGGCCGTCTCGGACGCTGCACTGGCAAACCCGGATGAAGAACTGGCACTCGTCGGCGCAGCGATCAGCGATGACCATCGGTCCCTGCGCGAGCGCTGCCGGGCGACACGGGCACGCTCGCTCACGCACGACGAGGCCGTCCGCAACTACGAGCTCGTCCGGTCATCGCGGTACTGCCGAACGTGGTCGGACGACGACGGTGCCGTCCGCCTCGAAGCTCGGCTCGCTCCGGACGCAGGTGCCGTCATCCAGTCCGCTCTCGAAACCCGGACGAAACTGCTCGCTGCCGAAGCCCGGCGCCGAGGTGCACCAGAGCGCTACGAACGCCTCGCTGCTGACGACTTGGAGGCAATGTGCCGCGACAGCTTCATCGCGACGACCGGCAGAGCCGGCGATGCCAGAGAGGGCTCGACCGGGCCGACTCCAGCTGCCGTCGTCCATGTCCGAGTCGATGTCGCTGCTCACCGGCGAGGTTGGGTCAGCGACGGAGAGGTCTGCGAGATCGCCGGGGTCGGTCCGGTCCCCGTCGAGCCGGCTCGGACCTCGAACTTGAGATCGACCACTGGCGCATCCCGTTCGCAGAAGGCGGCCCGACCTCGCTGGCCAACCTCGCCAGGCTCTGCCGCCACCACTTCCTCAAGACCTTCCGCGGCTCCCGCCTGAGCGGAGGTCCTGAGAGCTGGACGTGGCACCCACCTGACGACCCGATCGTCGTCGACGATCGCGACGGCTGACGGGCGCGGCACCACCGGCTGCTGATGACGGACCGGTCGAGGGATGAAGGCCGTCTCCGTTCCAGTCGACCTCGGTCGACGTCGCCAGTCGGCCCCGGCTCCGGCCCCGGTCCCGGTGCCCCGGCCCCGGTACCCGCTCAGGCGAGGTTCTCGCCGCCAAAGATCTCGGAGACGGACGAGTCCTCGAAGACTGCGTCGATGGCATCCGAGATGATCTTGGCCACCGAGAGGACCTCCAGCTTGTCGAAACGTCGGTCCGCCGGAATCGGCAGCGTGTTGGTCACGACGACCTTCGTCAGTGCCGAGTTCTTCAGTCGGTCCACTGCGGGATCGGAGAGCACAGCGTGCGTGGCCATGCACCACACCTCGGCGGCACCCCGTTCGGCCAACAGATCGGCTGCCGCCACGATGGTGCCGGCCGTGTCGATCATGTCGTCGATGAGGACGCAGCGCCGTCCTTGCACTTCGCCGACGACGTGGAGTGCCTCGACCTTGTTGGCGGATCCACGGGGACGACGCTTGTGGACCACAGCAAGGTCAGCCCCCAGGTGTTGGCTGAACCGCTCGGCGACCTTGACTCGGCCGGCATCCGGGGCCACGACGACGAGGTCGTTGGTCCCCTGGCCACGCAGGTACTCCTCCAGCACCGGTGCAGCCGTCAAGTGGTCGAACGGCACGTCGAAGAAACCCTGGATCTGTCCCGAGTGCAGGTCCACGCTGACGACTCGGTCGGCGCCGGCGACCGACAGCATGTCGGCGACCAGCTTCGCGGTGATCGGCTCACGACCGGTGGCCTTTCGGTCCTGCCTGGAGTAGCCGTAGTACGGGCACACCGCTGTGATCCGCTTCGCCGAGGCCCGTTTGGCCGCGTCGATCATGATCAGGTGCTCCATCAGCGTGTCGTTGACCGGGTTGCAGTGCGTCTGGACGATGAAGACGTCGCTACCCCGGATCGAGTTGTCGTAACGGCAGTGGATCTCGCCGTTGGCGAACTCGCGGAGGTTGGCCTCGCCGAGCTGCACGCCGAGCTCGGCAGCGATGTCCCGGGCCAGCTCTGGGTGAGACCTCCCCGAGACGAGCTCGAGCCGACGACGGGGCGTGAACTCCATGAGCGGAGGCTACCGCAGGCACGACGGGCTCATCGATGGGCCGATGGCGTCACGGCGCGCCCACGCCGCCACGCTCTCCCGCCAACGCTGACCTGGTCGGAAGAAGCGGACGCAGGCACCGATACCGCCCGAGGGCACGGAACGACGACGCGACCGGTACGGGCCGGGGTCGATCCCGACAGGCAGAGCCCGGCCTTCGACGAACTACCGGTTCATCAGGCCTGCGCTCGTCCACCCGGCGGCACTGTTCCGCCCGGAGGGACCTTGCTCCCCTCGTCGAGCACGGCAAAGGGTCCGACCCTGGCGTCCGTGCCGATGGCGCAGCGACGACACACGCTCGAGGTCACGACGGCCCCCTCGCCGACCTCGGTGTCCACGAGATGGGCGTTCGGTCCGATCTCCGCGTGGTCGTCGATCCGGCACGCCCCCTGAAGGATGACGCCGGGCAGCAGCACCACGTCGGTCCCCAGCACCGTCTCGGCGTCGATGTAGGTGTGCTCTGGATCCCACATCGTCACGCCCCGGCGCATCCACCGCTCGTTGATCCGGTCGCGCAGCTCGGCCTCGGCGACAGCCAGCTGCGCCCGGTCGTTGACACCGGCCACCTCCATGGTGTCCTCCACCGCCACCGCTTCGACACGATGCCCGGCCTCGTAGAGGACCTCGACCACGTCGGTCAGGTAGTACTCCCCTTGGGCGTTGGCCGGACTGAGCCGTCGCAGCGCCGGGGCGAGGACGCTCCTACGGAAGCAGTAGATCGACGTGTTCACCTCGTCGACCTCCCGCTCCTCGGCGGTGGCGTCACCATGCTCGACGATCCGGGCGATCGCGTCGTCCCTCCCCCGCACGACCCGCCCGTACCCGGTCGGGTCGGGAAGCACCGCCGTCAGCAACGTCGCCGCAGCCTCCGTCCTCCGGTGGTGGTGGACGAGCGACGCGAGCGTCGCCGGTCGCAACAACGGGGTGTCGCCGGGCAGGACGACCACGTCACCGTCGTCGTCGTCCATCTCGGTCGGCAGCCCGGTGAGCGCCACCGCCATGGCGTCCCCTGTCCCCTGCTGGCGCGCCTGCTCGACGAACTCGATGGCCATACCCGGCGGCGTGTGCTCCACGAGCGTCTTGGTCACCCACTCGGCCCGGTGGCCGACGACGACGACGACACGGTCCACGTTGATCCCGGCAAGGGCATCGAGCACGTGGAGCACCATGGGTCGTCCGCACAGGCGGTGGAGGGGCTTTGGGCGCTCTGAACGCATCCGCGTCCCCTCGCCGGCCGCCAGCACGACGGCCCACAGCGGTCGGGGTCGAGCCCCTCGGCGTCCGGCAGTGCTCACCGGCCCGACTCCGGCAGTGCTCACCGGCCCGACCCCGGCAGTGCTCACCGGCCCGACCCCGCAAGTGCGTCCGGCGCTCCGACCCCGCCGCAGGCCCCAACAGGCGCTCGTTCCGTCATGGGGCCTATTCTTCCCACGTCGCGCACGCCCGTGCTCGTCAGAGGAGTACCGCCCACCCCGTGCCCGTCCTCGCCTCCACGCTCGACACCGGCTCGCCCGAGTACCGCGCCAACCGGGACGCGCTCCTCGCCGCCCTCGCCGAGGTCGAGGCGCAGCTCGCCCTGGCCCGGGACGGCGGCGGCTCTCGCTACCGCGAGCGACACCGCCAGCGCGGCAAGTTGCTTGCCCGCGAGCGGGTCGAGCTCCTCCTCGACCGCGACTCGCCGTTCCTCGAGCTCTGCCCACTGGCCGGGTGGGGTTCCGACTTCACCGTCGGTGCCTCGGTGGTCGCCGGGATCGGCGTCGTCGAGGGCGTCGAATGCGTCATCAGCGCCAACGACCCCACCGTGCGCGGCGGGGCCATGAACCCGTTTACGTTCCGCAAGAGCGCCCGCATTTCGGACATCGCCCTGCAGAACGGCCTGCCCATCATCAACCTCGTCGAGTCGGGCGGCGCCGACCTTCCCTCTCAGGCCGAGCTGTTCATCCCCGGGGGGCGCGCCTTTCGGGACCTGACCCGTCACTCGGCGGCCGCCCTCCCCACCATCGCCCTCGTCTTCGGCAATTCGACGGCAGGTGGCGCCTACGTGCCAGGGATGAGCGACTACATCGTCATGATCGAGCAGCGGTCCAAGGTCTTCCTGGGTGGACCGCCCCTCGTCAAGATGGCGACCGGAGAGGAGTCCGACGACGAGGAGCTGGGCGGCGCCTCCATGCACGCCAGGGTCTCCGGGCTGGCCGATGCCCTGGCCGTCGACGAGCACGACGCCATTCGGCTAGGCCGCCAGATCGTGCGCCGCCTCCACTGGCGCAAGCGCGGTCCGGGCCCCACCCAACCGCCGGAGCCACCCCTCTACGACCCCGACGAGCTCCTCGGCATCGCCTCGGCCGACCCGAAGGTCCCCTTCGACCCCCGCGACGTGCTCGCCCGCGTGGTCGACGGCTCCCGCTTCGACGAGTTCAAGCCGCTTTATGGCTCCAGCCTGGTGACCGGCTGGGCGACCATCCACGGGTACCCGATCGGTGTCCTCGCCAACCACCGCGGGGTGCTCTTCTCCGAGGAGGCACACAAGGCCACCCAGTTCATCCAGTTGGCCAACCAGATCGACGTCCCGCTCCTCTTCCTCCAGAACACCACCGGCTACATGGTCGGCAAGGAGTACGAGCAGGGCGGGATCATCAAGCACGGCGCCCAGATGATCAACGCGGTCACCAACTCGTCAGTGCCCCACCTGACGGTCAACATCGGCGCTTCCTACGGCGCCGGCAACTACGGCATGTGCGGCCGCGCCTACGAGCCCCGTTTCCTCTTCAGTTGGCCGAACGCCCGCTCGGCCGTCATGGGCCCCGCCCAGCTCGCCGGTGTCCTCTCGATCGTCGGACGCCAGTCGGCCGCATCACGTGGCCTGCCGTTCGACGAGGAGGCCGACGCCGCGATGCGTGCTGCCGTCGAAGCCCAGATCGAAGCCGAGTCGCTCCCCCTCTTCCTGAGCGGTCGGCTCTACGACGACGGCGTCATCGACCCCCGCGACACTCGGACCATCCTCGGGCTCTGCCTGTCCGTCATCGACACCCAACCCGTCGCCGGGACCCGCGGCTACGGCGTCTTCCGGATGTGACCGGCGCCGTGGACTCACGACCTCTCGCTGGCCGACCGACCTCGGACGGGCCGTCGAAGACCATCCGGACCCTGCTCGTCGCCAACCGCGGCGAGATCGCCCGCCGCGTCTTCGCCACCGCCCGTACCATGGGAATCACCTGTGTCGCCGTCCACAGCGATGCCGATGCCGGAAGCCCCCACGTCCTCGAGGCCGACCTCTCGGTGCGCCTCCCGGGGACATCTCCCGCCGACACCTACCTCCGCACCGACCTCCTGGTCGAGGCATGCCTGGCCAGCGGGGCCGACGCCGTCCACCC
Organism: Acidimicrobiales bacterium; assembly: GCA_049964655.1. Classification (GTDB taxonomy): domain Bacteria; phylum Actinomycetota; class Acidimicrobiia; order Acidimicrobiales; family RAAP-2; genus JAJZJT01. Next base: position 27,924 of record JBMFXC010000006.1, read on the forward strand.
GGGCTACGGGTTCCTCTCCGAGTCGGCTGACTTCGCCCGAGCGGTCCTCGACGCCGGGGTGACCTGGGTCGGACCCCCACCGACAGCGATCGAGGCCATGGGGTCCAAAGTGGCCGCCAAGGACCTCATGCGGGCCGCCGGGGTTCCGACGCTCCCCTCCCTCACCATCCACGGTGACGCGACTCCCGACGAGGACGAGCTGGCGGCGCTGGGGTGGCCGTTGCTGGTCAAGGCCTCCGCCGGCGGTGGTGGCCGAGGTATGCGACTCGTGACCGACCCGGACGACCTCGCCACCGCGGTGACGGCCGCCCGACGCGAAGCAGCGTCGGCATTCGGCGACGGCACCGTGTTCCTCGAGCGCTTCGTCACCGACCCCCGGCACATCGAGGTACAGGTGCTGGCCGACACGCAGGGGACGACGGTCGCCCTCTTCGAGCGGGAGTGCTCGATCCAGCGGCGGCACCAGAAGATCGTCGAGGAGTCGCCCTCCCCTGTCGTCGACGCCGAGCTGCGCCGGCACCTCGGCGACGCGGCCGTCGCCGCCGCCCGGGCCGTCGGCTACGTCAACGCGGGAACGGTCGAGTTCGTCCTCGAGCCCTCGACCGGCGAGGTGTCGTTCCTCGAGATGAACACCCGGCTGCAGGTCGAGCACCCGGTCACCGAGGCCGTCTCCGGTCTCGACCTGGTGCGCCTCCAGCTGCTTGTCGCCCAGGGCCTCCCGCTTCCCGAAGAGGTCCACCGGGCAATCGCAGCCGGTCCGATCGGCCACGCCGTCGAAGCTCGGCTCTACGCCGAGGACCCGGCAGCCGGCTGGCTCCCCTCGACCGGCCCCATCCACCGGTTCGCCGTCAGCCCACTCGACCGGCCGCCGGTGGGCGACCGGACGCCTACGACGAACCCCGTCGGCGAGGCCCTGCCGACTGTCCGGGCCCACACCGGTGGCAGTGAGCCACCACGCGACCTCCACCCCGCCTGGGCCGCCTGGCCCGCCCGGCCCGTTCGCCAATTCCGCCCCGCCCCCTCGTCCGAGCCCGGCACGGCGACGCTACGAGTGGACAGCGGCGTCGAGACGGGGAGCGTGGTGAGCCCCCACTACGACTCCATGCTGGCCAAGGTGATCGTCCACGCTCGAAGCCGCGCCGAGGCGCTCTCAGCCCTGGCGGGCGTGCTCGAACGGGCCGAGCTGCACGGGCCTATCACCAACCGCGACTTGCTGGTGCGGATCCTCCGCCACGACGACGTCGTAGCGGGACGGACCGACACCGGGCTGATCGACCGTGTCGGGCTCGACACGCTCGCCTCGCCCCTGGCCGACGACCACGCGCTCGTCCGCCATGCCGTGGCCGCCGCCCTGGCCGCCCAGGTGGCGCGCCGGGCGGGTGCCACCGTGCAGGCGAGCTTGCCCACTGGGTGGCGCAACAGCCCTAACGGGCTCCAGTGGGCTTCGCTCACGACGGGAAGTGGTGAAAGCGAGCGCCGCGTCGAGGTCCGCTACCGCTTCGACCGGACCGGTGCCCGGCTCGCCGCCCTCGAGGTCGAGCTCGATGGAGCCCGAGTGGCCAACCTGGTCGACAGACAGCCCGAGGCCGGCGGCGAGCGAGCGGACGGCACCGGCGTCGGCGCCGACCGCCTCGATGTCACCAGCGTCGGCTCCGACTACGTCGTCGTCGACGCCTCGGGCGTCTCCCGGCCCTATCGGGTCCACCGAGTACCGCTCGACCCCCCTCCGGGCGCCGAACAAATCGGGCCCGTGGTCACCTACGTCGACGGCCCCGACGGATCGTCCCGCTTGGTCGAGGCCGAGCGGTTCGCCCCGCCCAGCGCCCAGCTCGCCGCCGGGTCGTCGGTGTCCCCCATGCCCGGCGGCGTCACCCGCGTCGCCGTCGCCGTCGGCGACCGGGTCGAGCACGGCGACGTCCTCGTCGTCCTCGAAGCGATGAAGATGGAGCACACCGTGGCCGCCGCCACGAGCGGGACGGTGACAGCCGTGCAGGTTGCCGCCGGAGACCAGGTCGAGACCGGTCAGGTGCTGGTGGTGGTCAGCCCCGGGGACAGCCCGACCGGGGACGGCCCGACCGGGGACGGGCCAGCGGGGCCGGCCGAAGGCCCTAAGAAGGAGGCCTGATGAGCGACCCGATCCGCATCGCCAACTGCTCTGGTTTTTACGGCGACCGACTGAGCGCCGCCCGGGAGATGGTCGAGGGCGGTCCCATCGACGTGCTGACCGGCGACTGGCTGGCCGAGCTGACCATGCTCATCCTGTGGAAGTCGCGACGGGCGGACCCGGACAAGGGGTATGCCCGGACCTTCCTCACCCAGATGGAGCAGGTCCTCGGCACCTGTGTCGACCGGGGTATCAAGGTCGTCACCAACGCCGGCGGCCTCAATCCGGCCGGCCTGGCCGACGAGGTCCGGCACGTCGCCGAGCGGCTGGGCATCGACGTGGCCGTCGCCCACGTCGAGGGCGACGATCTCCTACCCCGCCTCGACGAGCTCGCCGCTGCCGGCCACCGCCTCGACAACCTCGACACCGGGCAGCACCTCGCCGAGCGGGGTGCCGAAGTGGTCACCGCCAACGCCTACCTCGGCGCCTGGCCCATCGTGGAAGCCCTCGACGGCGGTGCGGACGTGGTGGTGTGCCCCCGCATCACCGACGCCTCCCTCGTCGTCGGTCCCGCCGCCTGGCACCACCGCTGGTCGCCCACCGACTGGGACCGCCTGGCCGGAGCAGTCGCCGCCGGCCACGTCATCGAGTGCGGACCTCAGGCAACGGGGGGCAACTATGCGTTCTTCACCGAGGTGCCTGGCCTCGAGCACCCCGGGTTCCCGATCGCCGAGGTCGCCGAGGACGGCTCGTCGGTCATCACCAAACATCCGGGCACCGGCGGCGAGGTCTCCCTGGGGACGGTCACCGCGCAGCTGCTCTACGAGATCGCCGGGCCCGAGTACCCCAACACGGACGTGGTGGCCCGGTTCGACACGATCTCCCTCACCGACGACGGCCCCGACCGGGTACGTCTGTCGGGAACCCGGGGAGAGCCCGCTCCCGACCACGTCAAGGTGTGCGTCAACTTGCTGGGCGGGTGGCGGAACACGATGACCTTCGTGCTGACCGGCCTCGACATCGAGGCCAAAGCCGCCCTCACCCTCGCCGCCCTCGAGCAGGCGCTCGGCGGTCGCGACCAGTTCGACGCCTTCGACGTCACGCTCATCCGGTCCGACCACCCCGACGCCCCGACCAACGCCGAGGCGACCGCCCACCTCCGGATCACGGTGAAGGACCGGGACGGCAAACGGGTAGGCCGCGCCTTCTCGGACGCCGCTACCGAACTTGCCCTGGCCGGCTACCCGGGGCTGCATCTCACCGCGCCCCCGACGGCAGGGACGAGCTACGGCATCTACTGGCCGGCACTCGTCCCGGCGTCGCTCGTCACCCCCGAGGTCGTTCACCCCGACGGCCGACGGGTGCCCGTGCCCCACTCGGCCTTCGAGCACGCCGAAGTAGGCCAGGTGCAGCCCGTCCCTCAGCCCGCCGACATCGCGCCCCAAGCGCCCCATGAGGCGGTAGCGGAAGAGCCCACCAGACGCCTCCCGCTCGGGACCATCATCGGCGCCCGCTCGGGAGACAAAGGCGGCAACGCCAACGTCGGCCTGTGGGCACGAGACGAAGCCGGCTGGGCCTGGCTGCGATCGACCCTCACCACCGCTGCGTTCCGTGCCCTCCTCCCCGAAGCCGACGCCCTCCGGGTCGACCGCTACGAACTTGCCAACCTTCGGGCCCTCAACTTCGTGGTGGTCGGCTTGCTCGGCGAGGGCGTCGCCGCGTCGACACGCCCCGACCCCCAAGCCAAGGGACTGGGCGAGTACCTGCGGAGCCGCCTGGTCGACCTCCCGGTTTCCCTCGTCCCGGCAGACCGGCGTGCCCCGGAGACGGCCGGGGCGCCCGAACCGCCGGCCTGATCGGTGTTAGACCCTCCCGCCTGAGCGACGCGCCCACGGTCGCCACCCGGCTTGGTCCGCACCGGCGGCCAAGGACGAGCCACTGGCGGACGCCGACCAGCCCACTCACAGGAAGCGAGCGAGCAACCAGCCATGGACTTCACCGAACCCGAGGAGCACCGCCTGCTGCGTGAGGCGGTGGCCGCCATCGCCAGCCGGTTCGGCCACCCCTACTACGCAGCGCAGGCCAAGGCCGGGGGGCGCTCCACCGAGCTGTGGGACGCCGTGGGCGCTGCCGGCTACCTGGGCGTCCACGTTCCCGCTGCCTACGGCGGCGGTGGCGGCGGGATCACCGAGCTCGCCCTGGTGGCCGAGGAGGTCGCCGCCCAGGGATGCCCTCTCCTCCTCATGCTCGTCTCGCCGGCCATCTGCGCCACGATCATCGCTGCCTATGGCTCCGAGGACCAACGAGCTCGGTGGCTTCCCCGGTTCGCCACCGGCGCGCTGCGCATGGCGTTCGCCATCACCGAGCCCGACGCCGGCTCGAACTCCCACAACCTGGCTCTCACCGCGACCCGCCACGGTGACGGGTACCGGCTGAACGGGACGAAGTACTACATCTCGGGGGTCGACGAAGCCGAGGCGATGCTGGTGGTGACCCGGACCGGCGTCGATCCCAGAACCGGACGCGGCCAGCTCTCCCTCTTCGTCGTCGACATCGACGCGCCCGGGCTCACCGCCGAGGTGCTGCCCGTCGAGATCACCGCCCCCGAGAAGCAGTTCACCTTGTTCTTTGACGACGTCGAGGTCGGCGCCGACCGCCTCGTCGGCACCGAGGGGGATGGCCTGCGCCAGGTGTTCCTCGGGCTCAACCCCGAGCGCATCATGTCGGCGGCCATCGCCTGCGGCATGGCCCGCTACGCGCTCGACAAGGCGGCGGCGTACGCTCGCGAACGCTCGGTGTGGGGCGTGCCCATCGCCCACCACCAGGGCCTGAGCCACCCGCTGGCCAAGGCCAAGATCGAGGTCGAGCTGGCCCGGTTGATGACGGCCAAGGCGGCCTGGCTCCACGACCAGGCCACTGACCAGGCCACTGACCAAGCCGGGTTCGCCGCGGCAGGCGAAGCGGCCAACATGGCCAAGTACGCGGCCGCAGAAGCGGCCCTCGCCGCCCTCGACCAGGCCATCCAGACCCTCGGGGGCAACGGCCTCTCCTCCGAGTACGGCCTGGCCGACTTGTGGGGCATGTGCCGGCTGTTCCGCATCGCCCCGGTGAGCCGCGAGATGGTCCTCAACTTCATCGCCCAGCACTCCCTCGGGCTCGGCAAGTCCTACTGACCGCCGACGTCGGGCTGCCCGCGGACCCGTCCCCGGCGTCGGCATGTCGACCTGAACCTCCCCGGAACCGACTGTCCGCGGCCTCGGCAGGTCGACCTGACCGTCCAAGCCGGCCCGACCGCGAGATACTCCCCGCCCGACTACGTAAAATCACCTATTGTTTACCCTGTGTGATCCTTGTAGCCTGCTGTCAAACGCTATGACCAGGACAGTACGGAGCGCGGGCGTACTGCCACATATTGGAGCCATCGATGGGCACCGTCATGGTGCTCGGTGGTGGTGTCTCGCCTGCCGCCGGCAGGCTCGTCGGGCCCGGGGAGACGAGGGTGTCTCGCTCGTCGAGGTGCTGGTCGCCTTCGTCATCCTGCTCATCACGATCGTCCCGATGGCCTACACGTTCGACGCCGAGCTGGCGAGCTCGACGACGAGCCGTCAGCGCGAGGCGGCCCTCGGCCTCGCCGAGTCGTGGGTCGAGATCCTCTCCAACTCGACGCCGCCGGTCCACAACGGTGTCGTCAAAACGAACGTCGTCTCCTCGCCACCCGCGCTCCCGCCAGGCGTCCAAAAGCCCAAGACGACGCTGGCTGGTACGACCTTTACCGTCAGCGCCGAGTACACCGAACAGGCCGTGAGCTCGGGGATCGGCCAGAACGACCTGTGCGGACAGGACGAGCCACCGAGCCCCACCCACCCTGGTGTCATCGTGCTCCACGTCACCGTCTCGTGGGACCACGGCCTCCAGCGCCTGTCCGACACCACCATGCTCGAGTACCCACAGCCCGGCGTGCAGACCGACGGCTTCCTCGAGGTCAGTATCCACAACTCACCCCTGACCGACGTCAACGGCAACTCGTCGACCACCCGGCTCGAAGCGATCCCCGTGACCGTGGCCAGCACCGGTGCTACGCCACCGTTGACACTGACGCTCAAACCCGACAGCAACGGCTGCATCTTCGCCCAGCTCCCTCCCGGCACCTACTCGGTCACGCTCGGCCAGCCCAACCTCGGCACCCCGTCCTTCGTCGACCAGTACGGTGCCACCAGCAACCTCACCCAGACGGTCACGGTCAGCGATACCGAGACGGTGTCCGTCCTCTTCGGCCTGCCCACGGTCGAGTTCGACGAGGGGGTCACCGCCGGGGTCACCTACGGCTCGACCACACCGGTCGACGGCGTCGTCGCCTGCCCGGGCACCTCGACGCTGACCTGCGTGGTGACAGGAGGGGCACCGGCAGCCCCGGGCGTGTCGCTCGCCGACGCTGCCTGGGGAGGGGCGTCGAGCCAGTGGTCATCCGGAGCTGCTCCGGGCATGTCGACGCTCAACGCGGTGGCGTGCACGCCGGAAGCATCCTCAACCTGCGTCGCCGGCGGCCAGCTCACGACCGCCGGCACGTCGACGGGCGTGATCGACACCACCCAGAGCGACCTGTCCAGCGCCACCGGCAACACCGTCCCCTCGGGGATCGAAGACATCACCCAGGTGGCCTGCCCGTCCGCCAACGGCTGCTATGCCATCGGACTGACGGCGACCGGGCCGGTGATCCTGGCCGGGGACGTCGGCGAGGGGTCCGGGCACCCGGACACCTGGGCCACCGTGCCGTCGCTCGCCAACACGACCTATACGACACTCAGCTCGATCGCCTGCCCCACGAGCTCCCTCTGCTTGGTGAGCGGCGAGGGGAGCGTGAGCGGTGCCGCCCCGACGCCGGGCGTCGTGCGCCTGAACGGCGATCCGTCGGCCCTCGCCAACACGCCGAGCTGGATGCCCACGGTGTCCGCTGACACCATGCCGACCGGACTCACCACCGTCGGACAGCTCACCTGCCCGTCGTCCACGCTGTGCGTGGCGCTGGCCACCGGCGACTCGACCAGTGCCACCGACCCGGTCATCATCGAGACCAGCACCCCAGCAAGCGGGTCCGCCGCTCCCGCTGCCAGCTGGACCGACGATCCGACGTCTCCGACGGGCGTCGGGTCCTTCACCCAGCTCTCCTGCACGCAGGCGACGTGCGCCGTCATCGGGACCCTCACCACGGGTGCACCCGCCTTCTGGACCGGCGTTCCCGACGCCTGGACGCAGCAGACGCTCCCCGGTGCCATCTCGGGAAGCTCGTCCCCGTCGGGTTGGACCTCCGGCCTGACTGGTGTCTCCTGCGGCCAGCCCAGCGGGAGCGACGCCGCCGACTGTGCGGTCACCGCCGTAGTGCAGGCTGGGAGCACGGGGACCGGCGTCCTCGAGGACGGATCGCTCGACGCCGGCTCGTGGATCTGGAACGACGTGGCGCTGCCACCGGCCGCCGGCGCCGTGGACGCCCTCTACGGCGTCGCCTGCGAACCCGTGGCCAACGGGGGCACCTGTGCCGCAGTGGGCTCGTCCACCTCGGGGCCGGTCGTCCTCACCACCGACGCCGGACCCGGCTCGTCGACCTGGTCCGTCCAAACGCCCGCCGATCTCCAGGGCGACACCGTCGACGGCGTCGCCGTCCGGACCGAAGCGGCCGGCTCGGGTAGCTGGGTGACCCAAAGCCCCTACCAGTCCGACGCGGCCTCGAACGTCACGACCCTGCCCAACCTGCTCTACCCACAACCCGACGGGTACGCGGTCGCTGCGGTGGGCTGCGAAACGTCGTCGCCGTCAGGGCCGGCGGCCTCCCTCACGACGACACCGGGTGCCACGCCGAACCTCCCTGCCGGCGACCCGGCGACCGCCACCCTGCCGCTCGGCCTCCTGTCGCTCGAGGTCACGGGGTCGAACGGTGCGCCGCTCGCCGATGCCCGTCTCACCCTGGCAGCGGGATCGGCGAGCCCGTGCAGCAGCGAGACGTACACGATCCCTGCCACGTCGCCCACCGGCACCAGCGCCGTCGCCGTGCCGTTCGGCACCTACCAACTGAAGGTCGACGTGACGAACGTCGAGACCGTCGTCGGGACCGTCGCCGTGGGGGCCGGCTACGAGTCCTTCACGACCGCCTCGGGCACGACCGTCACCAGCTACGGCAGCACACCCTTGGTGGTGCCCTCGTGACCGGCACGCCCCGACAGCAGGCCCGCGTGACCTCTGCGTTGCGCCGTTGGGCACGGTGCAGCACCCGCCGGCACGACCGGACGAGGGACGACTCGGGGATGACGCTCGTGGAGCTCCTCATCGCCTCGGGCCTGCTCGTCGTCCTCCTCACCATCGTGCTCATCACCTACACCACGTTCCTGAACGTCGGCACCGAGGTCTTCGCCCAGAACAGCGAGTTCGACCAGGTCAGCCCCGCCATCAACGTCGTCCAGCCCCTGCTGCGCGCCGAAGTCGAGCCCGGCCCTTCGGGCAACCCGAACAACGTCGGCGGTGGACCGGTCCCCGGTTTCGGGGTCGACGACATCTCGAAGGCCACGGGGAACATCTCAGGGATCGGGAACTTCGCCCTCACCTTCTACGCCAACATCGGCACCCTCGGCGGCGCCAACGCCTGCTCGAAGAGCCAGTCGGGCGTCTGTGGCCCGGCCAAGCTCGTCGCCGAGGAGACGACGTCCGGCGGCACGGCGACGGCGACCTGCTCGACGACCGACCCGTGCAACTTCCAGGTGAAGGAGTACCTTCCCCTCCAGTCTTCCCCCGGGGTGAGCACCTGTCCGTTCTCGTCCACGAACACCGCGGTCTGCCAGTACGGGTCGTCCTACCGGCTCATCGACAACGTCTCCGGCGTGGTGAACGACCCGTCCCAGCCCGGCCAGCAGATCTTCAGCTACTACGTCTTCGACCCGAACATCGACGCCACCTTGGCCCTGACCCCTGCCGAGGTGACGTCGGGGTCGATCTCGGTAACGGGAACGCCCTTTACGAAGGACGTGTCGGGGACGTCGACACTGTCGCTCACGACGTGCACGGCACCGAACGGGACCGCGCTCGACGTGGCGGCGAGCTGCCCGGCCGACGCCATCCAGAGCGTGACAATCGACCTGATCGCCGACCAGAAGGGGTCGGGCACCAACGGGAGCACAGAGACCCAGGTCATCACCTACCGCGACCAGGGGAACTCCGTCGCCCCGGACCTTCCGTTCCAGTACTCGACGAACGTGGGGTGAACCATGAACGTCCGCACCCGACTCGAGCAGGCTCGCAGGGCATGGCGGTCGCTCCGCCGGCGGACTCGTGACGACCTGGGCCAGACCGCCATCGTCGCCGTCATTGCACTGACCGTCGGGCTCGCCGCCACCAGCGCGTTCCTGTTGCAGGAGACCGTCCAGTCCGGCTCCGTTCAGCAAAAGCAGGCCGGCCAGGTGTATGCCAACCGGGCCCTCGAAGCCGCCATCAACAGCTACCTCACCGCCATCAACACCAACCCCGGCCTGGCCCAGTGCAACAGCACCACCAACGGGAGCGGGACGTGCAGCGGGCTGAAGTACGAGGTCTGGAACGAGGTGTCCGGCTCCGGGGTCAACGGAGCGGACACCGAGTACTACGCCTTCGGTAACCCGCAGCCGACGATCGGCCCCGACGGCTCGCTCACCACCCTCACCGTCGAGGTGGTCGGGGCTGCTTACGACCCGACGACGTCCAACCACTACGTCTTCGAGACGTCCACCCTCACCGTGACCCCGTCCAACGGCTTCCTCGACAACGTGTGGTGGACGAACTACGAGTCGTACAACCCGTCGGGGAACTACTCCACGTGCAACTACAACTGGTCGACGAAGCACGACAACCCGAGCGGAGGACCCCCCGGCAACTACGACATCCTCGGTGGCACGCTCGGGTGCTCACCCGTCTACTTCGGCCCCGGGGACTACCTGAACGGGCCGATCTACTCCAACGACTCGCTCTTCGTCTCCGGTGGCCCGTCCTTCGGGAGCGCCTCCGACCCGAGCACCGTCGAGACGGCCGATCCGAACTGCCTCTTCGTCAACCAGAGCTACGGGATGAGCGGGAGCCCCGCCAACTGCAGCAAGGCCGACAGCTCGGTGAGCGTCTACGACACGGCGACCAGCGCCGACGGCCACCCCCTCGAGCTCCCGCCCCAAGACGACTCCCAGCTCGGGACGATCGCCGCCCAGAACGGCTGCCTCTACTCAGGACCGACCCAGATCACCCTCGACCACGGCACCATGACCGTCTCGAGCCCCGACACCCCCGAGCAGTCGGTCGTCGTCAACGGCGTCAGCCACCAGTGGGACGCCAACAACCTGAGCGCGAACCTGAACGACTGCCCCAACAACGGAACGGCACCGATCCCGCCCAATGGCGTCGTCTTCGTCCAGAAGGCCACAGCAGGCCAGACGGTCGCCTGGGCGAACCCGTTCGACGACGCGGTGTCGAACTCGGTCACCAACCTGACGGCGAGCCCGTCCCGACCCAGGCAGTCACAGCCGGTCACGTTGACGGCGACGGTCACCTCGGCGAGCAGCGCCCTCGACGCCGGTGCGACCGTCACGTTCCGCCAGACCACCTCCCGGCGCGTGTGCCACTGGTGGGGATGTCGACGCCGGATGCAGACCTCGGTCATCGCGGGCTGCTCGGCCCAGTCCCTGTCGGCTCCGGTGGCGGTGGTGCCGGCGACCACACCGGCGACCTACGAGTCGACGGCCACGTGCTCGACCACCGAGGCATCCGACGGCACCGGCGGGTTCACGGCGAGGTACTCGGGCAACGCGACGACGACCGCGTCGTCGGGGGCGCTCGGTCGCTCCTCCTCACTGGTCTCGTCGACGAGCTACGGGCCTGACTCCCAGGTGTCGGCGGGTGGGTGCAGCAGTTGCTACTACGGCGAGACGCCGACACCCGACGCCGAGGGAGACGCCTTCGTCCACGGCAACCTGTCCGGGGAGCTGACCATCGGCTCGGCTAACAACATCGTCATCGACGGCAACATCACCTACGACAACTGTTCGTGGGAGAGCTCCTACGGCGCAGCCCCCGGATCGGGGACACCGTCGCAGAGCTACTGCCCCTTCAACCCCGGCGGGACGAACGACACGTTGGGGTTGATCGCCGAGAAGTACGTCGAGGTCAACCAACCCGTGTCCCCCTCGAGCGGGAACCTGCTCCCCGCCTGCCCGGCAGGCGCGCCCGGTCCGTTGTGCAACCCGGCCACCAGCGGCGGGAACCTGACCGTCGACGCCGCCGTCCTCGCCCTCAGCCAGTCCTTCGTCGTGAACAACTACTGGGTGGGCTCTCCGGACGGCGAGCTGATCGTCTACGGGTCGATCCAACAGTTCGCCCGCGGGCCAGTCGGCACCTTCAACGGGAACAGCAACGTCAGCGGCTACAGCAAGCACTACACGTGGGACCCGCTTCTCGACTTCGTCTCCCCGCCGAGCTACCTGGTGCCGACCATGCCGTCGTGGCAGTTGGGCTCCTCCTCAGGAACGGTCGTCTCGCCGACCTCCGGGTCGTGCCCGAGCCTGTCAGCTCCCTACGGGACCGCCGGGAGCCCGGCGTCGTCGTACTGCGGAACGGCGAACGGTGGGCTGCCCAACGACGGCTGACGGCCCAACGACGGCTGACGGCCCAACGACGGCTGACGGCTCGACGACGGCTGACGGCCCAACGACGGCTGACGAGACGGCGCACACGGTCGCCGCCGAGCCGACCTCCCCGCGGGTACGCCTACACCCCTCCGCCGGGAAGCGCCGAATCACTACGTAGAATCACTTATTTCCCACGCTCCGTGGTTCTTTTACCCTGGCATCGAGCGATATGTCCAGGCCACCACGAGACACGGGCACCCAGCCACGGGCCATGCAGCCCCCCTCCACGAGCAGGCACGTGCCGGCGGCCAGGTCGGGCACCTCTTCCCCGAGGAGCATGCCGTGAGCCCCCTCGCCCGTGCGTTCTCCACACGGCGGGCCGCCAGCGTCGACCGAGCAGACCATGGCTTCTCCCTACTGGAGGTCATGGTCGCCTTGATGGTCCTCCTGATCGCCCTGGTCCCTATGGGCTACCTCATCGACAGCGTCACCCAGGTGGCGGCCCAGACCCGCGAGCGTGTGGCCGCCACCGGGGTCGCCGACCAGTGGATCAGCCACCTGAACACGCTGGCGCTCGACAGCTACCCGAGCGTCCCCGGCACCTACCTCGCGCCTGACGTGACGGTGGCAGGCACCGTCTACCACACCTCCGTCAACCTGGCGTGGGCCGAGGCGGGGTTGAGCGGGAACCTGTGCACACCCGGCGCCACCCCCCAGGTGATCTCGGCCGTGGCCACCGTCAGCTGGGGGAAGGAGACGAACCCGACGACGCACTCGTACGCCAATTCGATCTCGACGACCTCCGTCCTCAACCCGCCCTACGGCGCACTGTCGACCACTGATGGCTACCTGGCCATCCAAGTCGACAACGCGCTCGGCAACGGCCTCACCTACGACAGCAACCAGGGAGCCGTCATCGCCACCTTCTCCCCGAGCCCGTTCCCGGACGGCCATACCCAGGTGACCGTTCCCCAAGGGGGGTGCCTCTTCCTGCCGGCGCCCCAAGGCACGTACTCGGTCGTGCTCTCGTCGTCCGGCTGGGCCAGCCCCAACACCTACGTCGACGACACCGCCGAGAACCCGACACCGTCGTCGACTACGCCGCTTGTCGTCTCGCCGGGCACGACGACCTCCTACGAGTTCGTCTACGACCACGGCGGCGCCATCAACCTCGCCTACGCCTCGCAGACCGACCTGGCCGACGGGTTCGCCTGTCCGAGCAGTGGGCCCTGCTTCGCCTGGGGACGTGAGCGCGGCGGTGCCGACCTGGTGGCCGTACAGGACGGGAAGGCCGCCATGGTGCCGGTGCCCAACGGCATCCAGGACATCAACGGGGTGTCGTGCCTACCGAACGGCACCTGTGTGCTGGTTGGTTCCGGCAGTGGTGGAGGCGTCGTCCTCTCGTACCGCGACGGCGCGCTCACCACCATCTCGACCCCCGTGCCGTCGACCGACCTCACTGGTGTCGCCTGCTCCAACGGGTCCAACTGCTACGCCATCGGCACGGACGGTCCCAACGCGCCCGTCCTGCTCGACGTGGCGGGATCCTCGGCGACGAGCGAGCTCCCCGCCTCGCTCACCACCAAGGTCGCCTCGCTCACGTCTGTCACGTGCTCCTCGGCCAACCTGTGCTTCACATCCGGCAGCGGTACCACGACCAGCACGTCGGCCGCCGGCGCCGCCAGCACGTCGGCGACGGGGATCGTCCTCGACACGACCTCGGGCTCCGGTTCGTGGGCCACCGAGGCCGTTCCCCCGACGACCACCGACGTGGCCGACGTGGCCTGTGACGCGGTCAACGGATCGAGCCCACCCCTTTGCGTCGCCTCGGCCACGGTCGGCGGCTCCCTCACTGCGCTCGAGACCACCAACCAGGGGACGACCTGGACAACGGCCACCTCGTTCCCGTCCGGGATCGCGGCCACCGGTCCGGTGGCCTGCGTCGACGCCAGCGACTGTCTGATGGTCGTCTCCACCGTGAGCTCGGGAACCGAATCGAGCACCGTCGCTGCCACTTCCGACGGTGGCCAGACATGGTCGCAGGTGGCCACCCTGGGCTCCTCGTTCGCCACGGTCACCTCGCTCACCTGTCCGTCGTCGACCAGTTGCCTCCTGTCCGGTTCCGGGCCTGGTGGCGGCGTGGAGGCCACCGGCACGTTGGCCGGCGGCTCGTGGTCGTGGGCGCTCGCTCCCAACGCCGCCGTCGAGTTCCTCTCCGGGGTGGGTTGCTCCACCTCGACCGCCTGCGACGCCGTCGGGGAGTCCAACCAGGGACCGGTGGTCTTCGCCAGTAGCGACGGCGGGGGAACCTGGAGCCAGGACACCGCGCTCACGTCGTCGGTCGCCTGGGACGGCGCCACCGCGACCGGGCTCCCCATCACGGTGTCGGCCAGCGGGCTGTCGGCCACCGGCACCTACACGGCCTCCGGCGCACCGACCTACCAGGCCGCGCCCTACACGTCGGCGTCCACCCCGGACCCGCCCCAGGTTGGCAACCTCTTCCCCTTCAACTACTTCTACAACCTCTGGGCCGGTGACGCGAGCTGTCAGGCCGAGGTGCCCACCTTCACCCTCCCCACGGTCCAGGTGCCACCCGGAGGGACAACGTCCTCGACCGTTCCGCTCGGCTTCCTCCGGACGACCGTGCTCAGCAACTCGGGCGCTCCCCTGAGCGGCGTCGCCCTGTCGCTCACGGTGACCTCGAATGGGTGTGCGAACGACACCTTCGACCTTCCCACCACCGGTGCCGACGGGACGAGCGAGGCGGGCGTCCCCGTGGGGAACGGCCTCACCTTCACCCTGACGGCCACCGACGCGGCAGCCGGCGCCACAGCGACCGAGACGATCTCCGTGGGCACCACCGGGGTGACCGACGGTGCCAACAACGTCACCTACCCGTTCCCGGCCGCGGTGCCGATCACCCTGGCGAGCGTGCCGTGAGCCGACCCGTGCCATCGATGCGCCCCGCCAGCCGGGGCGTCGTCCGGCCCGTGCCGGCGGCGGATGGGTGGCGCGTCGCCCAGCCCCGCCGGCTGCGCCGGGGCACCGACGACGGGATGACACTGGTCGAGGTGCTGGTCGCCATGAGCATCCTGACCGTAGTGATGGCGGTGAGCGCTACCGTCATCACGTTCTTCTACAGCCAGCAGAACTCGATCAACCGCAGCTACAGCGGGTTCACCGAGGTCATCCCGGCGACCACCACGCTCCAGGCCTTCTTCCGGTCGATGGTCGAACCAGCCCCACAAGCAGTGGTCAACGCCGTGCTCGTCCCGGTGCCCCCCTTCCAGCAGGCCCCCGGTGGTTCTTCTTCTGGGCCCTTCGAGCTCGGTCCGTTCTCCGCCACCTTCACCGCCAACATCGGCGACCCGAACGGTCCGGCGCTCTTTACCATCACCACCACCCCGAACACCGCCCCGTACCCGTCCGGTGTCGGACCAGGCACCTACACCTTCACCATGACCGAGGCCAGGGCCATGGCGGGGACCTGCCCGTTCCAACCCGACAGCGCCAACCCCACCTACTGCCAGTGGGACACCGCCAACCCGAAGACGGTCGTCTCCCTCGATGACGTGGTCAACGGACCGGGCTCGGCTGCTGGCACGGCCACTCCGATCCTGCAGTACACCTGGGGCGCCAACACCAGCCCCACCCCCTACTCGACTGCCGACGGGTCCCCCTGGCAGACGGACTTCGGTGCCAACAGTTGCACCAGCATCACCACCTGCCCCGCCGACCAGATCACCCGCGTCGACATCGACCTCACCGTCCAGAAGCTTCACGGCCTTGCCTCCGGGTACGCCACGTCGGTCACGCCCATCGCGATCAGCTACTCGGAGGTCGTGGGTTGACGCCGCGCCGTGCGCCCGCTCGCTGGGGAGGAACCTCATGCACTTGATCCACCATGCCTCTGGCGCCGTTGGCGCCAGCCGTGTCCACACCGCTCACCGCCGCGATCGCGCCGATCACGGCCAAGCGGCCATGCTCCTCGTGCTGGGCCTCGTCCTCATCATGGTCCTCGGTGCCACGGTGTTCGTCGCCAGCACCAACGACGTCCTTCCCGTCGTCGCCGACAACATCGCCCAGCACGATGCCTACAGGGCCGTCCAGGCCGGGCTGAACGAGTACCTCTACCTGATTAACACCGATCCCGTACGGGTGATCTGCAACAGCACCAACGCCGGTTCGACGCCGGCGTGTGACAGCCAGACTGGCTTCAACATGAAGTTCGACGCCTGGAACCAGGTTCCCGGCTCGGGGACGGGGAGCACGCCCGCCGAGTGGTTTGCCATCCACAATCCCTCGTTCGACACCGCCCACAACCTCGTCAGTGTCACCATCGACGGAACCGTCGAGAACGGTGGTCGCTACCAGTTCAACTCGGCCACCATCGACTTCCAACAAGCCAACGACTTCTTGACCAACGCTTGGTGGTCGGTGCACGGGATCTTCGACCCCGCCATCCAGGGCGACACGCGTTCGTGCAAGCCGGACACGACGACCGTCAACGGGGTCCAGTACCTCAGCCTGGCGTGGGGAGCTGTGACGACCAATGCTGCCGGGCAGCAGACGACCAACGGCGCCGTTCCCTACAGCACGGGATGCCTCAACAACAACATTGCCTACAACCCTCCCGGTACGTGGTTCAACGGCCCGATGTTCTCGGACGACCCGCTGTTTGTCTGCCAGTTTGGTACCCAGTCGGGAAGGACGTACATCGGCAATCCAGGCGAGCCCATCAACACCGCAGACCCCTATGACCGTCCCGGTACCGTCGTCGGCAATTCCATCCAAGTGGGCCCCTGGACGTCCTACGGCTGCAATAACCAGGCCAACTACGGCGTGGCAACTACGCCACCCTCCTACAGCACGTCCATCGTGCACCCGATCGTGAAACCCCCCTCGGACGTGGTCGGAAAGACCGCGCTCACCAAGGTGGCCAAGGCGAACGGCTGCCTGTACTCGGGCCCCACGCAGATCGTCTTCGACGGGAAGAGCGGGATCATCGTCTCGAGCCCCGACACGCCGACCGGTGGCACCTCCCCCGGTGGTTACCCGATCGACGCCAACAACGACGCCGGGAACACCAGCACGTGCCTGCCCCCTTCGGCCGATCCGAGCGAACCGATCCCCCTGCCGGCAAACGGCGTGATCTTCGTCCAGACCACCTCTTCGAACTGCTCCACCAAGAAGAACCCCTTGCAACACGGGTATTTCGGGAGCACGAACTCGTCCAACTGCGAAGGTGATGCCCTTGTCGGCAACAAGGTCTACAACCCGAGCAACTGGCAGGACAACGTCGGCCTGTCTGGAGCCCTCACCATCGGCGCCGACAACGACATCGTCGCCATGAACGACATCACCTACCAGGACTGCGGTGCGACACCTCCCGGCAACCCCAACAACGGCAACCCCAACAGCGCCAACCCCACCCCGACCACGGCCAGCCAGGTGTGCGCGATCAACACCGGCCCCGGCGCCGTCAACGACATCCTCGGCCTGATCGCCACCAACTTCGTCGAGGTCAACCACCCGGTCAAGCAGGGCACCGGCGGAAGCGGCAAGAACGAACCGCTGTGCGGTACGAACGGAGCCTTCGACGTCACCTCGTCCGGTGTCAGCGATACTCTCTGTGACTTGCCGAGCCCACGGTTCGACGCCGTCATCCTGGCGCTCCAACATTCCTTCACCGTCAACAACTTCGACGTCGGGCAGCAGCTCGGTGTGATCAACGTGAACGGCGTGATCGCCGAGTACTACGTCGACATCGAAGGGAGCTCCCCCGGTGGCTCCTGCGGCTCCCAGACAGGCTGCGGGTACAACTACGTGCAGTACAACTGGGACAGTCGGCTCGACTTCATCGCCCCTCCCTACTACCTATCGCCGGGAACGCCGTCGTGGACGATCAACGCCTTCGCCGACAAGGCCTCGTGCTCCTCGACGTGCATCACGCCACTCCCGACCAGCTGACAGCCAGGGGGCCGCTCGATCGGCACGGTCGCTGCCCGCCACCCGGTAGCCTGACCTCTCCATGCCCCAGGTGACCCGCGACGACATCCGCAACGTGGCCATCGTGGCCCACGTCGACCACGGCAAGACCACCCTGGTCGACGCCATGCTCTGGCAGTCCGGGGCCTTCCGGGCCAACGAGACCGTCGCCGAGCGGGTGATGGACTCGGGCGACCTGGAGCGCGAGAAGGGCATCACCATCCTGGCCAAGAACACCGCGGTGGTCCACGGCGGGGTCAAGCTCAACATCGTCGACACCCCCGGCCACGCCGACTTCGGCGGCGAGGTCGAGCGCGGGCTCACCATGGTCGACGGCGTCCTGCTGCTGGTGGACGCCTCCGAGGGCCCGCTCCCCCAGACCCGCTTCGTGCTCCGCAAAGCGCTCCGAGCCCGCCTCCCCGTCGTCCTGGTGGTCAACAAGGTCGACCGTCCCGACGCCCGGATCGCCGAGGTGGTCCACGAGGTCGAGGAGCTCTTCCTCGACCTCGACGCCGACGAGGAGCAGATCGACTTCCCCATCCTCTACGCCAACGCCAGAGCCGGGTGGGCGGCGACCGAGCCCGGGGTCGAGGGCGTCGACCTCGAGCCGCTCTTCGCCGCCATCCTCCGCCACATCCCCGCCCCCGTCTTCGACCCTGACGCGCCGCTACAAGCCATCGTCTCGAACCTCGACGCGTCGCCCTACGTAGGGCGCCTCGCCATCTGCCGGGTCCGCCACGGCACGCTGCGCAAGGGCTCGACGGTGGCCTGGTGTCGCCTGGACGGGACCGTCGAGCGGGCCAAGGTCACCGAGCTCTACGTCACCGACGCGCTCGACCGGGTGGAGGCCGACGAGGCCGGCCCCGGCGAGATCGCCGCGGTGGCCGGCCTGTCCGAGGTGACCATCGGCGAGACGCTGGCCGACCCCGACGACCCCCGTCCCCTGCCGGTCATCACCGTCGACGAGCCGAGCCTGTCGATGACCATCGGCATCAACACGTCGCCACTGGCCGGCCAGGACGGCTCCAAGCTGACCGCCCGCCAGGTCTTCGGCCGGCTCGAGGCGGAGCTGGTGGGCAACGTGTCGCTCCGGGTGCGCGCGACCGAGCGTCCCGACGCCTGGGAAGTCCAGGGGCGGGGCGAGCTCCAGCTCGCCGTCCTCGTCGAGACCATGCGCCGCGAGGGCTTCGAGCTCACCGTGGGCAAGCCCCAGGTCGTCGTACGCGAGATCGACGGGGTCCGCCACGAGCCCATGGAGCGGGTCGCCATCGACGTTCCCGACGAGTACCTGGGCGTGGTGACCCAGCTCATGGCGCTCCGTAAGGGCTCGCTGGTCGAGATGGTCAACCACGGCTCGGGGTGGGTGCGCATGGAGTACCGAGTGCCCGCCCGAGGGCTGGTCGGCTTTCGGACCGAGTTCATGACCGAGACGCGTGGCACCGGCATGCTCCACCACGTCTTCGACGGCTTCGAGCCCTGGCACGGCGAGCTGAAGACCCGACGCAACGGCTCGATGGTGGCCGACCGGCGAGGGGTGACCACCACCTACTCCCTGATGAGCCTGCAGGAGCGAGGCATGCTCATCGTCGGCCCCGGCGTCGAGGTCTACGAGGGGATGATCGTGGGCGAGAACGCCCGGGCAGACGAGATGGACGTCAACCCCACCAAGGAGAAGAAGCTCACCAACGTACGTTCTTCGACCGCCGACGAGCTCGAGCGCCTCACTCCTCCGACCGTGTTCTCCCTCGAGCAGGCCCTCGAGTTCATCGCCGAAGACGAGTGCGTCGAGGTCACGCCGAGCGCCGTCCGACTGCGCAAGGTCGTCCTCGACCAGGCGACCCGAGGCCGCCTGCGGAGCCGGGCTCGGCGCGACTCCGCCTGAAGTCGAGGCCAGCCACACGCTGGCTCCGGGGGGAGGGCTCGAACCTCCAACATCCGGCTCCAAAGGCCGGCGTTCTGCCGATTGAACTACCCCGGACCGGGCACGATGACGCCCGCCGGGCACCTACGCTACCGTCCGCCTCGGGGGCAGCCGCCCTCCCGCCGCCGGCCGGACCGGGCAGCCGGTCGACAGGGTCCGGTCGCGCCACGGTGGAACGGGTCCGGTCGCGCCACGGTGGGAAGGGGGCGCCCCGGTAGGCTCCGCGCACGATGAAGATCCTGGTGGTCGACGACGATCCGGCGGTGCGCGGGGCGCTCAACCGGGCCCTGCGTCTCGAGGGCTACGACGTGGCCGTGGCCCCCGACGGCCCTGACGCGCTGGCCGAGCTCGCCCTCCGTCCTCCCGACGCCGTGGTGCTCGACATCGGGCTTCCCACCCTCGACGGCCTCGAAGTGTGCCGCCGCATGCGGTCGGCGGGCGACGACACGCCGGTGCTCATGCTGACCGCCCGCGACGCCATCGACGACCGGGTGCAGGGCCTCGACGCCGGCGCCGACGACTACCTGGTCAAGCCGTTCGCCCTGGCCGAGCTGTTGGCCCGCCTGCGTGCCCTGCTGCGCCGCCGCAACGAGGACGACAGTGCCGAGGTCCTCCGGTTCGCCGACCTCACGCTCGACCGAGCAAGCCGCGAGGCCCGCCGAGGCGACCGTCCCTTCACCCTGACCCGGATCGAGTACGACCTGCTCGAGCTCCTCATGCTCCACCCGCGCCAGGTGCTGACCCGCGAAGTCATCCTCGACCGGGTGTGGGGCTACAACTTCGACTCGGGGACGAACTCCCTCGCCGTCTACGTCGGCTACCTGCGCCGCAAGACCGAGGCCGAGGGAGAGGACCGTCTCATCCACACGGCCCGTGGCGTCGGCTACGTCCTGCGCGAGCCGTGAGCACCCTCCCACCGACCCCGTCCACCACACCCGGGCCGCCACCAGAGCCACCCGGGCCCCCGCCGACGCCACCCGGGCCGCCACCAGAGCCACCCGGGCCCCCGCCGACGCCACCCGGGCCCCCGCCGACGCCACCCGACGACGGCCTCCCACTGGGCAGCTGGCCTCCCCCCGGCCCTACCCGGACCGGTGGACCGCCTCCTCGGTGGTCACCCGTCGGCCCGTCAAGGGCACCCCGCACCCTCGGCGAGCGGTTGCATTACCACCTCTCGCTGACGCGCCACAACGTGACCTTCCGTGCCCGGCTGGTGCTGGCGGCGACTGCTGCCGTGGTGGTGGCGGTCGTCCTGGCCAGCGGCGCCGCCTACGTGGCCTCGGAACGCTCGCTCGTCGACTCCATCGACGTGACCATCGGCCAGCAGGCCCAGAGCCTGATCTCCGGTCCGGGCGTGCCGGCCATCCCGAACGAGTGCGTGAGCTCGGGACAGTGCTTCCAGGTGGTCGCCGGCAACGGAGCCGTCAACCCCGGCGACCCGCAGGTCCTTCCCGTCCCGCCCAGCGTGCGCGCGGTGGCGCTGAGCCAGGGCAACGCCCCCACTGCGTACTTCACCACGGTGACCAACGGCAGCCGGCTGCGCGAGGTGACCATCGCGCTACCGCCCCAATTCCTCTACCGATCGCAGTCGGGCGTCTACCGGCTCCCTGCCGGCGGCGCGCTCCAGCTCACCGCGCCCCTGGCCGGCGTCGACCAAGAGCTCCGCCACCTCTTCTTCGTGCTGTTGGTGGTCGCCGGCGGAGGTGTCGCCCTGGCGGTCATCTTGGGCTACGGCGTCGGTCGCGCCGTGCTCGGACCGCTCAACCAGCTCACCGACAACGTCGAGGAGCTAGCCGAGCACACCGACGTGTCCCACCGCCTCGACCCCGGGGGCCGCGACGAGCTGGGGCGCCTGCGCCGCGCCTTCAACCGTCTCCTCTCCGCCCTCGACCTCTCGCGCGAGGCGCAGCGTCAGCTCGTCCTCGATGCCTCGCACGAGCTCCGGACCCCCCTCACCAGTCTGCGCACGAACCTCGAGGTCGCTCGACGGCTCGACGAGCTCGAACCCGGTGAGCGGGACGTGCTCATCGGCGACGTGCTCACCCAACTCGACGAGCTCACCACCCTGGTGGCCGACCTTGCCGAGCTGGCCCGCGGCGACCAGCCGGGCCGGTCCACCCAGTCGTTCCGGCTCGATCGCCTCGTCGAGGACGCCGTGTCGGTGGCGACGACGCACGGCCGACGCCGCAACATCACCTTCGCCCTCGACGCCGCGCCGTGCTGGGTGTCCGGCACCCGCAGCCGCATCGAGCGGGCCGTCGGCAACCTGCTCGACAACACCCTCAAGTGGAGCCCCGAGGGCGCCACCGTCGAGGTCACCTGCGCGGACGGCGAGGTCGCCGTCCGCGACCACGGTCCGGGCATCGCCGAGGCCGACCTGCCCTACATCTTCGCCCGCTTCTACCGAGCAGCGGACGCCCGAGGCAAGCCCGGCTCGGGCTTGGGGCTTGCCATCGTGGCCCAGGTAGCCAGCGAGGAGGGCGGCACGGTGACCGCCGAGAACGCTGAGGGTGGTGGTGCGCTCTTCCGCCTGCGGTTCCCCACGACGACGGCCGGTACTCCTTCGGGAGGCTCTGGCCGCCACCCGGCAGGCAATGGAGGCCGCTGAGGCCGAACGGCCGCACATGGCGCGATGGGCCCACCGCCGACTAGGGTGCCGCACGACATGGGATCTCTCATCAAGAAGCGCCGCAAGCGCATGCGCAAGAAGAAGCACAAGAAGATGTTGAAGGCGACCCGCTGGCAGCGGCGAGCGGGGAAGTAGCCGGCGACTGGCTCCGCGCCGGTCGCTCCGCGACCCCTCGTCAGCGGGCAGGCCCTCGTCAGCCAGGCGGTCCCCCGTCGTCCGCGGGTGGGAGTGTCCGGGTGGCGACGAGACGGCCAGTCTCGCTCCCGACGGTGAGCGCGTCCAGACCGGCAACCCCGAGGTCCGTCGCGCTACCTTCGACGAACCACGTCGAGCCGCTGCCAGCCAGGCGCGGCTCGGCACCCGTAGCGGCGGCGAGCGCGTCCCGCCAGACGGCAAGGCGTGGCTCGACCACGAGCGCCGCCTCCTCGAGGTCGTTGCCGACCCACGCCCCCGCACCCCTGGTCGGGCCACCGTGCTTTCGATCCCACCTACCGCCACGGGCGGACGCGAGGTCGTCGGCAGCACGGTAGACGGACGCGGTGTCCACGCCGAAGGGTGGGAGCACCAGGACGAAGTCGCGCTCGACATACGGCAGGGGCTCGACCACGTCCCCGATACCGGTGACCCGGGCCCGGCCTCCCACCACACAGAAGGGGACGTCTGCGCCGAGGCGTGCCGCCACCTCGACGTCACGACAGCCGGCCCACCGAAGCACGGCCGCCGCGTCAGCCGACCCGCCGCCAAGGCCGGCCCCTGGAGGGATCCGCTTGACCAGCACCACGTGGGCGCGCCGGTCTACCGCCGCCAGGGCACGCCGGACGAGGTTGTCGTCACCGCCAGGGACCCCAGGGGTGCTCGGCGCCGACCCGGCCGTGGCCGGCGCCGACCCGGCTGAGGCGGGTGCGGACCCGGCGGCAACGGTGTCGTCTCCCCGGTACCGAAGGTGCTCCAGCGACACCTCGAGCCCGTCGCCGTCGGCGAGGACCAGTGTGTCGGCGAAGTCGAGCGTGACCATCTCGGCGTCCAGCAGGTGGTACCCGTCGGCACGCGTGCCGATCACGGCGAGCGAGACGGTGAGCTTGGCCGGGGCGAGGAGCACTGCCGCAGCAGCGCCCGCACCGACGGGTTCTCTCGAAATGGAGCCGTCGCCGACGGCTTTCCCCGCGTGCGACCCGCCCTCGCCCCGCCCACCCGCCTGGCCTCCGATGCCGGTCATGCCACCACCGGATGCTCGTGGCCGGGTCGGGCCGGCAGCTCCCACGAAGCCAGCGCCGTCCACTGGTCGAGGGCGAGCTCTTCGGCACGGGCGGTGCCGGGGATGCCAGTAGCGCCGAAGGCGGCGGGGGGGACGACGCCATCGAGGGCACGACGCAACATCTTGCGACGGTGAGCGAACCCGGCCCGCACCACGGTGAAGAGACGTTGGTACGAGGGACCGCCGGCCCGCCAAGAGGGGTCGCCGGGCACTGGGTGACGCTCGAGGCGGACCAGCACGGACTCGACCCGGGGACGCGGGACGAAGACCGAGGCCGGCACTCGCCCCACCACCGACGCGGATGCCCAGTAGGCAACCTTCACCGAGACGGCCCCGTACGCGCCGCTGCCGGGCGATGCAGCGAAGCGCTCCCCCACCTCGCGCTGGACCATGACGAGCAGCGAGCGCACCGCCGGTGCTCGTTCGAGCACGTCGACCACCAGCGGTGTGGCCACGTTGTAGGGCAGATTGGCCACCAGGGTCCACGCGGAGGACGCTCGAGCTTCCCCCGATACCCGGCCCGGCTCCCTCCGAACGGCGTCGTCCTCGGACGCCGAGCCGGCATCGGCCACGGCCCCTGGCAGGCCTCCGGCGCTCCCGGTCGGCGACAGGCCTCCGACGCTCCCGGCAAGCAGCTCGTCCCAGTCGAGCCTGGTGGCGTCGGCCTCGACAACACGCACCCCGGCCAGAGCGGGCTGCTCGCCAAGCACCCGGCACAGCGCCGGATCAACCTCGACCGCGGTCACCGACGCTCCGACCTCTACTAGCGCCAGCGTCAAGGAACCGAGCCCGGCACCGATCTCGACGACTGGCGAGCCGGCGCCCACGTCCGCCAGTCGGACGATCCGACGCACCGTGTTGGCATCGGCCACGAAGTTCTGGCCGAGCGACCGCCGAGGGGCGAGCCCGTGCTCGGCCAGCAGGCGCTGTACGTCGGATCGACCCAGGGTCACCCCGCCAGTGTGCCACCCGCGGGCACCCAGGCAACCCAGCGGGTCCCGTGCCCATGACAGGCGAGCAGGGGGCCGCCCGAGCGTCTTCAGGCCCGGAAGCCCCCGTCTTCAGATCCGGAAGAACGCTCTGGCGTTGGCCGTGGTGACGGCAGCCAGCTCCTCGCGGTCGCGGCCTTGGCAGTTGGCGACGACCGCCCCGACGAGGGGCACCCTCGAGGGCTCGTTGGCTGATCCGCGATGCGGTACCGGGGCAAGAAAGGGAGCGTCCGTCTCGACGAGCATCCGGTCGACGGGGCACAAGGCCGCCGCCTCACGCACGTCCGCCGCGTTCTTGAAGGTCACCACGCCGCTGAACGACAGGACCGCCCCGAGGTCGAGGCAACGCCGCGCCTCCTCGGGACCCCCGGTGAAGCAGTGGATGACCGTGCGCTCGGGCACTCCTTCGCCACGCAGCACGTCGAGCGTGTCGTCCCACGCCTGGCGGGTGTGCACGACGAGGGCGAGCCCCAGACGGCGTGCCAGCGCCACTTGCGCTGCGAACACCTCCCGCTGGACCGATCGGGGCGAGTGGTCGTAGTGGTAGTCGAGCCCGCACTCCCCGATCCCCACCACGACACCCTGGTCGCCGGCACCCCGGGCCGTCCCGGGGGCGAGGGCCAACGTCGTGCCGTGGGCGGGGGCCAGCGTCGTGCCGTGGGCGGGAGCCAACGTCGTCCCGGGGGCGGGGGCCAGGGCCTCCTCGAGCACCGTGACGGTCTGCTCCAGCCCGTCGACGGCGTCATGGGGATGGAGCCCGACGGTGGCCCAGACCTCGACCCCCTCGGCTCGGGCCGATGACCCGGGGGCCCTCAGGGAGCGGACGAGGTCGACGGCCTGACGCGACGTCGACGCGTCCGTCCCCACGCAGACGAGCCGCGTCACTCCCGCCTCCGCTGCCCGAGCCAGCACGCCGGCCAGTCTCCCGTCTTCGACGGAGTCGTCACCCGTGTCGTCGACGGGGCAAGCGGCAGCCCGACCGTGGCTCGCCGTCCCGGCCTCGGGGGCCGGGCCCGTTCGCTCGCTGGCGGCACCGGGCAGGTAGGTGTCCTGCAGATGACAGTGGGAGTCGAACCATTCCACGACGGCGTCCCCGGAGCCGCGCGGCTGCTCCGGGCGCTCGGTCAGTCCGGTCCCCTGGTCCACCCCCCGGCGCCGCGCCGGACCGTCCGGGCCAACCGCCACCGGTCAGCCCTTACGCCGCGGAAAGAGCGGAGCACCCTTGCTGACCGTGACCCCACCGGGATAGCCACCCCACGACGCGCTGTCCGGCAGGCGGTTGTCGGCTGGAGACCCGGTCAGACCGATCCGGTGCCAGATGGACGTCGTCGCCTCCGGCATGGCCGGAGCGGCCAGGAGCGCCACGATGCGCAGGACCTCCAGTGCGTCGCCGAGCGCTCGCTCGACCTCCGGCCCCGGTTCGGACTTCCACGGTTCGGCGGCCTC
>JBMFXC010000007.1:0-51818 GCA_049964655.1 Acidimicrobiales bacterium
GGATGAGGAGGATGAGGAGGATGAGGAGGAGGATGATGATGATGATGATGATGATGGCGACGATGTCGACGAGGTGAGCTGGGGAACGGCGGCGAACGCCGTGGCGGGGACCGCGACCGCGGCGACGACGGTCACGGCCAGGGCGATGAGCCGCCTGCCGCGGCGGCTACCGGTCACCTTCTCGCCATTGGTGGGCTGAGCGGGTCGTGGACGGGTCCTTCCGAACATGCTGCCTCCTGAGTCGCTACTAGGCACGCCCCAGCTTCGACGACAACCGTGTGGCCACCGTCAGGAAGATGTGAGGGTTCGATGATGGCGGCGGCGGCGCCAACCGAGGACGACCAGCACCGCTGTTGCTACGACCGCAGCCCCCGAGAGGGCCTCGCCCGACGTCTCGGCAGGAGTCGTCCCATAGCGCAGGGTGACGTGGTGGGAGGTCGGCACGACGACCATCAGGTTCGGGGCCACGCGCCAGGGACCGAGCGCTCCCTTGGCATGCCAGTTGGGGAAGTACGACACCTTCACCTCGACCGGCACCCCGACGCGGCTCACCCGAAACGACACCGTGCTATTGGTCTGGCCCACGTGGTCGACCGTCGTGGCCGGCTCCGGGACGACAGGAGGCTGGGTGTCCCCGGTCGGGACGCGCTGCCACGAGCGCGGTCCGCCTGCCGACGGTACGACGTCCCACCGGGCCGGGTCGAGGTACCACGCCATGCTGGGCTGGAGCCAGCGGGACTGCGACTGGCCCACCCGCCACACCACCGGCTGGTTGGCCAGCGGCTGCACCAGTGGAGCGCGCGCCACCCGGTAGACCTTCCAGACGAGGTCGAGCGCCTCGCCGTCGAAGGTCGTCCGCCACGGGCCCGTCTGCCCCACCAGGGTGAGTGCCGGATCGGCGGCCGCCTGCTGCTCCACGACGGGCGACACCGCCAGGAAGTACCGGACCCCGAGCATCTGGAGGTGCTCGACGCCGAGCGGCACGTCGAGCCCGCCGTAAGGGAGGCTGACCATGGCGTCCGACGGCGCCGCGGACAGCTCGCTCTGGTCGATGAAGTGGTACGGCGTGGTGGCCGAGGACTCGAAGAGGAGCCCCTCCATCGAGTCGATGCACCCGTTCGTCCAGTACGGAAGGAGCATGAGCGACATGGTGGTGCCGAATTGGCCGAGGTCCGGGCTGTTGTACTCCCACATGGCCCGTCCGCAACCGTCGGTCGCCCCGACGTGGGCCATCATGTCGACGACCGCCCGGTACTCGGGGTAGGCGGGTTTTCCCTGGTAACCGGCGTAGTTCCAGGTAGCCCAGGCGCTCGGCTGGTCGGCACCCACGGTCACGCCCACCTTGGCCAGTGCCGTGGCGGGGAGGACCATGGGTGGGACGACCACCAGGCACGCGGCCAAAAGGGCGACCAAGGGTCCTGCGACCGCACCCGCCGGCCACGAAGGTGGCGTAGGCCGGTGGAACCGGGTGATGCGCATGCCCGGCTGCCAGCCCGAGCCGTGCCCGGCGGCCCGGACGAGCCGGTCACGAGCGGCGATGCTCCAGCGCTCGTAGCGGCGGCGGCGCAACCATCGGGCCGAGGCCGAGACCACCTCGGCCACGGCGATCCCGGCCAACAGGTCGAGGCAGAGGAACCACAGGGGCAGGAACCGGACGTTGTAGAGCTTCCCCTGAGGGTCGAGGATGACGGCGGCGGCCGACAGCCCGCCCATGACGGAGACGAACCAGCCGACCCGGTTGCGGCGGACCACGGTGGCGACCAGGCCTACGGCGGCAGAGACCTGGAGCCAGCGGTCAGAAGCCGGGAAGAGCAGGTGGGGGAAGTTGCCGACGTTGACCCAGCCCATGTTGGTCGTATAGGGCAGGTCGATGGCGAAGGGAAGGAGCCACCAGGCAGTGAGGCCCATGCCCACCACGCCCACCACCGCACACCACCAGAACCGGCGGACCCACCGCGCCCGGGCAGCCCGGCGTAGCGCCGACGGCGGCCCGCCGAGCAGGGAACGCATCGTGATCAGGAGGTCGCCGTCGAGGACCAGCCAGACGATGGTCCCGACGATGACGAAGAAGGCGGCCACCAGGTGGCTGAGCACGGTGGCGGCCAGGAAGAGCACGGCGAGGGAGCGGTGGCGCCCGGTGCGCAGTCCGGCCGCCACCAAGCCCAGGGTGACGAGGGCGAGGGACAGCCCGAGCGAGTAGGCGTACTCCCCTGCCAGGGTGGACAGCAGGTTGCCACCGTCGATGGTGAAGCTGGACTCGAAGAGGAACGGGAGGGTGGCGGCAGCGAGGCACCCGGGTCCGGGGTCGCGCAGACCGGCCAGGCGTCCGAACAGGTAGGCGGCGACGGGCAGGGTGAGCGACCCGAGTGCCGTGACCACCTTGAAGGAGACGTCGTAGGAGAGGACGGCGTGGAGGACGACCGCGACGAAGGCCGAGAAGGGGAAGTAGAAGGTGTAGCCGGGGAAGCCGTCATACCAGGCGGGGTCCCAGCCCGACAGCTTGCCGTGGGCGAGCAGGTGAGCGAGGAAGGCCGGCATCATGACGTGGGCGCCGGTGTCGCCGCCGTCGGTCGTGGTGTTGGAGAGCAGCAGTGACGGGTGGAGCTGGGTGAGGACCACCACCGTGGCGCCCACCACCGCCAGCGCGGCCGCCCACGCCGGCCAAGGGGCGCTGCCCCGTCGAGGGCGGGGTTCGGTGGGGCGGACCTGGTCGGGAGCGCCCGACCTCGGCTCGACGCCCGACCTCGGTTCGACGCCCGACCTCGGCTCGACGCCCGACGACGGCTCGACGCCCGACGACGGCACGACCCGGCTCACGGCTAGAGCACCAACCCCGTCCCGGTGTGCAACATGGCCACCACGGCGACCAGGTTGAACGACGCGTGGGCGATCATGTTCATCCCGAGGCGCCCGGTCCGGTAGGAGACGGCGGAGAGGATGATGCCGAAGGTGGCCAGGCCGAGGAGCTGGAGCGACTCGGCATGCGCCAAGCCGAAGAGCACGCCGGTCGCCACCACCGCCAGCACGGGGCCCAGTCTCCGCCCGAGCCCACCGCACAGACGCACCAGCGCTCGTAGGAGCAGGCCGCGGAAGAACAGCTCCTCGAAGAACGGGGCACCGACGATCGTGGCCAGTGCGATCACCACGAACCCCAGCCCGTGCGACCCACCGGTCAGCCGTTGGCTCGGCGCGTCGAAGCGCTGGTTGAAGTGGGGAACCAGGTGGGAGATGGGCAGGTAGATGAGCACGACGAGCAGCTGCCCACCGACCCCGATGGCGATACCGGCCAGGTCGACGGCCCGAAAGCGGAGCCCGACGTCACGAGCCAGTCGTCCCGTCCCACGCACGGCGCTGGCCAGCCAGGGCCCGATGGCAAAGCCCGCCCACAGCCCCAGCAGCGTCGAGACGATGTACCAGGTCGGCGGTTCGTTCAGGCTCGCCACACGTGACAGGTCGTGCAGGCTCCCGGTTGCCGCCGCCGCCAGGGCGGCGAAGATGGCGGCCACCACCTGTCCGATGACGAACCCAAGTCCGGCACAGAAGAGCCACCATCCCGCCGAACCAGGGGTGGCGGGTGCCGCTCCCTGGGCCAGTTGCGCGGCGAGCGAGCCTCCGTCGCCATCGCCCGGCTGGTCGGGTGCCGACCACGACGGCACAGGTGCACCCGGCGGAGGGACCCACCCCGGCGGGGGGACCCACCCCGGCGGGGGGACCCAGTCGGGCGGGGGTGGAACGGCAGCCGGTGGCGCCCACGGCGCCGGTTGGCCGGACGGGCGCACACGGCCGGCGTCGTCGCTGCCCTCGGGCCACTCGGTCACCCCGTCACGTTATCGACCGGCACCTCAGCGGCGGCGGCGGCCTCCTTCGAGCCCGCGGCGGTCCCCCGCCAGGTTCTCCGGTCGGCCACCAGGTGCTCCGGCCGGATCGACGGACGGGACCAGTCGCCGATCTCACGCCAGCCCGATGCGCCACGGAGCCCAGCTGGCGCATAGCATGGCGGGGTGACTCCGCCGAACCCCGACTTCCCCGGCTCTCCCCCGTCCGGGGGCACCGGCCAGGGACCGAACGGCGCCAACCGGAACCGGTT
Organism: Acidimicrobiales bacterium; assembly: GCA_049964655.1. GTDB lineage: Bacteria > Actinomycetota > Acidimicrobiia > Acidimicrobiales > RAAP-2 > JAJZJT01. Next base: position 4,088 of record JBMFXC010000007.1, read on the forward strand.
GCTCCTCTACCTCGTCCTCGCCGTCGTCATCGTGGCCGTGTTCATCCTGCCGTCCCTGATGTCGAAGTCGAGCGCCCGTCAGCTCACCTACAACACCTTCCTCAACGACCTACAGTCCAAGCAGATACGGACGGCCTCGGTCAACCAGTCCTCCGGACAGATCACCGGCACGCTTGCCAACGGCACCAGCTATACGGTCAGCGGCCCCAATCCGGTCCAGAACTCGGAGATCGAAGCGCTCAAGCCGCTCGGCAACAACTACTCCCTGGTGACGCCGTCGTCCAACGACCTGCTCAGCATCTTGCTGACCTGGATCCTTCCCTTCGCGCTCCTGATCGGTCTGATGGTGTGGATGAGCAGGAGGGCACAGGGGCAGATGGGCAGCATCATGTCGATCGGCCGCTCGAAGGCCAAGCTCTACTCGACCGAGCGCCCGTCGACCACCTTCGACGACGTCGCCGGGTACGCCGGGGTGAAGCTCGAGATCAGCGAAGTCGTCGACTTCCTCAAGACACCGGCCCGCTTCAAGGAGATCGGGGCCCGCATCCCCAAGGGCATCCTGCTCGTCGGACCGCCCGGGACGGGCAAGACGCTGCTCGCCCGCGCCGTCGCCGGTGAGGCTGGCGTCCCCTTCCTGTCGGTGAGTGGGTCCGACTTCATGGAGATGTTCGTCGGGGTCGGCGCCAGCCGGGTACGCGACCTGTTCCAGACGGCTCGCAAGCAAGCCCCCGCCATCGTCTTCATCGACGAGATCGACTCGATCGGCCGCAAGCGGGGTGCAGGGCTCGGCGGCGGGCACGACGAGCGCGAGCAGACCCTCAACCAGATGCTGTCGGAGATGGACGGCTTCGACCCGACCGAGGGCATCGTGGTCATGGCAGCGACCAACCGGCCCGACATCCTCGACCCTGCGATCCTCCGACCCGGCCGCTTCGACCGCCAGATCGTGGTCCCTCTCCCCGACCTCGAGGAACGTCTGCCCATCCTGCAGGTCCACTGCAAGGACAAGCGCGTCGCTCCCGACGTCGACCTCGAGCTCGTGGCCCGGGGAACGCCGGGCATGAGCGGTGCCGACCTGGCCAACCTGGTCAACGAAGCCGCGCTGCACGCCGTGCGGCGGGGCTCGAAGACGATCGAGAACGTCGACTTCGAAGCGTCACGCGACCGGGTCCTGATGGGCCAGCGCCGCGAGAGCTTGGTCCTCTCGGACGAGGAGAAGGAACGGGTTGCCTTCCACGAGGGCGGGCACGCCGTCCTCGCTTACGTGCTCCCGAACGCCGACCCTGTCCACAAGGTGACCATCCTCCCCACCGGCATGGCCCTCGGCGTCACCATGCAGCTGCCCATGGAAGAGCGGCACATCTACCCTCGCCAGCAGATCGAGGACACCCTCGCCGTGCGGATGGGCGGGCGGGCGGCCGAACTGCTCGTCTACGGCGACCTCTCCACCGGTGCCAGCAACGACCTGGTCGGCAACACCGAGCTCGCCCGCAAGATGGTCCGCGAGTGGGGGATGAGCGACAAGATCGGCCCGATGGCCTGGGGATCGCAAGGACAGGTCTTCTTGGGCGACGACCTCATGCACACCCGCGACTACTCGGAGCACACCAGCCGGGTCATCGACGACGAAGTCGAGCTGATCCTCCGGGCCCAAGAGGAGCGGGCACTCGAGGTGCTCTCTCGGCATCGGGGTGGGCTGGACGCCGTTGCCCGAGCACTCCTCGACGAGGAGACGATCGACGGAGAGACGGTGGGCCGCCTGGTCGACACCGCCTACGGCCGGCCCGTGCACGAGTCGGGCGCCAAGCAGACCCCACCGATCTTCTCCCGCGCCAACGGGACCGCGAGTGCCACCGCCCGGGGCGACGGAGCTGACGAGGGAACGGCGTCGGCCGAAGGATCGCCGGACGACGAGCGTGCGACCGTCACGTCGACGGCCAGCCACGCCGCCGAGGGAGCCGCTGGGCAGCCGAGCTCGTCGGGGGCGGCAACCAGCCAGCCTGGGGTCGACGGGGCGGATGCGGGACGCCCCCCCGCCCCGTGGCCTCCGCCACCCCCGCCGGGCGGGCACTGGGCCCCTCCGCAGCCGCCGTGGCCGTCCCAGGGCGCGCCGTGGCCGCAGGGGCAGGCACCGTGGCCCCCGCCGCCTCCTCCCGCCCGTTGAACCGCTGAGGGCCCCGCCGGCCTTCGGCAACCCGCCGGCCTTCGGCAACCCGCCGGCCTTCGGCGAACCTGCCGGCCTTCGGCAACCCGCCGGCCGCCCGCAGCGTTCGCTTTCACCCCGGTCCTGACCGTTCCTCGAGCGAGGGTCGGGACGCGGGAGGATCGGGCTCAGGACGCCAGCCGCTCCACATACGGAATGGCCGGCACCACCACCACGCCCGGAGCTCCGGCCGGGGCGGCGTGCGCCTCGACGACGACCGGGGCGCTCGCCCGGACGACCACGGGACCGACCCCGGCCATGAGCGGGCCAGGGACGACACCGACACCGTCCCCGACCACGGCGACGCGACGGAGCACGCGTCCGGTGGCGAGCGAGCTGATCGACACGTCGACCGGCACCTCGGCCGGGTCGGCAACGGCGAGGTCGGAGAGCACCGCGCCGGCCACCGTTGGCGCACCGACCGGGGACGGCCCGGGGACCAGCCACTGCTGGGCCGGGGCCCCGGTACCCAGCCACGAGCCGGTCTTCGGGGGGGCGGCGGACGTCGGCGCCGTGACGATCCTGGCTGCTATCACCGGGGCTCCGGCCGTCACCTCCACCCCGAACGGCGTGCCGGTGGGGAGCCCTCCGGTCGACGTGAGGTCGACGGTGACCAGCGCCCGGCCGGGCACCACGACACGGCGGGGCAGAACGGTCGCCTGGCCCAGCTCGAAGGAGATGGTGGCAGTGGTGTCGACCGCACCCGGGTTGGCCACCTCGATGATCGAGGTCGAGCCCGGGGTGGCGTCCGTGTCGGCAAACGACCACGACGTCCGGGAGGCACGGGCCCCGAGCACCAGCGACAGCCCGGTACCACCCGCCCACTGCTCGAGCTCGTCGGCCACCACCGAGCCGGACTCCGTCGTCACGAGGGTGGCCACCGCCGCGGCGTTCTGGACATAGGTGCCCACGTCCTCGCTCACGAGCTGGCCCGGCGCAAGGTCGATCCCCTGGTAGGGAGCGGGGACGACCGCCCCCGACGGGGTGAGGAAGGTGACGTCGGCCACGGTCGGTGCCGCCGTCGGGTCGAGCAGGGACAAGGTGAGCGAGCTGCCACCGGCTGTCGACCCACCGGCAAGGACGAGCGACTGGGCGGGACGAGTCGCGCACGGGGCTGCGGCCCACCCACCGCTGCCGCGGACCACCTGGGTCGCCACCACCCCACCGCCTCCGAAGACGAACGACGAGGCCATCGGTCCCGCCGGCAGGCCCACCGTCGGGTCCACCGACACCGACGCATGAGACGGGACGACGAGCGTCGTCGCCTGACCAGCCGGGTGGTCGGAAGACCCCGGCACGGCCGTCCGCATGGTGGCACGCACGGGGTGTGCCCCCGTGTTCGTGAGGTAGACCACCGGGTCGGCGGGCTGGCCTGGTCCTGCCGTACCACCGGCACAAAAGGCCGCCGAAGCAGTGGCCGCCGGGTCGCCGACCACTGCGGTCCCGACCACCTGGGCACGGGACGGGAGCGTGTGACCGACCACGGCGTCGACGACCCCGCCGATCGCCACGACCACCACCACCACGAGGGCGAGCAGCGGGCGGGCCCGGTCGGACCGGCCCTGGCGTCGCGCCGACGCCGTCACGCCTGCTCCGGAGGTCGTGGCGGGCCGGGCTCGGGTCGCTCGTCGTGCGCTGTCAGTGGAGCAGTGCGGTCCTTCCGGTGCCGGAAGCGGAGGAGCAACGGACGTCGAGCCACCGTCAGGGCCCACCGAGGCCGCCCCCCCACGGAGACCATCAGCACGGCCAGCCAGGCGAGGACGACGTAGATCGTCGCCACGACCGGCAGAGCACCGCCGTCGAAGCTCAGGCTGGCCGGTCCGGGGCGTGCCACGGCATAGGTGGCGACCCAACCGGAGGTGAGTCGCTCCGGCGCCGGTCCGGCCGCCCCTACCAGGTGCCAGCGGGAGGCGGGTGCCAGGGCGGCCACCACCGTGCCCCGACGCAGCGAGCCGCCGAAGCTGGTGCCAGAGGGACGACCGGCCAGCACGGGCGTGGCCCCGGCAAGGACCGGACTGCCCGGGGCCCGGTCGACCAGCCCCGGCTCGGAGAGCGTCCCGGGCAGACCGGTGCGCGCGGCGACTTCGGCGCGCACCGGGATCCAGGCCAGGTTCTGGTAGACGGTGATCCCCCCTTGCGCGAGCACGGGTGTCAGGTCGAGCTGACGGGAGAGCGCCGGCAGCAGGTTGGCCGGGAGCGGGAACGTCGTGGGCTGCTGGAGCCCGGGGATCAACGGAGCAAGCGAGCCCACAACGACGATGTAGCGGACACCGGCCGGCGCCAGAAGGCTACCGACCTGGTCGGTCAGGCCCGAGCTCGCCTCGGTCACCGCTTGGGCAAGGCGGGACGCTGGCCCCGGTGCGGCTGCGTCCCACAACCACATCGCGTTAGCCGGACCATCCTCCGAGGTGGCATAGGCGAGGCCGTCGCCGACCGGCCACGACGCCTGGGTGAGCGAACGAGGGTCGCCGAGCCAGAGCACACGGAAGGCGCCCTCCCGTCGCTGTGCCGCCATCCAGTTCACCGTCTGGGCGAAGTCCGTGGTGGGAAGGTCGAACCGCCCGGGCAACGCCGACGCCAGGGTGGGGAGCGCACCGAGGACGACAGCCGCCGCCGCTACCCCTGCGGCGAGCTGGCGCCACCCGAAGGCGGCGACCCGGAGGTCCTCCTCGAAGGCGACGACGCCGGCACCGATGGCCACGGCCAGGCCGGCGGCGGCGACCGTCAGCACCACGGCGGGCTCGAGTGCCACCACGCCGGTCCAACCTCGGGCTGACGCCCACGCAGCGACCCACGCGGCGACGACGAGCGCCCAGCACCGTCCGGCCCACGCCGCCCGCGTCGAGCGTCCGAGAAGGAGCGGCAACAGCGCCGCCAGGGCGAACCCCCACGCCAGCGGTGAGTCGCCGATCGGCCCCAGCGAGAGGCGCACGATGGTGCCCCAGCTCGGTGCGCCGATGGCCGTGGTCGGCGTCCCGAGCACGGACCACGCGCTGCCGCCGGCGCTCACCACCCCGACGAGCCAGGGCAGGCACAAGAGAGCGGCGACGGCCGTCGCCCCGGCGGTGGCGGCGGCGACCCGCCGAGCGGCACCGCGATCGCCGACGACCAGGTCGACGACGACCAGGACCACACCCGCCCCCACGACGAGCAATGCGGCAGCCGGCACGAACGAGACGAGGACGGCTTCGAGCAGGCCCAGGCGCACCACCGTGCGGGCCAGGCCGACCCGTCGGCGATGGTAGGGGGGGCGGGCGGACGCCCCGAAGAGGAGCCCGAGGACCCACGGCATGCCGGCGTAGGTGACCAGCACGTCGAGGCGGCCCTGGGCGAGGGCGTCGTAGGGCAACGGCATGGCCAGGTAGGCGATACCGGCGACCGTTGCCGCCCGCTGCGAACCGAACGGCCGCACGGCCGAGACGGCCCCCCAGGCGCCGAGGGGCAGACAGCCCAGCACCACCACCTTCTCGGCGAGGCCCATGGCTCCAAAGAGGACCGTTCCGAGCACGCCGAGGAGCGCGAAGGCCGGGGTCGCCGGTGCCGCCTGCCCGACACCGGCCGGGTGCCAGCTGGCGGCAAACTGCGTGAAGGTCGCCGACCAGCTCGGGAAGGGGACGAACTGGCCGACGACGGGGATCGATCCCACGAGCAGGCTGCGCACCCCCACCACGAGCACGAGGGCGGCGGTCAGCCAGATGGCGGCGCTCACCTGTGGTGCCAGGGCGCCGCGCCTCCCGGCGGAGGCACGGTCGTCCTCGGCCGTGGCATCGTCGGCGGGCACAAGCCCCGCCTCGTCTGGCACGTCGAGGTCGTCGAAGGTGTCAGGGTCGAGGTGCGCTCCCTTGAAGCCACGCTCGACCAGGCGCTCTCCGTACGCAGAGAGCCGACTGCTCCCGCCGACCTGTAGCGAGCGCACCTCGCGGTCGCTCAGCTGCCGCGTCGCCTTCACCGCACGCCGGGCAGCCCGCAGCTCCCGCCCGCGGCCGAGGTTCCATCGCCAGGCACGGATGACGGCCACGGCCCGGTCACGGTCGCCGGCGATGGTGGCCACCACCACCTCGGCCACCGCCAGCACGACGACCTGGGGAAGCACGCGCACCAGATGGCCCGTGCTGTAGCAGGTCAAGACCGCGGCGAGCTCGTGCCGACGCTGGAGCTCGCGCAGGGTGACCGGACGGGCCCCGGCTCGGGGCGCTCCCACCAGGGAGGGCTCCAGCGGCCGCTGCCCGGAGGCCAGCACCTCGCGATGGCGCACCACGGCGTCGGGAGCGACGATGACCCGTGCCCCGGCCACCTGGGCGCGCCACGAGAGGTCGAGGTCCTCCCCCATGGCCACGATGTCCCGGTCGAAGCCTCCGAGCGCAGCGAACAGGTCGGCACGCACCAGCGTGCAGCCACCCGGCGCCACGAACACGTCCCGAACGGCGTCGTGCTGCCCGTGGTCGATCTCGAAGGGCTGGACCCGGTCGACGACCGAGCCGCCTTTGTCAAGCGCCATCCCCACATGGAGGAGCCGGGTGGGGTCGTCCCAGCTGACGAACTTGGGTGAGACGACCCCGGCGTTCGACCGGAACGCCTCCTCGACGAGCCGGTGCACGGCGTCAGGGGCAAGTGCGACGTCGTCGTGGCAGAAGAGGTAGTAGGCCGCACCCTCCACCATCGAACGGACCTCGTCGGCGGCGGCGGCGAAGCCGACGTTCGCTTCGAGGCGACGCACGAAGGCATCGGGGAGCCGGGCTGCCACACGCTCGGCCACGGTGGGGCCACCGTCGTCCGGACTTGCCGCGTCGAGGACCAGGACGGACAGCTCCGGATAGTCCTGCTCGGCCAACGAGCCCAACGCCTCGTCGAACCACTCACCGGGCTGGTGGGCGACGACGACGGCGACGACCGGCGGGGCCAGGGCATCCATCAGGGTGCCGAGGCTACTGGCACCGGGCACACCACCGACAACGCGCCTGTTCGCGTCGGCCGACACCGTGGCCCGTGGCCTCGGATGCTTGCAACTGTTTATCAGTCTGTATACACTTGCATCAACAGGCCGTACCCACGGCACCCATGTAGGAGGACCGATGCCCCGCTTCGAACGATCACTTCCCGACCTCGACCCCGCCCAGGTGGCCCAAGAGCTCGCACGTCGGGCGCGGGACGCCGCCTACGTCGCCGTCGGTGCTGGCGTGCTCGGCTACCAACGGCTGCAGGTGCAGCGTCGGGAGCTCGAAGCGCGCCTGGGTCAGCCGCGCACCGACGTCCAGAGCCGGCTGTCGACCGTGCGGGACGACGTCACCGGCGTGCTCGCAGACGTCGACCAGCGGGTCGAGGCACTCGTCGAGCAGGTCGAGGCGGTGCTGTCGCCGCTCGAGCAGCGCCTTCCCGAGCCTGCCCGCGACCTCGCCGCCCAGGCGCACGAGCTGGCACGTGACGTGCGCGCCCAGCTCCGCGAGCGGCTGACCAACGCCTGACCGCCCGGTCAGCGACGCACGCGACCTTGGCGCCGCCGCTCCCCCCTCGGCGACGCTGGGCACAGTGGGGCACGATGCCTCACTGCCGCGGACCGGCCCCCTCCGATCCGCCGACGACGGGCCCGCTCCAAGCGGGCCCGTCGTCGCGCCCGCTCCGCGAGGGCGCGCTGCCCGGGTTCCCGTCAGCCAGCCCCGAGCCCCCGTGGCCACGACACCGGGCCACCAGATCGCTCAGCGCCGCCTGTGGACGAGCCGGACCGCTCACGACGGGCTAGACGGCTCGGGGCACCCGGCCTTCCCAGTCCTTGAGGACGTCCGCGAGCGTCTCGGTCAGCGGGTGCACGGGCACCCAGCCCGTGGCGCGTTGCAGACGACCCGGGTCTCCCCGCAGGACGGGGACCTCGATCGGCCGGACGAGAGCGGGGTCCACCTCGAGCTCGAGCGAGGCCCCGGCCAGCGCCACCAGCTCGTCGGCTATTTCGCGCATCGAGACGTCTCGACCCGAACAGACGTTGTAGACCGTTCCCGGCTCGCCCGACTCGACGAGCGCCCGATAGGCGCGCACGACGTCACGGACGTCGGTGAAGTCGCGGCGAGCCGACAGGTTGCCCACGGCGATGGCACGCTGACCGCTCGCCGTCGCTTCGACGACCCGCTTGGCAAAGGCGGCGACGGCGAACTCAGGCGACTGCCCGGGGCCCACGTGGTTGAACGGACGCGCCACCACGACATGCTGGCCGTGACCGCGGAACGCCTGGGTGGCGACGGCCTCGGCCGCCAGCTTGCTCGCCGCATAGGGCGTGACCGGTGCCGGTGCCATGTCCTCGGTGAGCGGGAGCGCCGCTGGGTCGGCCACGGCCCCGTACACCTCGGCCGAGCTCACCACCAGCACTCGTGGTGCCAGCCCGGACCGGCGGGCAGCCAGGAGCACGCTCGCCGTCCCGAGCACGTTCACCTCGAGGACTCCTAGGGGGTCGTCCCACGACCGGCCCACGTGCGACAGCGCAGCCAGGTGGTACACGGCCTCGGGACGCGCCGCTTCGATGGCAGCGTGGACGGCGTCGGGGTCGGTGACGTCGACCTCGGTGTCCGTCACCTCGACGTCGTCGCCGGCAGCGCGCAGGTGGTCGACCAACCAGGTGCCGACGAAGCCGCTTCCTCCGGTGATCAGGGCTCGCACGCCGAGCACCCTACCGGGTGCCCCGGGCGCGCCGCCTGCCTCCACGGGCGGCAAGCCGGTACGCCCGGACGTGGGCGGCAGCGCTCGCCGACCAGGTGTGGGCCGCAGCCACGGCAAGCCCGCGACGTCGTCGATCTTCGCGGTCGGGATCCCCCACCCCGCGCTCGGAGAGCACGACGTCGAGGACGTCGGCCAGGGCGGCCGTGTCACCGGGATCGACGAGCAGGGCGGCGGATCCCGCCACCTCCTCCATCGCCGTCCCCCGAGTGGTCACGAGGGTGGTCCCACAGGCCAGCGCCTCCAGGGCAGGCAGACCGAAGCCCTCGTACCGGGCCGGGTAGACGGCCGCGGCAGCGTGTCGCAACAACGCCGGGACGGCGTCGTCGGGGACGTAGCCGGTCCTGACCACCTGGGCGTCGATCCCGGCAGCGTGGAGGGCCCGCTCGACGGCGTCGCCACCCCACCCCGGTCCCCCGGCCAGCACGAGCAGCGCCTCGGGATGCCGGCGCGCCACGCGGGCAAAGGCCGCCACCAGCGTGGGGACATCCTTGCGAGGCTCGAGGGTGCCGACGAAGACCACGAAGGGAGCGCCCTGCGAGAGACGGTGGTCGAGGCCGCCCAGGACGACGAGGTCGCTCCCCGGGTCGACCTCCTCGGGTGAGAAGCGACGCGCGTCGACGCCGTGATGGGCCACCACCACCTCGGCGTCGGTCGGGCACCACCGTTCGAGCTCGTCAGCCGTCACCTGGCTCGGACAGACGATGACGGTGGCCCGGCGAGCCGCCACCTCGATCGCCCGCCGGAACAGGAGCACCTTGGAGCGCTCGTGCCACTCGGGAGACACGAAGAAGCTCAGGTCGTGGACGGTGACGACGACGGGGAGGCGGGTGCGCTCCGGCATCGTGTAGTGGGGTGAGTGATGGACGGCCACTGCCGCGGTGCGCAGCCGGGCCGGCAAGGCCACCTGCTCCCAGGCCAGGCGGAGCGGGCGGGGAGCCGGGGCGACGTCCACCACGTCGGCTGTTGGTGCAAGCGACCGCCACCGGGTGGCGTCTCCCCGGCGAGCGAGAAGGACGAGCGACACCTCGCCACCAGCGGCGACGGCCTCGACCAGGCGCAACGTGTACTGGCCGGCACCCACCGGGCGGGCCGGGACCGCCGTCACGTCGACCGAGCACCGCAGTGCCGTGGTCGACGGACCATCCCCGGAGGCTCCCTCGGCTGCCCCGACGACCTGCTCCTGCGCCGGGACCCTCGTCACGGGCTGCTCGCCGTCAACCACCGGGACCCGCTCCGGTGACGCCAGCCCACACCGCCACGTGACGCTCCGCCGACGTCGTCCACCGCAGGCCGGCAGCGTGCTCGGCGCCGCGCCGACGGAGGTCGTCGGCGACGTCGTCCTCGCTCGCCACGGTGACGAGCGCCTCAGCGATCCCCTCCACGTCGAGGGGGTCGACCTCGTTGGCGGCGCCGCCCGTGCTCGGGAGCGGGCTGGCCACCACCGGGACCCCCGCCGCCATGGCCTCGAGAGGAGGCAGGCCGAAGCCCTCGCCGAGCGGCACGTAGGCGAGCAGCCGGGCTCGGTGGTAGAGGCCGGCGAGGACACCGGCTGGAACGCCCCCGGCCAGCACGACGCCTTCGACGGGCTGCAGCCGGTCACCCCATCCGGTGGGCCCGACCACCACCAGCGGCCACGGTTCGGGCAACCGGCGGCGCGCCTGTCCATAGGCGTCGAACAGGCGGGCGAGGTTCTTGCGCGGTTCGAGCGTTCCCACGGCCAACAGGAACGGGGTGCCGACGCCGAGGTGGGCGAGCAGGGCGTCGGTCGCCGAGCTGTCCGGCGGCGGCAGGTGGTCGCTGCCGTGGGGCACGACCACCACGTCACCCGGCGTCGCTCCGGCGTCGACCAACTGCGTGGCCACGACCTCGCTCGGCACGACGACGCGGGCTGCCCGCTGCAGGAGGCGCCGGAGCGCTGCCTCGTGCCACGCCCGTCCTCGGGCCGGGTAGGCCTCGGGATACGTCCGCCACAGCAGGTCGTGCACCATCGCCACCACCGGCGCGTCCTGGCTGGGTGGGGCAGCCAGAGACACGGCGTGGACGACGTCGAAGCTCCGGGGCGCGGAGAGTACCCCGGCGTCCCACAAGCGGGTGAGGACGGGACCGGGCAGTGGTACGGACCGGACGGGGAACCCGGGTCCGGCCAGCGGGTCTCGACTTGCTTCCCGGTGTCGACGCCGGCTGGCCAGCACGGTGACGTCGGCGCCGGCACCGGTCCCGAGGCGGCGGAGGCCCCCGAGCAGGCCGAGCGCGTAGGTGCCGATGCCACCGGGCACGGCACGTCGCAGTTGCTCGGCGACGACCAGCACGCCGAGTGGTCGGTGACCTGGTCCGAGCGTCGGTCGCTGGGACGAGGAGCTCATGCCGCGGCGTCGCGGTAGAGCTCGACCATGCCCTCCGCACAGGCGTCCCAGGTGAACCGGCGAGACCGCTCCCGACCCCGTGCCACCAAGGCGTCGACCTCCGGTCCGCCGGCGAGCACGTCGGCCAGGGCGTCGGCGAGGGCGTCGGCGTCGCCGGGAGGCACGAGGACGGCGGCGTCGCCGACCACCTCGGGGATGGCACCAGCCCGTGTGGTGACCACGGGCACGCCGGCGGCCATCGCCTGGAGAGGAGGGAAGCCGAAGCCCTCGTAGAGGGAAGGGTAGGCGAGCGCGGCGGCGCCGGCGAGCAGTCGCGCGAGGGCAACGTCGGCCACGTAGCCGACCCGGACGACACGGGCCGCCGCCGGCGAGCGGCCCACAGCCTCCTCGACGGCGTCGGCACCCCACCCCGAGGCACCGACGATCACCAGGGCGAGCCCCGGGTCGGAGGCGGCAACCCGGGTGAAGGCGGCGACGAGCGACGGGTAGTCCTTGCGGGGCTCGACGGTGCCGATGGCGATCACGTAGCGCTCCGTGCCCCGGGGAAGGTCGACGGGCAGCTGCGGGACGACCGGGGGTCCGTGGCCGATCCCGGTGCCGCCGGCACCGCCGCCCAAATCGGTGCCACCGGTATGCCCAGTGCCCCCGGCCAGCTCGCTCAGCTCGCTCAGCTCGGTGAGCTCGGTGAGCTCGGTGAGCTCGGCCACCAACGGCACACCGAGGTGGACCGTGCGCACGTGGTCCGGAGCGGCGCCGAAGGCGTCGACGACCTCGTCGGCGACGAAGTCCGACAAGGTGTGCACGTAGGCGCCGGCAGCGATCGCTCGCCGCACGAGATCAGGAAAGACCAGGGTGGAGCGGTCGCAGAGGTGTGGATAGCGCAGCGGGGTCAGGTCGTGCACGCTGACCACCCGGGCGGCATGGGCGGGTGGCACCACGAAGTTGGTCCCGTGGACGACGTCGTGACGCCCGACGAACCAGTCGGCCGGCGGCCACGACAGCCGGCGCCACGACGCGTGCAGCGGCCGCGCCGGCATGGGCCGTTGCGCACGGTCGACCTCCGGCGGAACGACGGAGTCGATGCCATGGCGGCGGCGCCAGCTCACCGCGAAGGCCGACACGTCGACGTCTTGGCGACGGGCGAGGCCGTCGATGAGCCCGGCCACGAAGGCCCCGACGCCCGTCGGTCGGCCGAGCAACGGCGTGGCGTCGAGGGCGACGGAGAGCCGGGCGGCATCCGACCGGTGTCCGTGGCGCGGCACGGCGAGAGCCTTGCACATCTCGGCACCCGCACCGGGCAGCCGGACAACGCCCGCTGGTCGGCGCCTCGCGCCGGCGGTAGTGTGCCCGACCATGCGCATCCGCCGGCACCTCGCCGCCCTGGCGCGGGACCGGCGAGGCGGCAGCCGGTCGTGATCACGGCACTGGCCGGCGGGGTCGGCGCCGCCCGGCTCCTCGAGGGGATGACCGAGGTCGTCGACGCTGCGACGATCACCGCCGTGGTCAACGTCGGCGACGACACCCGACTGCACGGGCTCCACATCTCTCCCGACCTCGACACCGTGCTCTACACGCTGGCCGGGCTGTCCGACCGCGGCACCGGCTGGGGGCTGGCCGGCGAGTCGTGGACGGTGATGACCGAGCTCGAGCGACTGGGCGGCGAGACCTGGTTCCGCCTCGGTGACCGCGACCTCGCCACCCACTGCTACCGCACCCACCGGCTCGACCAGGGAGCGACGCTCAGCGAGGTGACCGCCGAGCTAGCCCGGGCCCGCGGGGTCCGGGTCCGGCTCCTGCCCGTCTCGGACGACCCGGTGCGGACCCACCTGCACGTGGTCGGTGGCCACGAGGTGCCCTTTCAGGAGTACTTCGTTCGGCTCCGGCACGACGTCGCCGTCTCTGCCGTCCGGTTCGCCGGGGCCGACCAGGCGCGCCCGGCACCAGGCGTCCTCGAGGCGGTCGACGACGCCGAGGTAGTGGTGGTGTGCCCGTCGAACCCAGTGGTCTCCATCGGCCCCGTGGTCGCCGTCCCCGGCCTCCTCGACCACCTCCGCCGACGGCGGGAGGACGTCGTCGCGGTGTCCCCCATCGTCGCCGGCTCGGCCATCAAGGGACCGGCAGCCCGGCTCATGGCCGAGTCGGGCTTCGAACCCTCGGTGGTCGGCGTGGCGCGTTGGTACGCGCCGTGGGTCTCGACGCTGGTGGTCGACCGAGCCGACGAGGCGCTCGCCCCGGCCGTCGAGGCCGAAGGCGTGCGTTGCGTCGTCGCCGACACGGTGATGAGCGACGTCAGACGGGCCGCCGAGCTGTCCCGTGCCGTCCTCGGAGCGATCGGGGACGGTCGGCGGTGACCCGGGACGACGGTGGGCTCGCCGTCCATCCGGTCGTCGGCATCGGGGCTGTCGTCCCCGGTGACAACCTGGCCGGGGTCCTCGCCGACGCCCTCGGTCCCACCTCCAGCGTCCCCGGTGGCCTGGCCGACGGAGACGTGCTCGTCGTCACCCAGAAGGTCGTCTCGAAGGCCGAGGGGCGCCTGGTCCCTGTCGACCCCGACGACCCGGCAGCCAAGCGCCTCGTCGTCGAGTCCGAGTCGGTCCGGGTGGTCCGCCGACGCGGTGACCTGCTCATCAGCGAGACCCGTCACGGCTTCGTCTGCGCCAACGCCGGCGTGGACCTCTCCAACGTGGAGGCCGGAACGGCAGCCCTCCTGCCGGTGGACCCCGACCGGTCCGCCCGGAGGATCCGGGCGGACCTTCGGCGCCGACTGGGCGTCGAGGTGGGGGTCGTCATCTCCGACACGTTCGGACGCACCTGGCGCCGAGGCGTCACCGACGTCGCCATCGGGGTGGCCGGCGTCGCAGCGGTGGTCGACCTGCGTGGGACACCGGATGCCACCGGTCGGGTGCTCGAGGCCACCGAGGTCTGCGTGGCCGACGAGCTCGCCGGCGCCGCCGAGCTCGTCATGGGCAAGGACCGGGGCGTCCCCGCCGCCGTCGTGAGGGGCGTGGCACCCGCCTGGCTGCGGGACGGCTCCGTGGCCGAGGAGATCGTCCGGCCCCCCTCCGAAGACCTGTTCCGCTGAGCGCCGGCCGCGGCACGGCTCCTCACCGGGGCCCGGTCGAGCGCCCCTCGTCCCCCCGGAGGTGCTCGAGCACCGAGCGCACTCCCTCGGCCACCGTCGTCCACGCCTTCCAGCCCAGCTGCATGGCTGCTCGAGACGGGTCGAGGCTACACCTGGGCAGTTCGCCGGGTCGGGGCGGGGCGTAGCGGGGCTGGAGGTCGGAACCGACCTGCCGGGCCATCTCTGCATAGAGCGCGTTGACCGACGTCTCGCGTCCGGTGCCGATGTTGCAGACCAGCCCTCCGCCCTTGGTGGCGGCGCGCACGAAGGCGTCGACGACGTCGTCGACGAAGACGAAGTCGCGCGTCTGGTTCCCGTCGCCGACGATCGTCACCTGCTCGCCGGCCAGGAGCCGCCGACCGAAGACGGCGACCATACCGGTCTCGCCGTGGGGGTCCTGACGGGGCCCGTACACGTTGGCCAAAGCCAGGGCAACGAACTCGAGGGCGTGGAGCTGGCGGTAGGCGACGAGGTAGTCGATGGCCGCCTTCTTCGAGACCCCAAACGGGGTGAGCGGCCGCGCCGGGAGCGACTCGCGCCAGGGGAGGTCGGAGGGATCCGGCTCGCCGTAGAGGGTCTCGCCACTGGCGGCGAAGACGACTCGCCTGCACCCGGCGGCACGGGCCCCTTCGAGGACACGAAGCGTCCCCAGCACGTTCACCTCCGCGTCGAAGACCGGGTCGGCGACCGCGATCCTGTCGTCGGCCTGGGCGGCGAGGTGGAAGACCACCTCGGGGCGGCGGAGGGTGAGGACGTCGACCACCTCGGGCGAGCGCACGTCCAGGTGGTGGACAGTGAGCCGACGGCCACCGCCGGCCCGAGCCTCGGCCAGGTTGACCAGTGAGCCGCTCGACAAGTCGTCGACGACGTCGACGGTCGCTCCTTCGGCAAGCAGGCGGTCGACCAGCGTCGACCCGATGAAGCCGGCGCCTCCGGTCACCAGCGCCCGCACCGCTCAAGCCCCTTCTGGCACCCGTGCACCCTCGAGCTCGGTCCCGGCCGGGACCACGACGTCGGCGCCGATCACTGACACCCCGAGCACACTGCACCGTTGGCCGATGGTCGCCCCGGGGCCGACGATGGTCCGCTCGACGGTCGCTCGCTCCGCCACGCGGGCCCCAGGGAGCAGTACCGAGCCGCGCACGGTGGCACCGGCCTCGACGACGGCTCCGGCGCCGACGACCGATCCCTCGACCACGGCACCGGCCTCGACGACGGCTCCGGCGCCGAGCAGCGACGTCGACACCGAGGCGCCGGCGGCGTCGACGGCACCCGTGCGCCAGACCTCCCGACCCACAGCGGCGTCCTCGACCGCCCCGGGGGTCGGAGGGGATCCCCTTCGGCCTCGCAGGAGGTCGTCGTGGGCACGCAGGTACGCCTCGGGCGTGCCGGTGTCGAGCCAGTAGGTGTCCGATCCACTGGCATAGAGGCTCCCGGCCTCGACGAGGGCAGGGAACGTCTCGCGCTCGATGGAGACCCGACGGCCGTCGGGGATCCGGTCGAGGACCTCGGCCTCGAGGACGTAGGTGCCGGCGTTGATCAGGTTGGTCGGTGCCTCGTCCCGGCGCGGCTTCTCGATGAAGGCCGTCACCCGTCCCGTGGAGTCGGTGGGGACGACGCCGAAGGCGGACGGGTCGGCCACCGGGGTGAGGGCGATGGTGGCGGCGCCACCCCGCTCCCGGTGGAACCGGACCAGGGCACCGAGGTCGAGGTCGGCGAGGACGTCGCCGTTCACGACGACGAAGGTGTCGTCCACGCCGGCGTGGAGGGCGGCGAACCGGACTGCGCCGGCCGTGTCGAGGGGTGTCGGCTCGACGGCGTAGGTGACCGACACGCCGGCGACCACTCCGTCGGGATAGGCGTCGATGAAGGCGTCCGGCCGGTAGCCGAGGGAGAGGACGGCGCGGTCCACGCCATGGAGGGCCAGCTGCCCGAGCACACGCTCGATCATCGGCTGCTCGACCACGGGGAGCATCTGCTTCGGGGTCGTGAGGGTGAGCGGCCTAAGGCGCGTCCCCTCGCCGCCCACGAGGACGACTGCCCTCACTTCGCGGTTCCAGAAGGTGCCGTCGTGGTGGGGGTCTTGGAGGCGCTCGTGGGGGTCGGCACCGACGTCGAGGGCACCGACGTCGAGGGCACCGACGTCGGCACCGAGGTCTGGGCTCCGGTCACCGCCTTGATCAGGTTGGTGATGACCGCCGCCGGCGGCTTGGGGACCGCCTTGGTGGCCGGAACGAAGGCGACCGTGATCATCTGGCCGTTGGAGAACCTGAGCGACCGCGGGTCACCGGGCGCTTCGGTGGACTTCTTGGCACTGAAGTTGGGCCACTCGTCGACGACGACGAAGCCTTGCCTGCCGGCGTCGGGTGTCTTGGCTGGGCACCGCTCCCCGTTGCTGAAGAGGCGGCCACCGGGGTAGCGCACCGTCGTGGTGGTCAACTCGAGCTTCTTGTACTCCGACACGAACGTGCCCAGTGTGGCGTTCGCCCCCGACTCGCTGGCGTTCTTGGGCTGGATGGTCACGATGCCCGAGCCGTCGGTGGTGAACCCGGCCGACGGGTTGGTGCTGGCCGGGAGGTTCGGCTCGACCTTGCCGCAGATGTCGACGGCGAGCGCCGCGTACCACGTCTGCGACGTCGTCGGCGGGCCCGCCGACGAGGCGGTCTGGTGCGTTCGCTCGTAGCGGCTGTAGCCGATCAGGCCCAGGCCGACCACGCACAGCAGCACCAGGGCCGCGTACCAGTTGACCGGCATCTGACCGCGGTAGGTCTTGCCGCCACCGGTGGACGCTGCTCGCGCCACCCACTTCCCTGTCGAATTGCCGGGCATGATCGGGGGACACCCTAGCCCGTCACGGACGGTGCGGGGATCGGTGCCGTCCTCGGGACCCGGCCAGGTGGTGGACGACGGCCAAGGTGGCCCGCACGGCGAGCCCGGTCGCCACCGCCGGCAGGGCGAGGCGGCGCCAGCCGGTGCTCGAACGGACGGCAAAGCGGAAGAGCGAGACGTGGTGGTGCACGAGCATGGCGTAGGGGTGACGGGCGGTGGAGACTCCCTGGACGTGGACGGCCTCGGCGTCGGTCACGTAGCCGATCCGCCAACCTCGGCGCCCGAGCCGCCAGCACAGGTCGACGTCCTCGGCGTACATGAAGTACGACTCGTCGAAGCCACCGACCTGTTCGAAGGCGCTGCGTCGAACCACGAAGCAGGCCCCGGACACCCAGTCCACGTCGTACGTGCCCGACTCGGCAAGATCGTCCATCCGGTAGGCACGGGTGAAGCGGTTGTCGGGAGCGAAGAGCCCGAGCAGCGCGTGCCCGGCGGCGTCGAGGAGCGACGGGAACCGGCGGGCCGACGGGTACCGCTCGCCGGTGGTAGCACGGACGAGGGGGCCGACCAGGCCGAGGCCGGGGTCACGGTCGAGGGCGTCGACCAACCGGACGAGCGCTTCGGGGGACACCTCCACGTCCGGATTGCACACGAGGACCACGTCGCCCCGGGTGACGGCGACACCCCGGTTGGCCCCCGCCCCGTAGCCCACGTTGCGCCCCGGGCGGACCACGGCGCCGACCAGCCCGGTGGCCTCGGCCTCGGCGAGCGATCCGTCGGACGAACCGTTGTCGACCACCACCACCTCGTCGGCGCCGGCGACGACCAGGGCGACCACGCACCGGGCAAGGAGCGGCCCCGACTCGTAGTTGACGACGACCGCAGCAGGTCCACCGGGCCGTCGACCCGCCCGGCCGTTCTCCTCCACGCCCGTCGGCCGTTCGACGGTCACCGGTCGGCGAGCACGGCTGCCTCCGGAGGCGGGGGCGGTAGCGGGGCGACACGGTACTTGAGCAGCGCCCACAGTGCGCCGAACCCGTCGTGCCAGGTGATCTTCTTGCCCTCGGCGACCTCGCGTCCGGCGTACGAGATCGGCACTTCGTAGATGCGGTACCCACGCCGGAGCACCTTGGCCGTGAGCTCGGGCTCGATCTCGAAGCGGTCGGACTCGAGGGGGAGCCCGGCGAGGACCCGGCGGTCGAACACCTTCGAGCAGGTCTCCATGTCCGAGAGCGTGGAGGCGTAGAGGACGTTGGTGACGAGGACGAGGAACCGGTTGCCCATCCAGTGAAGCGGGAGCATGTTCTTGCGCTCGCCGGTGAACCGGCTTCCGTAGACGACCCGGGCCTTTCCCCGCAGGAGCGGGTCGAGCAGCTTGGGCCAATCGGCCGGGTCGTACTCGAGGTCGGCGTCCTGGATGAGGACGAGGTCGCCCCGGGCCGCCGCCAGCCCGGTGCGCACGGCTGCGCCCTTCCCCCGGTTGCGAGCGTGGGAAAGGACGCGCACGGTCGAGTCCTCGAGAGAGGCGAGCACCTGCCGGGTGCCGTCGGTCGACCCGTCGTCGACCACGACGATCTCCAGCTCGAGGGGCACGTCGACCTGGCGGATACGGCGCACCGCTTCGGCGACCGTGGCGCGCTCGTTGTAGACCGGCACGATCACGCTCAGGGTCTGGTACCCGCTCACGCCAGCTCCGTCCACACCAGCACCTCCGGCTTGCTCACTGCCCGCTCCCGGCTTGCTCACTGCCCGCTCCCGGCTCGGGGTCGCTGCCCAGCCGCTGCTCGGCAACCAGTGCCTCGGCGGTTCGGGCGAGCCCGACGGCGAGCGGCGTGGTCGGCTCCCATCCGAGGAGCTGGCGGGCCAGTGAGATGTCGGGGCGCCGGCGTGCCGGGTCGTCGGTCGGCAGCGGACGGTGCACGATGGTCGAGGTGGAACCGGTCAGCTCGATGATCGTGCGCGCCAGCTCGAGGACGGTGTGCTCGTCGGGATTGCCGAGGTTGACCGGACCGGTGACCGAGGCGTCGAGCATGGCCACCAGTCCCCCGACCTCGTCGTCGACGTAGCAGAGGCTCCGGGTCTGGCTCCCGTCCCCGTAGACGGTGAGCGGATCTCCCCGGAGCGCCTGAGCCAGGAAGTTCGACACGACCCGACCGTCGTCGGTGCGGAGACGGGGGCCGTAGGTGTTGAAGATGCGCACGACGCCGACGTCCGTCCCCCGGGCCCGGTGGTGGGCGAAGGTGAGCGCCTCGGCGAACCGCTTGGCCTCGTCGTAGACGCTCCGAGGGCCGACCGGGTTGACGTTGCCCCAGTAGGACTCCGGCTGGGGGTGCACGGCCGGATCTCCGTACACCTCGCTCGTCGACGCCAGTAGGAAGCGGGCGCGGTGGCGCTCGGCCAGCTCGAGGGCGAGGCGAGTCCCTTCGCTCCCGACCGCCAGCGTGGCGAGCGGGCGGGCCAGGTAGTCGGGGGGGGAAGCCGGGCTGGCCAGGTGGCAGACCGCGTCGAGGGGGCCGTCCACGGGGACCGAGGTCGACACGTCGGCCTCGACGAGGGTGAAGGCGGAGTTCCCGACCAGGTGGGCGACGTTGGCGCGGCGCCCGGTGGAGAAGTCGTCCACGCAGACGACCTCGTCCCCTCGGGCCACGAGCCGGTCGCACAGGTGGGAGCCGAGGAAACCGGCGCCCCCGAGGACGGCGACACGACCGGTCACCTCCGTCCGATCCCCTCGTAGGCGAAGCCGAGCCGCCGGAGCTGGGCGGGATCGAGCAGGTTGCGGGCGTCGACCACCACCGGCCGGGCGAGCTGGAGCGCCACCCGGCGGAAGTCGACCAGGCGGAACTCGTCCCACTCGGTGAGCACGACGAGCACGTCAGCCCCTGTGCAGGCGTCGTACGGGTCGCCATGCGCGGTGACGGCACCGATCACCGGGTCGCCACGCACCCCCGTCAGCCCGTCGAGACGGGCCGGGCCTGCTCCTGCCGGGACGGGCACCGTCGGGTCGTAGGCGCGAACGGTCGCGCCCTTCCCTGCCACGCGACGCACGACCTCGACGGCAGGAGACGACCGCAGGTCGTCGGTGCCGGCCTTGAAGGTGAGACCCCAGACGGCAACGACTCGGCCGGCGAGCTCGGCCCCGGCGGCCGTGGGGTCGTCCGCCGCGTCGCTCCGATGTCCTCGCTGGATGGGTGGACCCTCGGTCGACTGTCGGGTGGCAGCGGCGACCTTCGCCACCACCCGGTCGAACTGCTCGTCGTTGATGGCGATGACCCCACGGAGGAAGGCGAAGTCGTACCCGGCGTCCTCGGCGATCCGCACCAGGGCCTGGGTGTCCTTGGGCAGACAGCTCCCCCCCCAACCGGGCCCGGGCCGCAGGTACTCGAAGCCGATCCGCCGGTCGTAACCGAGGCCGAGGATGACGTCGCGCACGTCGGCACCGACGGCCTCGCACAGGCTGGCCACCGCGTTGACGAAGCTCAGCTTGGTGGCCAAGAAGGCGTTGGCCGCGTACTTGATCGTCTCGGCGGTGGTGGCGTCCGTGATGAGGACCGGGGCGCGCGTGCCAGCGAACAGCTCGCCGACCCGGGCGGCGGCCGACTGGTCGGCGGCACCCACCACGACGCGCTCGGGGTGGAGGCTGTCGGAGACCGCCGAGCCCTCGCGCAGGAACTCGGGGTTCGAGACGACCGAGACGTCGTGACGGCCGAGCACCCGCTCGACGACCAGGGTCGAGCCCACCGGCACGGTGGACTTGTTCACCACCACCGAGCCCGGCTCGAGGTGGGGGCCGATGGCCGCCGCCGCCGCCTCCACGTAGGACAGGTCCGCCGAGCCGTCCTCGCCCTGAGGGGTGGGCACGCACAGGAAGACGAACTCGCACCCGGCGACGGCCCCGGCGACGTCGGCGACGAAGCGCAGACGACCGGCGTCGAGGCCTTCACGGACCAGCTCCTCGAGGTGGTCCTCGACGATGGGCACCGACCCGGCAGCGAGCTGGGCGATCCGGTCCTCGTCCACGTCGGCGCAGGTCACCTGGTGGCCGAGGTGGGCGAGGACAGCGGCGGTGGGCAGACCGACGTAGCCGACGCCGAGCACGGCGACCGCGCGCGCTCGCCCGTGGGGGAGCACCCGGACGCCATGCCCTCCGTGCCCGAAGGTCGGCACCTCGGGGACCTGGGACGCGGGCCCGTGCTCGCCCCGCGGCGGCAACGCCGCGGCGAGCGGGGGCACCGAGCTCGCCGCACCGGGCGTCGAGGTGATGCGGACGGAGCCGGACGAGCCGGCCGGGCGCGCCGACGACGGGTCGCCGGGCGTCACGGCGCCGTCCTCACGGCTCGGGTGACGGCTGGGGCTCGGGTGGCGGCTGGGGTCACGGTCCGACCACGGCGTCGACGAGACGGGCCAGCGAGTCCGTCCATTCGGGGAGCAGCGGGAGCCCGGCCAGGCGGAGCCCCAGGTTGTCGAGCCGGGAGTTGGCCGGGCGCGGCGCCGGGCGCGGCGGATCGAGCTCTGCCGTCGCGATGGGCTCGACGCGCCCGGGGTCGTCGCCCGCTGCCTCGAGCACCGCTCGGACGAACCCGAACCACGTCGTCTCCCCCCTGTTGGTGACGTGGAACGTCCCCGGCCGCCGTTCGACGCCGAGGCGGACGAGGACAGGGGCCAGGTCGGCCGTGAACGTCGGAGTGCCTTGCTGGTCGTCCACGAAGTGCAGCGTGGCCGTGGCGTCGGCGCCGGCCAGACGAAGCGCCGTTTTGACCATGTTCGCCCCGTGGGCACCGCTCACCCACGCCGTGCGGACGACGGTGGCGTCGCCTCCGAGCACGGCGAGCACCTCCCGCTCACCCCCGAGCTTGCTACGGCCGTAGACCGACCGAGGGGCGGGGTCGTCCCACTCGACGTAGGGACGCTCCAGCTCGCCGTCGAAGACGTAGTCCGTCGAGACGTAGACGACGTGGGCGCCCACCCGCCGGGCCGCCTCGGCGACGTAGCGGGTGCCGAGGGCGTTGACCGCGTAGGCGGTGCCCGGGTCGGACTCGCAGGCGTCCACGGCCGTGTAGGCGCCGCCGTGGAGGACGACCTCGGGACGGAACGACTCGATCGCAGCGAGGACGCCGTCGCGGTCGCGCAGGTCGAGCGTGTCGACGTCGGTGGCCAGCGTCTCGAAGCCTCCCGCCGGTCGGGGCACCGTCAGGCCTGTCGCGTCCGCCGGGGCACCACCATCAGGAACGGCGCCGGCCAGCACGGCTTGGACGTCCCGTCCCAGCTGTCCGTCCCCGCCGGTGACGAAGACCCGGAGCGGCGTGGTCACGGCCGAGCCGGTGGCTGGCTCCCGCCGGTCCATGCCCCCTCGACTACCGGTGCCCGGTCCCGGAGCGGCTCCCACCAACTGCGGTGGTCGGCGTACCACGCCACCGTGTCGGCGAGCCCGTCCTCGAAGCCGATCGTCGGCTCCCATCCCAAGGCGGTGCGGATCTTGGTGGAGTCGAGGAGGTAGCGACGGTCGTGGCCCGGGCGGTCCGGGACGATCTCCTTCAACGTCGACGGCCGGCCGGTGGCAGCCAGGACGGCGTCGGCGATCTGCTCGATGCTGGCTTCCACCCCGCTTCCCACGTTGTAGGTCTCGCCTACCACGCCGCGCTCGAGCACCGCTTCGATGGCCCGGCAGTGGTCGTCCACGTGGAGCCACTCGCGTCGGTTCTGCGTCGAGGCGTACAGCGGCAGCGGCTGGTCGTCGAGTGCCCGGGCGGTGAACAGCGGGATCACCTTCTCGGGGAACTGGTAGGGCCCGTAGTTGTTGCAGCAGTTGGTGATGGTGGCGGGCAGCTCGAAGGTCTCGACGTAGGCCCGCACGGCATGGTCGGCGCCGGCCTTGGAGGCGTTGTAGGGCGTCCGCGGACGGTAGGGAGTCTCCTCGGTGAAGCAATCGTCGGAGTCGAGCGGGAGATCTCCGTAGACCTCGCAGGTGGAGATGTGGTGGAACCGGGAGACGCCGTGCCGACGAGCCGCTTCGGCCAGGGTCTGGGTGCCCAGGACGTTGGTGCGGAAGAACCGGCCCGGGTCGAGGATGGCCAGCGAGTTGTGCGACTCCGCGGCAAAGTTGACGATGACGTCGATATCGTGGGCTGCGAGCACGCCAGCCATGGCGTCGAGGTCGCCGATGTCGGCCTCAACGAAGGAGATCCGGTCCTCCACGTCGGCCAGGTTCGGCCGGTTCCCCGCGTAGGTGAGGACGTCGAGCGCGACGACACGGTCGTCGGGGTGCCGGCCGACCCAGTAGCGCACGAAGTTCGAGCCGATGAACCCGGCCCCGCCGGTGACGAGCAGTCGCATAAGTGGGTCAGCATAATCCGCCCGCTACGCCCCGGCTCCGGGGCACAGGGGTCAGGACCAGGCCGGACAAGGCGCTGCCGGGCGTCGGGCACCCGGGGGCAACGGGTCATCCGGTGGTGCGGAGGTGGGTCACGTCACCCGCCGAGACGACCTGGCGTCCGGTGGTGGTCTCCACGACGAGCCGACCGTCGGCGGTGAGGTCGACGGCCGTTCCCCAGATGTGCTCGTCGGCCAGGTCCACCCGGACCCGGGCACCCAACGTGGTGCACGCCGAGCGCAGCTCGGCGGCGAGCCGACGCCGGCCCGCCGGCTCGTCGAGCGCGGCGGCGCGGGGCTCGAGGGCGGCGAGCAGGCCGTCGAGCAGTTCTCCTCGTGGTACGACCCGCCCGGCCAGGGCGACGAGCGAGGTGGCACGTCCAGCCAGGTCGGCAAGGGCCGGCTCGGCGAGGTCGGCGTCGTCGGTCGGCCAGGTGACGTTGACCCCGATGCCGACGACCACGGCGTCGCCCTCGGCCTCGGCCAACACCCCGGCGACCTTGCGCCCGTCGGACGCGAGCAGGTCGTTGGGCCACTTGACCCCGAGCACAACCCCGCCCACCTCGGCAGCGGCCTCCGCCGCCGCCAAGGCGACGCACGCTGTGGTCAAGTACCGCTCGGAGAGAGGGAGGTGGGGGCGGACGAGGACGGAGGCCAGCAGGCAGGCGCCCGGTGGCGCCTCCCACCGCCGACCGAGCCGGCCGCGGCCGGCCGACTGGTGGTCGGCGACGACGACAACGCCGTCGGGGGCACCGCGACGGGCCTCATCGAGCAGGTAGCGGTTGGTCGAGTCGAGCTCATCGAAGCGACGCACGTCGGCGAAGCGAGAGGCCGGCATGGCGGAGACCCTACGGCTCGTGCCACTCTGGTAGCCATACCCCACCTGCCGGCGGCCACCGCCGCCGGTCGACGCGGTCACGACACCCCGGCCGCGCTCACGAACGGAAAGGTGCAGCGTGCTCACGAAGGTCCTCATCGCCAATCGGGGAGAGATCGCCGTACGGGTCATCCGGACCTGCCGCGAGCTGGGCGTGGCAACCGTCGCCGTGTACTCCGAGCTCGACCGCGACGCCCTCCACGTCCGCCTGGCCGACGAGGCCTACGCCCTGGGCGGGCAGACAGCCGCCGAGAGCTACCTGAACACCGAGGCGATCCTGTCGGCCATCGAGCGCAGCGGGGCCGACGGGGTCCATCCGGGCTACGGCTTCTTCTCGGAGAACGCTGCGTTCGCCCGGGCGATCACCGAGCGAGGCGTGACCTTCATCGGGCCTCCCCCCGAGGCCATCGAAGTGATGGGCGACAAGATCAGCTCCCGGCACGCTGCCGAACGGGCCGGCGTCTCCGGCGTCCCGGGCCGCTCGGAGACCCTCCGCTCTCCGGACGAGGTGGTGGCCTTCGGGGAGGAGTTCGGATGGCCCGTGGCCATCAAGGCCGCCTATGGCGGCGGTGGGCGAGGCATGAAGGTGGTCGCCTCGGCCGGCGAAGCGGCGCATGCGCTCGAGTCGGCCCAGCGCGAGGCCCAGGCCTACTTCGGCCGTAGCGAGTGCTACCTCGAGCGCTACCTTCCCTGGCCCCGGCACGTCGAGATGCAGATCATCGCCGACACCTTCGGCAACACGGTGTGGCTCGGCGAGCGCGACTGCTCGTGCCAGCGTCGGCACCAGAAGCTCATCGAGGAGAGCCCGGCGCCCGACTTTCCCGACGAGGTCCGCCACGCCATGGGAGAAGCCTCGGTGCGCGTCGCCGAGGCGTGCGGCTACGTCAACGCCGGGACCGTCGAGTTCCTCTACCAGGACGGCGAGTTCTTCTTCCTCGAGATGAACACGCGCCTGCAGGTGGAGCACCCGGTGACCGAGCTGGTCACCGGGCTCGACTTGGTCGAGTGGCAGCTCCGGGTGGCTTCGGGTGAGGCGCTCGGCTTCACCCAGCAGGACGTCCGTCGTGACGGACACGCCATCGAAGTCCGGATCAACGCCGAAGACCCTGCCGGCGGCGCCTTCACTCCCTCGCCGGGGACGATCACCTCGCTCGTCCCTCCCGGAGGGCCGGGCGTCCGGCTCGACGCCGGCTACCAGGCTGGGGACACGGTCAGCCAGTTCTACGACAACCTGGTGGCAAAGCTGGTGGTCTGGGGGCACGACCGCGAGGCGGCCCGTCGGCGCATGCTGCGCGCCATCGACGAGACGAAGATCGAGGGGGTGGCCACCACGCTGCCGGCAGACATCGCCATCTTGGCGCACGAGGACTTCGCCTCGGCCACCCACTCGACCAACTGGGTCGAACAGCGGCTCGACCTGTCCGAGGTGCGCTCGGGCCCCGGCCCGGTGGCACCGGCCGGCGAGGGCGAAGAAGCCCGGGTCCTGCGCGACGTGACGGCCGAAGTCGACGGGCGCCGCTACCAGGTCAAGCTCTGGGTACCTGACACCGGTGACGCGGTGGTGGCTTCGGGACGCACGGCGGCGGCAAACCGTCCTGCCGGAGGACGCCGGCCCAAGGCAGTGACGGGTGCCTCCGGGTCCGGCACCGTGTCGGTCCCCATGCAGGGGACGATCGTCAAGGTGGCTGTGTCCGAGGGCGACGAGGTCGAAGTCGGACAAGTCGTCTGCGTGCTCGAAGCCATGAAGATGGAGAACAACGTGGTCGCCGAGAAGGCCGGCACGGTGACGGACGTCCGCGTGTCCGCCGGCGACTCCGTCGCTCCCGGCGACGTCATCGCCGTGATCGAGTAGACGAGACCGGGCAGTGGGCGCCCCCGGGTCGGCCACGTCGGGACGGGTCGGCGAGACCGACGAGACGAAACAGCAGGCCAGGTCGGTGGTCGGCCAAGTCTTCGGGGAGCTGGTCGAGCTCAGCCACACCATCCATGCCCACCCGGAGACGAACTTCGCCGAGGAGCGCTCCGCGGCGGCCACGGCCGGGTTCCTCGCCGCCCACGGGCTGGTCGTGACCGAGGGCGTGGGCGGCCTTCCTACCGCGTTCGTCGCCACAGCCGGCTCGGGCCCCGTGACCGTGGCGATCTGCGCCGAGTACGACGCCCTCCCCGGCGTCGGCCATGCTTGCGGCCACAACGTCATCGCCGCCGCCGCCGCCGGTGCCGGCGCGGCGCTGGCCGCGGTCGCCGACGACGTCGGTCTCACCGTGCGGGTGGTCGGCACGCCCGGCGAAGAGGGCGGCGGCGGGAAGATCACCCTTCTCGACCAGGGTGTCTTCGACGGCGTCCACGCCGCCTTGATGGTCCACCCGTGGCCGGAAGACCGGCTGACGGCCACCTGCCTGGCCGT
Organism: Acidimicrobiales bacterium; assembly: GCA_049964655.1. Lineage (GTDB taxonomy): Bacteria > Actinomycetota > Acidimicrobiia > Acidimicrobiales > RAAP-2 > JAJZJT01. The sequence continues at coordinate 30,953 of JBMFXC010000007.1, forward strand.
GTCGCACTTCGACGTGGTCTTCGAGGGCCGGAGTGCGCACGCGTCGGCAGCCCCCTGGGAGGGGGCGAACGCCGCCGACGCGATGGTGGTCGCCCAGGTGGCCATCGGGCTCCTCCGCCAGCAGCTGCCAGTCGACGACCAGGTCCACGGCATCGTGACCTCGGGCGGCGAAGCGGCGAACATCGTCCCCGGGCGGGTGAGCGGCCGCTTCATGGCTCGGTCTCGCACCCTCGAGGGCCTCCGGTCCCTCGAGCCCCGCGTCATGGCGTGCTTCGAGGCCGGTGCCCTCGCTGCCGGCGTGCACCTGACCCGTACCGAGCTCGCCCCCGTCTACAGCCACATGGTCACCGACGCCCCCTTGCTCGCCGCCTACCGGGCCAATGCCGAGGCGCTCGGCCGCTCCTTCGCTGCCGACGACGCCGGCCTCCCGCCGCCCACGCTCTCCACCGACATGGCGAACGTGTCCCTCGCCGTGCCCACCATCCACCCGCTGCTCGGCATCGAGGCGGGCGGGGCAGTGAACCACCAGCCCGAATTCGCCGCCGCCTGCGTCACGCCGTCGGCCGACCGAGCCATCTCGGACGGTGCCGTGGCCCTGGCCTGGACGGCGATCGACGCCGCCAGCGATCCCGCTCTCCGCCGCCATCTCCTCGGTGGTGCCGGGGTCTGAGCCCGGCACCACGGGAGCCCGGCCGGACGAGTGACGGTCGGCAGAGATAGTTGCTTGCCGGCAAGCAACTTATTGCTAGGCTGACGACGTGATCGAGGGTGTGGCACGGACCGATGCTCCAGAGGCGAACGACCGGGCAAGGGCGGCGAGGCGAGCACGCCGGGGCGACGACCGCGCTCCTGTTGCCGGCACCCACTCGAACCATCCCCGTGCCGCGCTCACCGAGGACCGCCTCGTCCGCCTCCGAAGGGCCGTGGGGCGGAGCGCCCGAGGCCTTCGTCACACGGCGGCGGCCGGCATCGACCTCACTCCCACACAGGTCGACGTACTGGCCACCGTCGCCCGGACGGGGCCCGTCCGCCTGGCGGAGCTGACGGTCACCGAGCAGCTCCACCCGTCGATGCTGTCGCGGATCGCCGGCAGGCTCGAAGCCGCCGGGCTGGTGGAGCGTCGCCCTGACCCGACCGACGGGCGTGCGGCCGCCCTCGTCGTCACCGCGACCGGCGCGGCACTCTCCGCCGAGGTTCGCCGCGTCCGCACCGAAGCGTTGCGCTCCGCCCTCGGGCGGCTCGACCCTGGCACGCGCCGTGTCCTGGCCGAAGCCGTCCCCGCCCTCGAAGCACTGGCCGAGGCGCTCCAGCAGGGGATGTCGTGACCTTGCGGGCCACCGGGCGGCGGACGTTCTCGTCGCTGTCGGTCCCGAACTACCGGAAGTACTTCACCGGTCAGGCGATCTCGCTGGTCGGGACGTGGATGCAGACCACTGCCCAGTCGTGGCTGGTCCTCACCGTCACGCACTCAGCCACCGACCTCGGCCTGGTGGTGGCCTTGCAGACGCTGCCAGTCCTGTTGCTCGGTCCCTACGCCGGCGTCATCGCCGACCGAGTCGACAAACGGCGTCTGATGGTGGTCCTCCAGTCGGCCATGGGCATCCAGGCGCTGGCACTCGGCGTGCTCACGCTCGCCGGCTCCGCCACCTTCGTCGACATCAGCGTGCTCGCCGTCGTCCTCGGGCTCAACAACTGCTTCGAGAACCCGGCCCGCCAGGCCTTCGTCCTCGAGATGGTGGGCGCGGGCGACCTCCGCAACGCCGTCAGCCTGAACTCGACACTGGTCAACGCCGCTCGAGCGGTGGGCCCGGCCATCGCCGGTGTGTTCATCGCCACTGTCGGCACCGGGTGGTGCTTCGTGGCCAATGCAGTGAGCTTCGTCGCCGTCGTGGTCTCACTCGTCACCATGGACGTCCGCTCGCTCGAGCCCACCCCGCCGGCCCAGCGCCAGAAGGGCCAGATGCGCGAAGGGCTGCGCTACGTGGCCCGGACGCCCGAGCTCGGCATCCCGCTTCTCATGATGGGCCTGGTCGGGATGCTCGCCTACGAGTTCCAGGTCACGCTCCCCGTCGCTGCCCAACGGGTGTTCCACGGCGGCTCGGAGTCCTACGGCCTCATGACTGCAGCCATGGGGATCGGGGCCGCTGTCGGCGGTCTGGTGAGCGCTGCCCGGGGCCGGACCGGCATCCGTTCGCTCGTCGTGACAGCCGTGCTCTTCGGCGTGGTGATCATGGCTACGGCACTCTCTCCCGATGCCGCGGTGGCCTACGTCGCCCTCGTCTTCGTGGGCTTCGCCAGCGTCTCCTTCCTCGCCATGGGCAACTCGACCCTGCAGCTCGAAGCCGAGCCCCAGATGCGCGGCCGGGTGATGGCACTGTGGTCGGTCGCCTTCCTCGGCTCGACGCCCGTGGGCGGTCCGCTGATCGGCTGGGTGAGCGCTCGCGCCGGAGCACGCGTCGGTCTCGCTGTCGGCGCCGCCTCCTGCCTGGTGGCCGCCGGCCTTGGCGTCGTCGCCCTCCGGGCTCGCCGAGCCCGTGGAGGTGCACCCCCGCTCCCCCGGGTGATCGACCCCCGACCGTTGTGAGCCCCAGCCTGCGTCTTGGCGGCTTGGTGCGGCCTGGCGGCGCGGAGGACCGGCGCGGCCGGCGAGCACCTCGGCGTCGTCGTGACAGACGGCCTCGCTCGGGCGGGTAGCGGGGCCTCAGCCGCCAGGGTGGTACTCGCCGAACACGCCCCGCAGCACGTCGGACACCTCACCGAGCGTCGCCATCCGGCCGAGCGCGGCCTTCATGGGCACGAGCAGGTTCTGCGTCCCTCTCGCCGCGGCTTCGACGTCGGCCAAGGCGGCGTCGACCGCGGCCTGGTCGCGCTCGGCCCGGACCCGGCGGACTCGGCGGACCTGCTCCTCCTGGAGCTCGACGTCGACCGGGAACACCTCGGTGTCGTCCGGCGCGTCGTCACGGAAGCGATTGACCCCGACGACGACTTTGTCGCCGGCGTCGATCGCCTTGGTGTAGGCGTAGGCGGCTTGCTCGATCTCCTGCTGCATGAACTGGGCCTCGATGGCGCTCACCGCGCCGCCCATGGCGTCGATGCGCTCGAGATAGGCCCATGCTGCCGCCTCGACCTCGTCGGTGAGGGACTCGACGAAGTACGAGCCGGCCAGCGGATCGACGGTGTCGGCGATCCCGGACTCGTAGCCGACGATCTGCTGGGTGCGCAGGGCGATCTTGGCGGCACGCTCGGTCGGGAGCCCGAGCGCCTCGTCGAAGCCGTTGGTGTGCAGGCTCTGGGTGCCACCGAGAGCGGCAGCGAGAGCTTGGATGGTGACGCGAACGATGTTGTTCTCGGGTTGCTGGGCAGTAAGAGTGGAACCGCCGGTCTGCGTGTGGAAGCGGAGCAGCTTCGAGCGTTCGTCCTTCGCCTCGAAGCGCTCGGTCATCACCCGGGCCCACATCCGACGAGCCGCACGGAACTTCGCCACCTCCTCGAAGAGGTGGTTGTGGGCGTTCCAGAAGAAGCTCAGGCGGGGAGCGAACGCGTCCACGTCGAGCCCGGCGGCAAGCGCCGCCTCCACGTAGGCGATCCCGTTGGCGATGGTGAAGGCGATCTCTTGCACGGCCGTCGACCCGGCCTCGCGGATGTGGTAGCCGGAGATCGAGATGGTGTTCCACGACGGCAGGTGCTCGGCGCAGTAGGCGAAGGTGTCCGTCACCAGCCGCATCGACGGGCGGGGCGGGTACACGTAGGTCCCCCGGGCCACGTACTCCTTCAGGATGTCGTTCTGGATGGTCCCCCCCAAGGCGGAGGGCGCGACACCGTTCTCCTCGGCCACCAGCTGGTAGAGCAGGAGGAGGATAGCGGCGGTGGCATTGATCGTCATCGACGTGGTCACCCGATCGAGCGGGAGGTCGGCGAGCAGCAGGCGCATGTCGGCGAGCGAGTCGATGGCGACCCCGACCTTGCCGACCTCGCCTTCCGAGCGAGGATGGTCGGAGTCGTACCCCATCTGGGTCGGCAGGTCGAAGGCGCACGACAGACCGGTCTGGCCGGCGTCGAGCAGGAACTTGAAGCGCTGGTTCGTCGCCTCTGCCGTGCCGAACCCGGCATACTGCCGCATGGTCCACAGACGTCCGCGGTACATGTCGGGACGGACACCCCGGGTATAGGGGTACCGGCCCGGCTCACCGAGCTTGACGGAGGGGTCGAACCCCTCGAGGTCTTCGGGACCGTAGACGACCTTGATGTCGATCCCCGAATCGGTCGAGCGACCGGAGTGCGTCGGCGCAGATGACATGCGAGCAGGTTAGGCCCTTCGAGGAGCCTGCTTCGACGGCAGCCGGTCCGGAGATGAGCAACGTGGATGGCCGGGTCGCGGCCGGGTCGCGGCCGGGTCGCTTGGCGACCGGCAGTCGTCAGTCGAGACCGAGGACCGAAAGGCCGAGACCGGCGGCACGCAGGTGGCGAAGCACGTCGGCGTACGCCCCGACGAGGCTGCGCTCGGCGTAGTGGATCCGGTGCTCGTCGCAGAAGGGCCGGACGAGCGTCCGGGCACGTCGCAAGTTCGCCCGCGGCATGGAGGGGAAGAGGTGGTGCTCGATCTGTGCGTCGAGCCCCCCGAACAGGAAGCCCACCACGGCGCCCGGAGACAGGTTGCGCGACGTGAGCACTTGGCGACGGAGGAACCCGAGCCCGTCGCCGCGGGCCACGGTCGGCATGCCCACGTGGTTGGTGAGGAAGGTCGCGCCGAGGTAGAAGCCGAAGAGGCCCTGGCTCACGGCGATGAACGCGAGGGCCCGGACGGGCGAGAGCACGAGGAACGGACCGCCGAAGAACACCGCGGCGTGGGCGACGAGGAGCACCGCCTCGACCACCGCCCCCCGGTCGCGGCGCCTGGCCACGGCCACCGCGCTCGCCACCTCCAGATTGAGCCCCTCGAGGAACAACAGCGGTGCGACGAAGAGCGCCTGGCTCCGAGCGAAGCGGCGCCCCACCGGGCCGCGGGCGGCGGCCTGGGACGACGAGTAGACGAGCGCGCCCGGGGACAGGTCGGGGTCCTTGTCCGGCCAGTTGGTGTAGGCGTGGTGCCGGTTGTGCTTGGCCAGCCACCACGTGAAGCTCATCCCCATCAGGAGGTCGGCGGCGACGAACCCGATGAGGTCGTTGCCGCGTCTGCGTGCGCAGATCTGGCGGTGCCCGGCATCGTGACCGAGGAACCCGAGCTGCGCCAGCACCACGGCGAGACCAGCGGCAACGGCCAGGTTCCACCACCGGTCGCCGACGACGACGACGAGAGCGGCGAGGACAACCAGGGCGCCGACGACCACGCCGATCTTCACGACGTAGTAGGACCTGCGTCGCTCCAGCAACCCCCCTGCCCGCACGATGCGGGCGAGCTCCGCGTACTCGCTTTGGGCGGGCTCGACGTGGCCCAGCTCCCCAGTGATCACGAACCAGGCTACACCGACGACCGCCGGCGTCAGCCGGCGCACGTCACCGAGCACCCGGTTGTCGACCCGGCCGATCCACGAACAGCGAGCGCCTCCTGGCGGCGGGCCCCGAGGTAACCCCCAAGGCCCGCCGGGTCGTTCAGGCGGGAGGCGCGACGACGTGAGGCATGCAGAGGTCGTCGTACTCGGCGATGACGATCTCACCGGCGTCCGGCCCGCAGGTCGGGCATGCCGGGTCCTGGTGCACCTTGAAGGTGCGGAAGCTCTGTTCGAGCGCGTCGTAGGAGAGCAGACGGCCCTGCAGGGTGTCACCCAGGTCGAGGAGGAGCTTGATGGTCTCGATGGCCTGGAGCGAGCCGATGATGCCGGGGAGCACGCCCAGGACACCGGCCTCCGAGCAGCTCGGAGCGAGCTCGGCGGGGGGCGGCTCGGGGACCATGCAGCGGTAGCAGGGCCCGTAGTAGGGGTTGAAGACGGTCACCGCACCCTCGAACCGGAAGATCGAGCCGTGGACGACGGGGATCCGCTTGAGCACCGAGGCGTCGTTGACGAGGTACCGGGTCGGGAAGTTGTCGGTACCGTCCACGATGACGTCGTAGCCGTCGATGATGTCGAGCACGTTGTCGGCGCCGAGCCGAACGTCGTAGGTGACCACGTCGATGTCGGGGTTCATCGCCGTCAGCGTCTTCTTCGCCGAGTCGACCTTGCGCTCGCCGATCCGCTCGGTGTTGTGGAGGATCTGGCGCTGCAGGTTGGAGGCGTCGACGACGTCCATGTCGATGATGCCGAGGGTGCCTACCCCGGCGGCGGCCAGGTACAGGGCAGCGGGCGAGCCAAGCCCGCCCGCCCCGAGCAGGAGCACCTTGGAGTCGAGCAGCTTCAGCTGCCCTGCCTCACCGACCTCGGGAAGGAGCAGGTGACGCTGGTAGCGGTTGCGCTGCTCGGCCGTGAGCGCACGCGGCGTCGACCACGGCCGGCCCTCGTCCTTCCAGCGGTTGAACCCTCCGAGCACCGAGGAGACGTCGGTGTAGCCGAGCTCCTGCAGGGTCTGGGCGGCGAACGCCGACCGCACGCCACCGGCGCAGTAGATGAGCACGTGGGCGCCCTTGTCGGGGATGCGCCCCTCCACCGACAGCTCGAGGTTCCCCCGTGGGATGTGCACGGCACCGGGCACCGACCCCTGCTGGTACTCGTCGGGCTCGCGTACGTCGAGGAGCACGGCGCCCGGATGCGCCATCTCTTCCTCCGCCGTCTGCGGGTCGACCTCGCGGATGGCCGCTTTGGCTGCGGCCAGCATCTCCCTGAACGTCGGCACGGCGATCACGTCCCTCCTGCCGGTAGACCCCTCGCGAGTCCAGCGCGGCCAGTGTGTTGTGCGTCCCTAAACCCTACCAGGAGGGTCGACATTCCTGACAGGCCGGGGCGCTGCTGCCGCTCGTCTCGGGCGGTGTGCCCAGCCCGTCGACATTCCCGACAGGCCGCGGGCACGGGACTGCAGGACACAGAGCAGTGGTTCGGCGCCTACTGCTCGCAACGGCGGACGACCGAGCTCGATGGACCGGTGTTGCGGCCTCCGTCGACGGTCCGAGACCTTCACCTGCTCGCCCACCTCTCTAGTACCGTCGCCACGGTGCCGTTCCGCCTCGATGCCCTGCCCCGGCAGCCGCTGGACGACCGGGCCGGACCCGGGTGGGCAGGCGGGGGGCTCTCCAGAGGAGGTCCGCGTCCATGGAGCTGACATCGGCCGTCGCCCGCCGCCGCATGACGCGCAACTTCACCGGACGTCCGCCGACCCCCGGGGTCATAGACGGGCTCCTCAACGACGCCCTCAAGGCACCGTCAGCCGGGTTCACCCAAGGCGTCGACCTCGTGGTCCTCGAGGGTCCCGAGCAGACGGTCCGCTTCTGGGAAGCGACCACCGACGAGGCGTGGCGCCAGCGGTCGTCCCGCTACCCGGGGCTCGTTCGGGCGCCCGTCGTGGTCCTGCCCTTCTGCGATCCGGCGGCCTACGTCGCGCGCTACGCAGAGCCCGACAAGGTGCCGCCGCCAGGCGAGCCGCCAGTCGAGTGGGTCGTGCCGTTCTGGTTCGTCGACGCTGCCTTCTGCACGATGTCGTTGCTCCTGCTGGCCGTCGACGCCGGTCTCGGGGCGGCCTTCCTCGGCAACTTCCGGGGCGAGGAGACCCTCCGCAGGGCCCTCGGCGTGCCCGAGGGCAGGCGGTGGCTCGGGGCCGTCCTCCTCGGTGAAGCGGCAGAACCCGACCCGCCCTCTGGGTCGCTGCGGCGGGGCCGCCGGCCCTTCGACGAGGCAGTCCACCGGAGCGAGTGGTAGCCCCAGGGAGCGGCGACGACGACGGCGACGGCCCGGCTCCGCGGCTGGCGCGCCGACAGTCGGTCAGCGAGGTCGGGCGGTGCCGCTCAGCACCTCAAGCCGGCGATGACGACCAGGCCCTTCGCACAGCGAGCCGACGTCGGCTGGCTGTGGGACCAGGTCCCCGTGGCACCCAGCGGCGCGAAGACGACGACGCCCCCGACCGTCGAGCCCGTGACGGTCAGGTCGGTGACGTTGCCGACGTGCAGGATGCCGGCCGGCGCCGCTTCGTCTTCGATGGTGACGTGTGAGCACGGTCGGGTGTTGGCCAGGGCGCAGACGTCACCCGCCGCGCCAGACGAGACGAAGTGCTCGATGGTGACGTCGCTCGTCGGTTGGGTGATCCAGAAGCCGTCGTCGGACGGCGCGCACGGGCCGGGGGTGTAGCGGTAGCCGTCGACGGTCGTGCCGGTATCGGCGTAGAGGGCCAGGCGCGACCCCGTCTCGCTCACGTCAGAGATCGTCCCGTCGTGCTGGAACGACCACGAGACGCCGTCGTCGCAGATCTGGTCGCTCACGGTGACGTCCTCCAGCACATTGCCCGTGGAGTAGCGAGGGGCGTCGAGGCTGGCTCCGGGCGGACCGGCGAAGTACAGGGCGAAGTGGCCGGGTGTGCGTCCGCTCAGCACGTGGGCGTGGCGCAGGGTGACGTGGCTCGCCCCCGTCGAGAAGGCGATGCCGCCCTGGTGGGTCTGGGTGTCGAGGGTCAGGTCCTCGACGACGGTGCCGTCGGCCCGGTCCGCCAGCAGATTGTGCCCCGCCACGGTCTCGACGAGGGTCGTCGCCGAGGCACCCGCTCCGGTCAGCACCTCCGCTCCTTTGATGACGACTTCGGAGGTGAAGGCGAAGGTGCCGGCTGGCACGCAGACGGTCCCGCCGGCACCGGCGTCGACAGCCGCCTGGAACGCCGGCGAGTTGTCAGGCGACGACGTGCTGGCGCCGTAGCTCGTCACCGACACGGTGCAGTGGACATCCCCGGTGCTGGTGCCGATGCCAGTGCCGATGCCACGCGGTGCCGTCACCGCCCGGGACCGGTGCGCCGACGGCGCCGTCGCTCTGCCAGAGGACCAGGCCAATCCCCAGGCAAGGAGGCCAGCAGCGAGGACCACGGCGACGACAAGAGCCACGACGACACGAGGGACTCGCTGTGGCCCAGGCGAGCTCGGCGGCGGCATGACAGGTGTATCGATCGAAACGGGCCCCCGGTTGAGGAGCCTGTGGGGCGGGGCGACCCAAGTGCCGCAGCGGAGCGTCGGGAAGCCGACGGGTGGGCCTCAGCGACGGCGGCGGGAGGACTCGTTCAACGAGACCGCAGCCCGGACGAGCTCGACGAACGCCACGGTGTCGAGGCTGTCGCCCTCACGCAGGTCGACGGCCCGGCGCAGCGCGCCGTCGAGGCTGGCGTTGAAGAGGCCACCGGGGTCCTCGAGGTGCGCCCCTTTGGCGAACGTCACCTTCACGTGGTCCTTGTAGGTCTCTCCCGTGCAGAGCAGCCCGTCGTGCGACCAGGCCAGGACGCCCGCGGGGTTCGACGGCCTGCGCCACTTCACCTCCTCGACCACGTCGGGGTCCGCCTCGGTGACGAGGGCCCGGACGCCCGCCAGTGCCGCGACGCGCCAGTCGCCGGCTGCCGAGGCAGCGTCCTCGTCCCGGTGGGTTCCCTCACCCGAGGGCGCCGCGGGGCGAGGTGGGGCGCCATGCTGGGTCACCTCGGCGTCGTCCCCTCGGTCGACGTCGAACCGGCCGTACAGAGGGGCACGGGGGGCGCCCAGCGCGATCCAGCCGCCGGGTCGGACGGGGTCGGACGGTCGGGCTGCAGGAGGCGTGGTGCAGCTCCGGGCCGGGGGACGACGTCCGCCACTACCACCGCTCCCGGTGTACGACCTCGTCGAAGGGTCGGCGGTCCGGGTGGGCGATCGGGGCGAGTGGCCGGTCCGCCGGGTAGCCGAGAGCCACCAGGTAGGAGCACGTCCGGTCAGCAGGAATACCGAGGATGCGCCGACAGGCATCCTGGTCGCCGACCGCCGAGTGGCCCGAGCCGATGCCCAGGTCGGTGGCAGCGAGCAGCATGGCCATGGTCGCCCGACCGAGGTCGTCGGGGGCGAGCGATCGGTCCTCGTAGGAGCGGACGTTCCTCCGGGCCCTGATGGCGTCCCACGTCTCCACGGGTTCAGGCTAGTGGGCGGCGGCGCCGGGCGGTCGTCCGCTCCGCGCCGGCGCACCCGTGTACCGTCGGTCGAGCGCCGCACGACGAGTGCGGGGGACCGAGCGACGAGGAGGGGGGCGTGCGGGCAGCCGTCTATCGAGCGACAGGCGACAGTGGCGTCCTGTCGGTGGAGGAGCTCCCGAGGCCCGAGCCCGGGCCGGGCGAGGTGCGCGTGCGGATCGTGTGGTCGGGAGTCAACCCGACCGACTGGAAGACCCGGTCGGGAGCGACCGGCGCTCCCCCGACCGACTTCCAAGTGCCCCATCAGGACGGTGCCGGAGTGGTCGACGCCGTCGGCCCAGGGGTCACCGACCGGTCCCCCGGCCAGCGGGTCTGGGTGTACCTCGCGGCATTCGGGAACCGTTGGGGCACGGCTGCGGAGTACTGCGTGGTGCCGGCCGAGCGCACCGTCCCTCTCCCCCGCGACGTGACGGACGAACTGGGGGCCTCCCTCGGGGTCCCGGCGGTCACGGCGGCTCACTGTCTCGGCGGCGTGCCCGAGCAGCTCGCCGGGAGGACCGTGCTCGTCGCCGGGGGAGCCGGGGGCGTCGGGCACTTCGCCATCGAACTGGCCAAGCACGCCGGTGCACGCGTCGTCACGACGGTGAGCTCCTCCGAGAAGGCCGAACTGGCCCGAGCCGCCGGTGCCGACCTGGTGGTGGACTACCGCCGGCCCGGTCTCCTCGAGCAGGTGCGGTCGTTCACCCCGACAGTCGACCGGGTCGTCGAGGTGGCGCTCGGAGCCAACCTCGAGCTCGACCTGGCGCTGTCCCGGCCCGGCACCGAGCTCGTCACCTATGCCACCGAGGCCGACGATCCAGTCCTGCCCACCCGTCGGCTGATGAACGCCAACGCGACGCTCCGGTTCGTGCTCCTCTACGGCGTGCCGGCGACCGAGCTCGCTGCCGCGGTGGCGTGGGTGGAGCGGGCAGTTGGAACAGGGGCGTTGACGGCGCTTCCCCTCCATCGTTTCCCCCTCGACGAGGTGGCGGCTGCCCAGGATGCCGTCGAAGGCGGAGCCGTCGGCAAGGTCCTGGTCGCCCCCTGACCGGCGTCGTCCCCGCCGGGGACGACGCCGCGGGCGGAGCCCGCACGACGCCTCCAGTGGCCACGTCACCACCTTTCCGTCACTGCCGAGGCAGCCCGCCCGACGCCCGCGAGCCCAACGGCAGGGCCGACCGCCTGGGGTCGGACCGACCTCCGGTCACGTCCGAGCGGCCTTGTCCTTCCTGATGCGGACATCGGCGAGAGCGGCGAGGAGCTCGCCGACCCGGTGCGGCTGCTCGACCGGGTGCCTAACCGGAACGTCGGGGTGGACCTCGTAGGAGTTGCGCCGGCCGACCCGCTTGCGGGTGACGTACCCGGCGGCCACCAGGTCGGCGACGATCGCCTGGGCAGCCCGCTCGGTGATGCCCACGCGGTCGGCGATGTCGCGCCCTCGGATGCCCGGGTCTTTGGCGATGCACACCAAGACGTGCCCGTGGTTGGTCAGGAACGTCCATGTCGGCTTGGTCGGGCCGTCGGGCGGCCGACCGGGGACGTCGGGCTTCTTGGTGGCCACACGCGGATGGTAGCGCCGTTCGTGAACTCGGGACCGTACATCGGGCTTGTCGACACTCCCATCATGATGTATAACTCACGAAGTTTGTTTCGCGAGTTTTCGAGGAGGGATTGTGGTCGCACTGTGGATCGGACGGATCGCCCTGGTGTCCTCGGTCGTCCTGCCACTGCTGGGCGGCACCGTCGGCCGCTTTCGCCGCGGACGGTCGGCCTGCGTGCCGCTGTCGTGGGCGGCGGCGGCGGCGGCGCTCGTCGTCCTCGGGGTGGTCGTCGTCCACGGCCCCGACGCTCTCGCGGTGCGCGGCGGTCCCGGGCTGGTGGCCGATCCCGTCTCCGCAGTGGTCCTCCTGCTGGTGACCGGGGTCGGCGCCGTCGTGCAGAGCTTCTCGGTCCGCTACCTGCAGGCCGACCCGTCGTCGGGCCGCTTCGCCGGACGGGTCGGCGCCGTGGTGACCGCCATGACCCTGGTCGCCGCCTCTGCCGACCTCGTCGGGCTGGCCGTGGGCTGGACGGTGGCGGGCGTGGCGTTCCTCGGGGTGCTCTCCTGTCGGAACGACCTCCCCGGAGTGGCCGGGTGCTCCCGGGCGCTCCGCCGCGCCCTCGTCGTCGGCGACGGCTGCCTGCTGGCAGCGATCGCGCTCGTCCTCGACCGGGCCGGCGACGTGCAGCTCAGCTCGGCGCACGCGCTCGAGCTGGCCGTCCGACAGCTGGGTCCGTGGCACGGCGTAGTCGCCGTGCTGGTCACGGTGGCAGCGCTGGCCCGCGGCGCCCAAGGCATCTTCTCCCGCTGGCTTCCTCGGACGATCTCCGCTCCCACGCCCGCCTGCGCGCTCCTCCACGCCGGGGTGGTCAACGGCGGCGGGGTGCTGCTCGTCCGCACCGGTGCGCTGGGTGCCTGGGGACCGGCCATGGTCGGCCTGCTGGTCATCTCGGGAGCAACGGCGGTCCGGGCCAGCCTGATCATGCGCCGGCAAGCCGACGTGAAGGGCAAGCTGGCCTACTCGACGATGGCCCAGATGGGCTTCATGTTGTCCGAATGTGCGGTGGGCGCCTACCCGGCCGCGGTCATCCACCTGGTCGCCCACGGCTGTTACAAGGCGTCACTGTTCTTCTCTTCCGGCTCGGCCGTTCGTCGGCCCGGCCGACCCACCACCACCTCGGCGGCGTCAGCGCCCGTCCTGGCCACGGCAGCGATGGCTCTCGCCGCCACCATCGCCGTGGTGCCGGGGCTGGTGATCGGCGACGGTGTGGTACTGGCCGCCTTCGCTGCCGTGACGGCGGCGTCGCTGGCGGCAGCCGTAGGTTCGTCGCTGTCGGTGGGTCCGAGGTCCGGCCGGGGTCGGTGGAGCGTGCTCCTCTTCGCCGCTGCTGCCGGCTACGGGTCGCTGGTCGCCGTCGTCGGCCGATTTCTGGCCCATGGTGCGGTGGCCGTCGCCGGCAGCACCGTCGACCCGTGGTGGCTGGTCGCAGGGGCGATCGTCGCCGGCTCCGCCGCGTGGATGGCGGAGCGCAGCCCATGGGCGGGAGCCGTTCGGGGGCGGCTCCTCGACGCCGGGTGTCCCCGAGCGACCACCGACCAGCCTCCGCGTCGCCCGGTTACCGACGTGCCGGCAGATGCCAGCTGCGCTCTGGCCGTCGAGGGGAGGGCGGCATGAGCACACGGACGTTCTCCACCAGCCACGTCGTGGCACTCGTCGAGCGGGCCACCCGTGTGGTCCCCGTGCTGTGGCCTCTCGAGTCGGCTGTGGCGGCCAACCCCCTCTGGGACCTGCGCTCCCACTCCTTCTCCACCGCGCTCGCCCACGCCCGACGGGCACTTGGCATCGTCGGGCTGCCGTCTGCCGACGTACTGGCCGACGCCTTCCGGGTGGGACGCCTGACCGTCGCCGACCTCGAGGCCGCCCTCGACGACGTCGGCGACCTCGAACAGTCCGACAGGGTGGCAGAGGCGGAGCCCGTCCACCGCGGAGCACCCACCTCCTCGCCGAGCACGATCGTCACCGTCCTCGAACGCCACGACCAGCTCACCGGAGGGACGGCGGCCACCGAGGTCGACCGCGAGGTGGCCAAGTACTGCGCGGCCTACCTGGGCGGCCTGCTCGGCCCCTCGGGCGCGGCCGGCCCCTCGGGCACGGCCGGCCCCTCGGGCACGGCCGGCAACGGCTTCCTCGACCAGTGGAGGGCGGCCGTGGTCGACGATCCCGTCGCTCGGCGCTTGGGCCTCCGAGGCGTGCTCGAAGCGGTGGTCGGTGGCCCCGAGACGGTGATCGCCACCGTCCTCGCCCGGCTCGCGCTCGACGAGATGGGTGCCGTGGAGGAGCTGACCGGGCAGTCGGCACGCCTGCTCGGGTGGGCGGCGCACGCCAAGTGGCGGTCGCGCTGGGCCGCCGCCGACCATCCCGGCCCTGCCCTTCACCTCGTCGACTACCTCGCCGTCCGGCTCCTCTACGACCTGGCCGCCCTGGAGCACCTCGGGCACCGAGCCGGCGCCGGGGCCTGCTGCGACCACCTCCGTCCCGCTCCGGGCAACCCGCCCGAGGTCCCACCCGCTGCGCTCGTCGGGGGGGCCACCGGCGACCGCCTGGCTGGGCTCGATCCCGGTGCGGCCGCGGCGGTGTGGCTGGCCGCCTACGAGGCCCACTACCGCGACGACCTCCTGGCCGTCCTCGAGCGGCCGTCGTCGCGGCCGTCGGCACCTCCGTCACCACGAGCCCTACGTGCACAGGTGGTCTGCTGCATCGACGTCCGCTCGGAGGGGCTCCGCCGGCACCTCGAGGCGTCCGGTCACTACGAGACCTTCGGCTTCGCCGGGTTCTTCGGCGTCCCTGCTCGCGTCTGGCCCTTCGACGGCGGCAGACCCCTCGACCTGTGCCCCGTCTTGCTGCACCCGACGGTGGAACTGACCGAGGAGGCCGGCGAGGAGACCGCCGGTGAGGCGAGGCATGCCGGGCTCCGGCAGCTCGTCGTCGTCGAACGAGCGGTGGAGACCACCCGCGAAGGGCCGGTCACCTCGTACCTGCTGGCCGAGTCCGCCGGCATGGGCCTCGGACCGTTGGCAGTGCTGCGGACGGCCGCTCCGGCCACGTTCGCCCGCCTGCGCCGTTGGGTCCTCGCTCGCCTGGCTCCACCTGTGGATGTGCACCCGGTCCTGTCCGGCCCGGGAGCCCCGAGCGACGACGAGCAGGCGCTCTTCGTCGAGACGGCACTCCGGACGATGGGGCTCACCGACCGGTTCGCTCCCGTGGTGGTCCTCTGCGGGCACGGCAGCACGACCGAGAACAACCCCTACGGCTCGGCACTCGACTGCGGTGCCTGTGGTGCGGCACGGGGAGGGACGAGCGCTCGCCTGGCCGCGGCCATGGGCAACCGGGCGGACGTGCGAGCGCTCCTGGCGGCTCGGGGCATCGTCGTCCCCGACGAGACGGTGTTCGTCGCCGCCGAGCACGACACGGCGACCGACACCGTCACCGTCTTCCCCCCGGCCGAGCTGACACCGACCCAGGCGGACCGGCTTGCCTTGGTCGAGCAGGACCTCGCTCACGCCGGAGCCGAGCTGGCCGTGGAACGGGCTGCCACCCTGCCTGGCGCGGTGCGGCGTCCCCGCCGAGGTGCCGCTCGCCACCTGGCCACTCGTTCTGCGGACTGGGCCCAGGTCCAGCCCGAGTGGGGCCTGGCCCGCTGCGCCGCACTGGTGGTCGGACCGCGCCGGCTCACGGTGGGTGTCGACCTCGAGCGGCGCACCTTCCTCCACTCCTACGATCCCGGGACCGATCCAGACGGTGCCGCCCTCGAAGCGATCCTCACCGGGCCCATGGTCGTCGCCCAGTGGATCTCGTCCGCCTACTACCACTCGGTCGTCGACCCCGACGTCCTCGGTGCCGGCGACAAGGTGTCCCACAACGTGGTGGCCGGCGTCGGCGTGTACCAGGGAGCCGGCGGCGACCTTCGCCTCGGCCTGCCCCGTCAGTCCGTCTTCGTCGGCGACGAGCCGTACCACGAGCCCATGCGCCTGCTCGTCGTGGTCGTCGCCCCTCGGGACCGCGTCGACGCCGTCGTCGCCCGCAACCCTGTCGTCGCCGAGCTGGTCGACGGCGAGTGGGTCCACCTCGCGGTACTCGACGACGACCGGTTCTGGCGGCGTCTGCCGGGCGGGGGCTGGCGGCAGTGGCAGCACGCCCGGACCGGCGAGCACCAACCGGACCGACTGGGCAGACCGTACGAGGTGGCCCCCACCGGTGGCCACGGAGAGGAGGAACAACATGGATGAACGATGGGGGCTTGCCCCCATGGTCAAGGTCGAGGTCGTCGTCTCGGGCGAGGACACCCAGGTGGTCACCGACCTGTTCTCGACGGCAGGGGCGGTGGGGTTCACCGCGGTGGCCAACGTGTCGGGCGTCGGCCACGGCGGTGCCCACCAGGGGAGACTGGCCTTCAACGACAGGAACGCCCTGGCGCTCCTGATGGTGGTCCTTCCCCCCGACGGCGTGGACCGCCTCCTCGACGGGCTGCGGTCGCTCCTCGCCGAGCGTCCCGGCGTGCTGTTCGTGTCCGACACGTATGTGAGCCGTCCGGAGTACTTCCGATGACCCGCACCGCACCGTCCTCGGGGTCGCGGGCCGACGAACGCCTCGACACCGGCGGCCGGCTCGACGGGTTCCGGCTGCTCGTGACCGGCATCGCCACCGCAGACAGCATTGCCTTTGCGACTGCTCGCTCCGCCCAGCGCGCCGGGGCACGGGTGGTCGCAAGTGCCTTTCCCCGCGACGGCGACCGAGCCCGCCAGGCCGTCGCAACGCTGGACAACCCCATCCCCGTCGTCGAGTGCGACGCGACGTCCGCGGACGACCTGGGCCGACTCGGAGCAATCGTCGACAAGCTTCTCGGAGGGCTCGACGGCGTCGTGCACGCCATCGCCTACGCCCCGGCCGAGCTGCTCGGCGGGACGCTGCTTGACGCGCCGACCGACAGGGTCGGGATCGCCTTCACGACCAGCGTGGTGAGCTACGTCGCCCTCGGCCGGCTCCTCGCCGGACTGGCGCCGACGGCCGGCGGGTCGCTCGTCGGGCTCGACTTCGACGCCTCGGGGGCTTGGCCCGTCTACAACTGGATGGGCATCTGCAAGGCAGCCCTCGAGTCGGCCAACCGCTACCTGGCCCGCGACCTCGGACCGCGGCGGATCCGGGCCAACTTGGTCGCCGCCGGCCCGCTCCACACCCGGGCGGCCGACGCCATCCCCGGGTTCGGGCACCTCCTCGAGGCATGGGAGACGACCGCCCCGCTCGGATGGGACCCCACCGACGCCGACGTCGCGGCCGACGCGGTGTGCTTCCTCCTGTCGGAGGCCGCCGCGGCCATCACCGGCGAGATCCTCCATGTCGACGGCGGCTACCACGCCATGGCGGCGCCGCTGCGTCCGATCGCCGGCGAGCCGACAGACCCGTCGACAAGCCAGGCGGCGACGCACGACGACGACGTCACGGACGTGGACGACGGCCGACCGTTCGACATGACGCAAGCGGTCAGGGAAGGAGTAACGCGATGACCGTGCCAGCTGGGCTACAACGAGGTGGCACCCCCCGCCACGGTGGTGGCGAGCGCCGACGGCGATCCAACCAGTGGAGTCCCGACCCGGGAAGCTCACCCCCGCCGTGCTGGCAGGAGGCGGCGAGCGACGGCGACCGGCTGCGGTTCGCCTGTGCCACGCTCGCCCGCCACGGCATCGCCGTCGCCCCCGCCCAGGACGGCCATCCCGCACAGATCGAGCGTCGCTTGGTGGCCGACGTCCGCTCCGCCTTCGAGGCCTCCGATGGCGCCGTGGTGTTCTGGACCGCCGAAGAGCACGCCCGCTCCCTCGGACCCGACGGCACGTTGCTCGGTCGCCTGGTGGTCCACGTGCACGGTCCCGGCGTGGCGCGAGCCGCCACCGCCGCCTTCGAGCAGGCCGGACTCGCCGTGGATCCAGGACCAGTGCCGGGCGTCCTGCTCGTCGGTCCGGACCAGACCGAGGAGGACCCGACCACCGACTGGTTCGCGGGCATCGAGGTGCGGGGGGTCCGCACGGCACGCCACCAGCCCGACGCCTCCGAGGTGAGCCGGAGGCTCGAGGCGACGACTCTTTGCGTCGAACGCGTCGACGCTCGTGACGACGGTTCGTTCGTCGTCGTGCTCACTCGCCACGACGGGGCACTGCTCACCGACTCCGACGTCGCCGACGCGCTCTCTGCACTGGGAGGCTTCTTCGGCTGGGAGAGCCTCGCCAAGGTGCGACCCGACGTCCTCGCTCCTCGCGGCGAGCAGCGTCGTCGCCTCCCGTGACGGCGACCCAGGCCACCTACTCGGGGCGGACGGCGGCGCTGGCCACCAAGCACGGTAAAGGGCCGCTCATCGCTACCCCCCTCGCTGCCGTCGGCCTCGAGGTAGTCGTGACGCCCGTCGACACCGACAGCTTCGGCACCTTCACCGGCGAGGTCCCGCGTCGTGGTTCGCCCCTCGAGGTGGCCGTGCGCAAAGCCCGAGCCGCCATCGAGGCCTCTGGGCTCGACGTGGGCCTGGCCTCCGAAGGGTCCTTCGGTCCGCATCCGGCGATGCCCGTCGTGACCACCGATCTCGAGCTGGTCGTCCTGGTCGACGACCGCCTCGGGGTCACCGTGTCGGAACGGGTCGTCACCACGGCGACGGCGGCGGCATCACTCGAAGTGACCGCCACCACCGGCTCCGCCGAGCTCGAACGCTTCTGCAACCAGGTCGGCTTTCCCGACCAGGCGCTGATCTGCCGGCCGGCCGACGGCACGCGGCAGGCGATCACCAAGGCCATCACCTCCCTCGACGAGCTCCGCCGGGCCGTCCGCACCGCCACGGGGGCCTCCCGCGACCGACGCGCCGTGGTCGAGACCGACCTGCGCGCCCACCTCTGCCCCACGCGCCGGGTAGCCATCGTCGAGGCCGCGACCCGCCTGGCCCGGCGCCTGGCCTCACGCTGTCCCCGGTGCGACACCCCTGGCTTCGGACAGGTGGGGACCGAGGCAGGGCTCCCGTGCCGGTGGTGTGGCCTGCCCACCGACGCGCCAGCTGCACTCGTCGACGCGTGTGCGCGCTGCGACTTCCGGCAACGCCGGCCCGTCGCCGGCGACGCCGACCCGTCGACCTGTCCGGCCTGCAACCCCTGACCGACTGCCTCCCCGGGGGTGACCAGGGCGCCGGCCAGCCTGCAACCCCGGACGGTCGAGCGCCGGCCCGGCCCGGTCCCGTCCACTCCGCCTGGCAACAGCACGTGCCAGCTCCCCGGCGAGCCGACGCGCAAGGAGCCGAGCAAGTGCGGTGACGACGGTGGGATCGACCCGTCCAGATCACCATCGGAGCTGCCGTGCCCTCGACCACAGACTCGACCACAGACCCTCGGCCGATGGCGGCCGTCCTGCAGGTGACCGCCTGGCACGACCCGGTCGTCGACGCCCACGGGATGCATCCCTGTTCGCGCTACGTCGAGCTCTACTGGCTCGGCGTGCTCGGTCCGTCGACGACGTGGTTGCTGCGCCGCGTCACCTACGGCCTCGAAGTGCACGAAACGGGCTTCGCCCTCGACCTCGTCGAGACCGCCTGCTCCCTCGGACTGGGAGGGAGACTGGGCCCCAACTCGTCCTTCCGGCGGGCCCTTCGCCGGCTCGTCACCTTCGAGCTGGCTCGCCCCTCCGGTCCCTCGGGCCTCGCCGTCCGTACACGGGTTCCCCCACTCCCGCTCCGTCATCTCCAACGACTTCCGGTGTCGTTGCAACGGAGCCACCAGCGCTACCTCGAAGAGCAGCTGCTCGACGACGTCGAGCGCAGTCGACGACGAGCGACCCGTCTGGCCGCCGGGCTGGCCGCCTCGGGGCAGGATGCTCGGGCCATCGAAGCCGCGCTCGCCCGCTGGCAGTTCCACCCCGCCGTCGCCTACCAGGTCGCTCGCGACGTCTTGGGCGGGGGCGGCGTCGCGGCAGCCGTCCCCGCTCGCACCGGTGACGCCAGCACCGGTGACGCTCGCACCGGTGACGCTCGCACCGGTGACGCCAGCACCGGTGACGCCAGCACCGGTGACGCCAGCCAGGACGGGACAGCCGCCCTCGGCGGAGGGCTCTACCCGGACGGGCCGCGACCGGTCTTGAGGGTTCCCCGGTAGGTTGGGCCCATGCAGACACGACACCTCGGTACCCTCGCCGTCTCGGCTCTCGGGCTTGGTTGCATGGGCATGTCGGAGTTCTACGGGACCGGCGACGAGGCCGAGTCGATCGCCACCATCCGCCGGGCCCTCGACCTCGGCTGCACCTTCCTCGACACCGCCGACATGTACGGCCCCTTCACCAACGAGCGCCTGGTCGGAACGGCGATCGCCGGTCGACGCGACGAGGTCGTCCTCGCCACCAAGTTCGGCAACGAACGCCGAGAGGACGGATCGTGGGTCGGCATCAACGGACGGCCTGAGTACGTGCGCTCGGCGTGCGACGCCTCGCTCCAGCGGCTCGGGGTCGACCACATCGACCTGTACTACCAGCACCGCGTCGACACGACCGTTCCCATCGAAGAGACGGTGGGGGCCATGGCGGAGCTGGTGGCAGCCGGCAAGGTCGGTCACCTCGGGCTGTCGGAGGCCTCGCCGGCGACCATCCGGCGGGCACACGCCGTGCACCCGATTGCCGCGTTGCAGACGGAGTACAGCCTCTTCACCCGAGACGTCGAGGCGGAGATCCTGCCGACCATCCGCGAGCTGGGCATCGGGTTCGTCGCCTACAGTCCCCTCGGCCGCGGGTTCCTGACGGGCAGGATCCGGAGCACGCGAGACCTCGCCGCGGGGGACTCACGTACCCAGCGCTTCCCCCGCTTTGCCCCCGACCACTTCGACCACAACCTCGCGCTGGTCTCCCAGGTCGAGTCGTTGGCCAGCGAAAAGGGATGTGCTCCTGGGCAGGTGGCGCTGGCCTGGGTCCTCGCCCAGGGTGACGACATCGTGCCCATCCCCGGCACCAAGCGACGTACTTACCTCGAGGAGAACCTCGCCGCGGCTGACATCGAGCTGAGCCCGGCGGACCTCGCGTGGTTGGACGAGCACGTGAGCAACCCCGAGGGTGACCGGTACGCCGACATGGGGACGGTCAACCGCTGAGCCAGAGCACGCGCCGCGAAGGGGCAGGCCCTCTCCGACGGGCTCGCCTCGGGGCATCCACCCGGCCTTGCCCCTACTCGCTCAGCTGACGGCTCCTCCGGGTCGGCGGCTCCTCCGGGTCGGCGGCTCCTCCGGGTCGGCGGC
>JBMFXC010000008.1:0-4423 GCA_049964655.1 Acidimicrobiales bacterium
AGCGGGACGACCGGTGGCCCGGCTGACGGCGACCGTGTCCGCGTGCTCAGCCTTCCTGGCCGGCAACGACTTGCCGGTGCAGCCACCGTGACGGCGTGAGCCGGAAGTACGCCCCGATGGCCACCACGGCGTAGACGACGTACACGACGACCTGCAGCACGGTCGGCCGCTCGGCGTACCCGAAGAACGTATGGAACAGGTCGCCCAGCGTGCTGTCCTCAGACAGGACGTGGGCCGTGCTCCACAAGGGGTGGGTGAGCAGGGGGAGCCAGCCAAGCTGCTGGAGGTTCTCGACGGCGTCGACGAGGAGGCCGGCGGCAAACACCATCAGGAGGGCACCGACGACACCGAAGAAACGAGCCAGGTTGATCCGGCGACCGAGCCGGTAGATGGCGAACGCCACGACGAGCGAGGCGACGAGACCGGCCACCCCTCCCGCGATCACACCCCGCCCGGAGGAGGCGAAGACGATCGCCAGGGTGAAGACCATCGTCTCGAGGCCCTCGCGGCCCACGGCCTGGAAGCTAAGGAGCCCGAGGCCCCATCGGGCCCGCCCGTCGATAGCGGCCTGACTTCGGGCCTGCAGCTCGCCGGTCAGCGTGCGGGCATGGTTCCGCATCCAGAAGGTCATGCCCGTCAGGACCACGGTGGCGAGCAGGTAGGTGGCCGTCTCGAAGATCGTCTGGGTCCGCGAGCCTGCATAGGAGGTCAGGAGCTCGTAGGCAGCGATACCACCCCCGAGCACCAGCGCGAACGCTGCACCGACGCCGACGAAGACGGCCCGGAAGTGCCGGCGCTGACCGGTCTTGTCGAGGTAGGCCAAGAGAATGGCCACGATCATCGATGCCTCGATGCCTTCGCGCAGGAAGATCACGAACGTTGCGACCATCTATTTAGGTATACCTAATTCTTGGTCACAGGTCAACCTGAGATCTTCGAGTGGACCCGAGCACGAGCGGCACCCCTCCAGTCGAGCTCGTCCCACCCGACGCCGCACCCTCGGCCGGACGGGTCCCGATCGCCACACCCTGCGTCGAGACCGCGCCGCACAACAGCGGGGAGCGCTGGGCAGCCGTCGGCTCGCTGCAACAGAACCACGTCTCGGTCAGGTGCGGGCGGCAACCGGGTGGGCCAACTGAGCGGATGCCGAGCTCCATCCCCGGCCCTGGACCCCGACCAGCGGCGGTCCGCACCATCGCTTCGACGGCCTCGAAGACTTCGTCTTGCGGGTCGCTGGCACGAGCTTCGACAAGGGCGGCAAGGTCGCGCTGGAGTGCGTCGACAGACGGATCCGGGTGCTCCCATCGGTAGCCAAGGTGCTCGGCGTCATAGGGGCCAAAGGCGGTAGCAAGCTCGGGGTCGGCGAGGAGCAACGAACCGGGGGGCACGAGAAGGCGGACCGTGTACTGCACGGGGTCGACGTTTCCGACCAAGTCGTGGGCGCGGACGAACTCGACCATGTCGGCGACATCGGCGGCGGAGGTCCACGGGGTGAACGGCAGCCACGACGGACGGACCTCGATGCCGTGTCGACGCAGTGCAACCACGGCTGCCGACGCCTCCTCGACCGTGTGCCCCTTGCGCAACAAACCCAGCAGGCGGTCGTTGGTCGACTCGAACGCCGACACGACGAACCGACAGCCGGCGGCGGCTACGTCCGGCCACAGCCCGGCATGCCGGAGCACGTGCTCGACCTTAACGGTGCAGTCGAAGGTCAGGTCCGGATGACGCTCGTGCACCGCGGCGACGACCCGGAGGGCGTGGCGGGGTACGTTGAGGAAGTCGGGGTCGGTGTAAGTGAGGTGCGTCGCACCGGCCTCGACCAGCTGGTCGACGTCGGAGAGGACGTCGGCGACGTCGACCGGACGGACCCGTCCGTCGTAGACGACCGGGACCGGACAGTGCCGACACCGGTGCGAACAACCACGGCTGGCCTCGACGGCACCCACGAGCCGCTCGCCGTCCTCGTCGACGAAGCGCGCGTAGCGCTCGAGCGGGGCGAGGCCCGAACGGTCGCTCCGTCGGTCGGGTACTCGGGCAAGCCGGCATGACACGCCCGTCATCCGCCCGTCGGCCCACGCCTCGAGATCAGGCTCGATCTCACCCGCCAAGGCCGCGTCGCCAGGACCGAGCCCGAACCATCCATCCAGACCCGACGCGTCCGGTGCAGCAGCTGTCTCGGCGTACAGGCCGAAGTAGCAAACCGGGATGCCGGGGCGCCGAGCCCGGATCGCCGAGACGACCTCACGGGCCAGCCGTGTAGCCGTGTGCATGGGGACCGACACGGCGACCTTGTCGGCCCGGTCGACCGCGTCTGGGTCGAACGGCTCCACCGCGAGGTCGAGACAGGCGACCTCGTGGCCAGCGCGCCGGAGACGAGCGGCCGGCACGGCCAGCGCCGTTGGCTGGTGACCGAGCTCGTAGGTGGACACCAGCAGGACTCGCACGTGCCGACGCTACCTGGAGTGGGTTGCCGCTCCTGCCGCCTGGTCCGACCGGCGGCGAACCTCGAGATGACCGGCCGCCTGACGGAGCCGAAGCTCGACTTCGCCAGGAGAGAGCGCCCGGGCGAAGATGAAACCGAGGTAGCGATCGCCCTCCGGCAGCGGGACGAGCGGGGAGCCAGGTGAGAGCGTCAGGTCGACAGCGGTGACGCCGGGCACGGCAAGGGCGTCCTCCACTCCGTCGACGTGGTCGAGGACGCCCTCCTCGACGACGGGCAGCATCATGACGCCCGACGCCGGGCCCTCATGGGCCATTCCCTCGAACGGTCTGCCCAGCGCGTGGGCCACGATGACATCCTCGAGCGACGTCCGACCTTCGAGCCGCAGCGCTTTCGAGCAACGTCCCCCGATCGACCGTGCGGCCACCTCGAGGACGGTCACCCGTCCCCCATCGCCAACCCGGAGCTCGACGTGCACCGGCCCCTCGGTGAGCCCGAGGGCGGTCACCGCCCGGGCCGTCTCGCGCTGCACGGCCCGGAGGACGGTCGCCGGATGACGGGACGGTGTCACGTAGATCGTCTCGGGGAAGGTCGGTCCATCCAGCGGATCGGGCTTGTCCCACACCGCCAACACCGCCGTGCGACCCCGCACTACGAGTCCCTCGACGGCGACCTCGACGCCCGCAACGAATGCTTCGACCAGGAGCGGTGCGCCCTCCCCGGCGATGCGAGCAACCCGGGCGGCGCCGTGGAGCGCTGACACCACATCGTCCAGGCGGAGCACTCCCTGGCTGGCCGACCGGTCGAGCGGCTTGACGACGCAGGGGAACCCGAGCTCGACAGCCGCCCGCACGGCGGCATCGGCATCGTGGACAACCCGGAAGGCAGGCTGGTCCAGCCCGGCGGCCGTCAGGCGACGGCGTTGGGCCGCCTTGTTTCGGGTCCGCTCGACCGCCCGCTCGGGACTGGCGACGAGACCAAGACGCGCCGAAGCGGCCGCGGCGATCTCCACGCCCTGGTCGTCGACGGCGAGCACGGCATCGAGAGGGGCACGCTTGTTGAGGGCCACGATGGCTTCGACGGCCGCTTCCGGCTGGTCGAACGGGAGCACGAGGGCCCGATCGCCCATGTCGTCGGCAAGCGCCTGACGCCGATCGGAACCGACGACGACCTCGGCTCCAGCCCGCTCTGCCGCCACCACGAAGTCGGCAGCCCGGTAGGTGGTGGTGGGGAGGAGAAGGAGCAAGCGGGGCACCGCCCTATGATGCACCCGACGGCAAGCAGGGAAGGACCGCCACCATGACCGACGCCGACCAGACACCCTCGTTCGATGTGACACCGGCGGCGGCGGCCGACGTGCTGTCGTTGCGCTCCTCCGAGGCTGACGCCGGCTCGCTGGCCCTGTGGGTCGAGGTCGCAGGGACCAACGGGGACTCCTACACGTACGACATCTACTTCCAGGCGCTGACCGATGCTGCTCCTGGCGACTGGCAGGGCGAGAGCGACGGCCTGCCGGTCGTCGTGCCGGCTGCCAGCATCGAGCGGCTGCGTGGCGCCGTTCTCGACGTCGACGGAGAGGGCGACGCGCGTGGGATGGTCATCAAGAACCCCAACCGGCCCCCGGCCTCGCCGGCCGTGCGGTCAGACCTACCGGCACCCGATCTGAGCGGCGACGTCGCCCAACGAGTGATCCAGGTCCTCGAGCAGCAGATCAACCCGGCGATTGCCGCCCACGGCGGACGGGCCGACCTGGTAGCCGTCGAGGAGGGGTCCGCGTACCTCCGTCTGAGTGGCGGGTGTGCGGGGTGCGGCATGGCCTCAGTCACCCTCAGCCAGGGCATCGAGGTGACCTTGCGCGAGCTGATCCCCGAGGTCACCCGTGTGGTCGACGTCACCGACCACGCCTCCGGCACCAACCCGTACTACGAGCCGGCCAAGAAGTAAGCCGGCGGGCCTCACACGCTCGACCGCTTCGGCCGG
>JBMFXC010000008.1:4523-9076 GCA_049964655.1 Acidimicrobiales bacterium
TGAGGGTGTCCTGCTCACCCTCGGCTCGGCGCCCGGAGGGTGGTCACTGCACCTGCTCGAGGGCCGGCCCCGCTACGTCCACAACCTCTACGGCAAGGAACGCCACGTACTGGCGGCGGGCGAGCCGCTCGGGGCCGGTCGACACGTCGTCGCCCACGACTACACGCCCGGCGCGTCACCTGGAGACCTCGGTGGACGCGGCGTCCTGTTGGCAAACGGGGTGGAAGCGGCCTCTGGAGAGATCCCTCGCTGCACCGCGTCCGGCTTCAACAGCGTCGGTGTCGGGCTCACCTGCGGTTACGAATGGGGACCGGCGGTCGGTGACGGGTACCAGACGCCGTTCCCCTGCGCCGTGCTCATCGACCGTGCTGAGCTCGAGACGCGTGGGCCGGTCGTGCGCGACCCTCTGGCGGAGCTGGCGGCCATCCTCGCCCAGCAGCAGGTCCCGCCGGTCGGAAGTGCCCGCCTGCCGAGGCCGCCGGGCACGCCTTGCCCCTGCAGCCCCGGCGCGCTCTCCGCCACGCCTGGCCGAACTCGTGCGGCAGCCCTACTGCGGAGCACCACACGAAGGCAATGTGCCAGCTCCGGGGGAGAGACTCGAACTCTCAACCTAGCGGTTAACAGCCGCTTGCTCTGCCGATTGAGCTACCCCGGACCGGTGCGAGCGCCCGTCGGCGTCGGGCGGCACGGCAAGCGACTCTAGCCGACGGCGATCCCAGGGGAACCGACCGTCCCCCACCCAGAGCCCTCGGCGTGCCCGACGGCCAAGGCGGCCCCGTCCAGACCAGACACCAGGCGCCGTGGGCCTTGGGATCAGGCCTCGGTCGAGGGATCAGGCCTCGGTCGAGGGATCAGGCCTCGTCGAGGTAGTCGCGCAGGAGCTGGGCCGAGTCCGGCCGGCGAAGCTTGGCCAGCGTCTTCGCCTCGATCTGGCGGATGCGCTCGCGGGTGACGCCGAACGCCTTGCCAACCTCCTCGAGGGTACGGATCTTGCCGTCGTCGAGGCCGAAGCGGAGGCGGACGACGTCCTGTTCGCGGGGTGACAGATGGGCGAGGGCTTCGCGTACCGCCTGGTCGAGCATGATCCGGGCAGCGGCGTCGTCCGGAACGACGGCACCCCGGTCCTCGATGAGGTCAGACAGGCTGAAGTCGTCCTCGTCGCCCATCGGCTGCTCGAGCGAGACGGTGTCCTGGTTGATGCGTTGGATCTCACGTACGCGCTCGATGGTGAAGTCGACCCGACGGGCCACCTCTTCGGCGGTCGGCTCGCGCCCCAGCTCTTGGAGGAGCTGCCGCTGGGCCCACACGACCTTGTTGATGGTCTCGACCATGTGGACGGGGATCCGGATGGTCCGAGCCTGGTCGGCGATCGCCCGGGTGATCGCCTGGCGGATCCACCACGTGGCGTACGTCGAGAACTTGAAGCCCTTCGTGTGGTCGAACTTCTCGACGGCACGCATGAGCCCGAGGTTGCCCTCTTGGATGAGGTCGAGGAAGGCGAGCCCGCGGTTGCGGTAGCGCTTGGCGATCGAGACGACCAACCGCAAGTTGGCCTCGATCAGGGCCTCCTTCGCCGCCTGCCCGCGACGGACGAGCATCCGGTCGTGGACCTCGTCACGCTCGGGTCGGACCACCCCGCTCTCCTCGGCCTCGGCCAGCCGTACCGCTGCCTCGGTGCCGGCCACGATGCGCTCGGCCAGCTCGACCTCGAGGGCGGCATCGAGCAGCTTGACCCGGCCGATCTCCTTCAAGTACGTGTGGACCGGGTCGGCCGCCGCCCCGCCGAAGCGGTCCGACCCCGAGAAGCGGTCCGACCCTTGGGCAGCCCGGCGCGGGGTCGGTCGTCGTCCGACGGCGCCTCCCGCACCACCGGGGGTACGAGCGCTCGTGGATAGGCTGCCGCTCCCGTGGTCGGCACCGGTCGGGCCACCCGCCGGCTCGCGAGCTGCGGCCTGGCGCCCGCCCATGCCACGCGGTCTAAGCGGGGTGATGGTGGTGCCCGGGGACCGCTTCGTCATCCCTTCCCCGTCAGGGGCCTCTCCGGCAGCCACCAGCCCGTCCTCGGCCACCAAGCCGTCGTCGGCCGCGCCCACTGCCTCTGCAAGCACCGCTTCGTCCTCGTCCGGCGCCACGCCGGCGAGGACCTCGGGGGGCTCGTCGGCGAACTCGATGCCGGCGGCTTGCACCCGGTCGACCACGCCGACGATGACCTCGGGAGTCAGCTCCACCGTCCGGAGGACCTCCATCAGGTCGTCGGGAGTCAGGGCACCGAGGGCCCGACCACGAGCCAGCAGTGCGGACAGACCCTCTACAGGGACACCCTCCACCACACCGTCGGCCAGATCTTCCCCGTGGGCACCGACCGCGCGCTCCGACTGGTCGGTGGCGTTGGCTTCGGTGGACACGACGTCCTTGGCGTTCATGGCTGTGGCTCCGTCACGTGCGCCCCTCCCTCACCCGGAGCCAGGCTACCAACTGCTCAGCAGCGGCACTCCCGGAGGCGGGGTCGTCGAGGCCGTGCAACCACGAGGCCACCCGGGCCACGTCGGCGACCAGGGTGGGGTCCGTCGCCGCGCTCCGGGCGAGCTCTCCGAGCGCACGACGGGCCGCGTTCCGGACCAGCTGGCGCACCACGTCCTCACCCGTGCCCACCGGCTCCTCGACAGCGAGCCGGGCGAGGAGGGCCCGGGCGGCCTCGGGCGCTGCAGTCAGTGCCTGGTGCAGGTCGTCGCTGACAGCCAGGGCTTCGAACGCTTCTCGCTGGACCTCGTCGAGGAAGAGCACGGCCTCGAGACGGGCGAAGACCTCCTCGGGCCGGTGGATGGCCAGGCGCAACGCCTCGAGGCCGGGACGGTACTCGGCTTGCGCCTCACCGGGCCGCCGAGCTCGCCCCCGACCACCGCCCGGCACCTCGTCTCCGGTCGCCCACCCGTCGTCCTCCGGCGGCTCGTCGTCGGGCGCAGGCCCCCACCCACCGCCTGCCGCCCCCTCCCGCTGGCTCCTGCGCCCGTCGGACGCCGTCGATCGGGCTCGGGGCTGGCCGGGACCGTCGTGGCGACCGTCCCCGGGCGGCGGTACGCCGCGACGAACGGTCTCGAGGCGACGACGCAGCGCAGCCGGATCGAGCCGGCACCGTTCCGCGATCGTCATCACGTACTGGTCGCGCACCAGGTCGTCGGGGTGCTCGGCCACAGCTGCCAGCGAGGCATCGGCCGCCCGGGCCCGGCCCTCGGCTGTCGAGAGGTCCGCCGCGCCGAGCACCCGCTCCACGCGGAACTGCAGGAAGGGTCGGGCCTCGGCCACCGCCCGGCGCAAGGCCTCGGGGTCGCTCCTGGCCACCTCGGCCGGATCCGAGCCCGGAGGGAGCGCGGCCACGGCGACGTCGACCTCGTGCCGGCGCTCCCACTCGTAGAACCGTCCGGCAGCCGACTGGCCGGCGCCGTCGGCGTCGAAGGCCAGGACCACTCGCCGGGCGAAGTTGCGAAGCAGACGGAAGTGCTCGTCGCCGAGGGCTGTCCCGCAGGTGGCGACCGCCCGCTCGACCCCGCTCTGGAAGAAGCCGACCACATCGGTGTAGCCCTCGCAGACAACGACCTCGCCGGTCCGGATGATGTCGTCCTTGGCCCAGTTGAGGGCGTAGAGCACCCGGCGCTTGGCATAGACGGACGTCTCCGTCGAGTTCTTGTACTTGGCCGGGTCGGCGCTACCGGGCAGCACCCGCCCGCCGAAAGCGATCGGGCGCCCCGAGGGATCGCACACCGGGAAGATCACCCGGGCCCGGAACGCGTCCTGCAGGCGACCGCGGCGATTGACGAAGCCCAGGCCAGTGCCGGTAGCCAGGCGTTCGTCGAGGCCGAGGGCGTGGCAACAAGCGTCCCACAGGTCGGGCGCCCAGCCGAGGCGGAACCGTCGGACGGTGTCGCCGTCATAGCCGCGCGACCGCAGGTAGTCGCGCGCCGGGCCAGCGTCCGGTCCACCCATCAGGCGCTCGTGGTACCACTGGGTGGCGCGCTCGAGGACCGCCAGCAGCTCGCGCCGGTCCCGGGCGCCGGCGCTCGCTGCCTCGTCCTCGTGGAGGGCGATGCCCGCCCGGTCGGCCAGCAGCCGGACGGCGTCTGCGAAGTCGAGGTGCTCCACCTCGCGAACGAAGGTGATGACGTCACCAGAAGCCTGGCACCCGAAGCAGTAGTAGAAGCCCTCTTCGGCATTGACGCTGAACGACGGGGTCTTCTCGGTGTGGAACGGGCACAGGCCCACCCACCGGCGGCCCTGTCGCTTCAGGGCAGCGTGCTCGCCCACCAGGGCGACGATGTCCGTCGCCGCCCGGACCTGGGCCACCTCATCGTCGGGAATGGCCATCGCAGACGACCGTAGCGGCCGGAGGCTCCCTCCGGGCCAACCGCAGAGGTGGGCCTAGCGCGTCCGCTTGGCCGGGGCCGCCTGCTTGGCGGAGGTACCACCGGCTCGCTTGGCCGGGGCTGCCCCACCGGCTCGCTTGGCCCGGGCTGCCTGCTTGGCGGAGGCACCACCGGCTCGCTTGGCCGGGGCTGCCT
>JBMFXC010000008.1:9176-17074 GCA_049964655.1 Acidimicrobiales bacterium
GCTTGGCCGGGGCTGCCCCACCAGTGCCCGCTCCGGCGTCCGTGTGGGCCCTCGTCGCTCCGGCCAGCACGGCGTGGGCGGCGGCCAGACGGGCGATCGGCACCCGGAAGGGCGAACAGCTCACGTAGTCGACGCCGGCGCGGGCAAAGGTGAGGATCGACTCGGGATCACCGCCGTGCTCGCCGCACACTCCAACCTTGAGACCCGGCCGGGTGGCCCGGCCTCGCTCGACGCCCAGACGGACCAGTTCACCCACCCCGTCAGGGTCGACCGTCTCGAAGGGGTTCCGGGGCAGGAGACCTTGCTCGAGGTAGGCGGCCATCATCCGGCCCTCGACGTCGTCACGGCTGAAGCCGAAGGTCATCTGGGTGAGGTCGTTGGTGCCGAAGGAGAAGAAGTCGGCGACCTCGGCGATGTCACCGGCGCGCAGGGCGGCGCGAGGGGTCTCGATCATGGTGCCGATCGACACCTCGAGCACGCCCCGCCGCGAGGAACCCGGGCTCGTCCGCCCGCGGCCTCCGCGTCCCCGGGCTGTCGGGGCTGTGCTGGCAGCGGCCACTGCGTCCTCTACCCAGGATCGGGCGAGCGCCAGCTCCTCTCGGGACACCGTCAGGGGGATCATGATCTCGACGATCGGGTGGCCGCCGGCCGCCACACGGTCGAGGGCGGCCTCCATGAGGGCTCGGACCTGCATGGCGTAGAGGCCCGGCTTCAGCACCCCGAGGCGGACGCCCCGGGTGCCGAGCATGGGGTTGAACTCGTGCCACGTCTTGGCGGCGGCGAACAGCCGGTCCTCCTCGGCCGTCAGTCCGACGGTGGCCTCCTTGATAGCCAGCTCGGCGGTGTCGGGCAGGAACTCGTGCAGCGGCGGGTCGAGGAGGCGGACCGTCACCGGCAGACCGTCCATCGCCTCGAGGATGGACACGAAGTCGGCCTTCTGGGCCACGCGCAACGCCTCGAGGGCGTCGGTCTCCTCGGCCTTGGTGTCGGCCAGGATCATCCGGCGCACGATGGGCAGGCGGTCCTCGGCGAGGAACATGTGCTCAGTCCGGCACAAGCCGATCCCCTCGGCGCCGTGGCGTCGAGCGTTGGTGGCATCAGGCCCGTTGTCGGCGTTCGCCCGGACGCCGAGCTGGCCGGCGCGCAACTCGTCGGCCCACGCCAGGATGGTGTCGAACTCGGGTGGCGTCACCCCCTGGGTAAGCGGTACCTGTCCGAGGACGACCGTCCCGGACGTGCCGTCCACCGAGATCCAGTCGCCCTGGTGGACGAGCGTGTCCCCCACGACGAAGCCGTCGGCCACGATCCGCACCGCCTCGGCACCGACCACGGCCGGCTTGCCCCAGCCTCGGGCGACCACCGCGGCGTGGCTCACCAGGCCGCCCCGTGCGGTGAGGATGCCTTCGGCGGCCAACATGCCGTGGACGTCCTCGGGAGAGGTCTCGCTGCGCACCAAGACGACCTGCTCGCCCCGCTTGGCCGCCGCCTCGGCATCGTCGGCGGTCAGGTAGACACGACCGACCGCCGCTCCGGGCGAGGCACCAAGCCCCGAGGTCAGCACCTGGTGGCCCGAGCCGGCGAACTGCGGGTGGAGCACCTGGTCGAGGTGGTCACCGGTGATGCGGGCGACGGCCTCGGCCCGGGTGAGCTTGATGGCCCGGTCCTTGGTCATGTCGACGGCCATCTTGAGGGCGGCACGCCCGGTGCGCTTGCCGACGCGGGTCTGGAGCATCCAGAGCTTGCCCTGCTCGATGGTGAACTCGGTGTCGCACATGTCGCGGTAGTGGCGCTCGAGCCGGGCGAAGATGTCGAGCAGCTCGTCGTGGATGGCCGGGAAGAGCTTCTTCAACGCCGACAGGGGCTGGGTGTTGCGGATGCCGGCGACCACGTCCTCGCCCTGGGCGTTGACCAAGAAGTCGCCGTACTCTCCCGTCGCCCCGGTCGCCGGGTCGCGAGTGAAGCCCACCCCCGTGCCCGAACGGTCGTCGCGGTTGCCGAACACCATGGCCTGCACGTTGACCGCCGTGCCGAGGTCGTGGGAGATCCGCTCCCGCACCCGGTAGGCGATCGCCCGGGGCCCGTTCCAGGACGAGAACACCGCGTCGACGGCGCCACGGAGCTGCTCGTCGGGATCTTGGGGGAAGGGCTTGCCGGTGTGGCGCTCGACGATCTGCTGGTAGGCATCCACGAGGTAGGTGAGCAGTTCGACGGGGATGCCAGCGTCCGACGCCGTGCCGGCCAGCTCCTTGGCCGCCTCCAGCAGGGTGTCGAACTCCTCGCCGGGGATGCCGAGGACGATCCGGCCGTACATGGCCACGAACCGGCGGTAGGAGTCGTAGGCGAAGCGACGGTCGCTCGTCTGGCGGGCCAACCCCTCGACCGACCGGTCGTTCAGGCCCAGGTTGAGGACCGTGTCCATCATGCCCGGCATCGAGAACATGGCCCCCGAGCGCACCGAGACGAGCAGGGGGTCCTTCGCATCGCCGATGCGCTTGCCCATCTTCCGCTCGAGCCGCGCTCGCGCCCGGACGACCTCGTCCCACAGCCCCTCGGGCCACCCGCCGGCCATGGTGGCCCGGCAGGCCTCCGTGGAAATGGTGAAGCCCGGGGGTACCGGCAGCCCGAGCACGGACGTCATCTCGGCCAGGTTTGCCCCCTTGCCCCCGAGCAGCTCCTTGAGCTCCATGGGCGGCTTCGGGTGGTTGTGGTCGAAGTCGAAGACGAACGGCATCGAGGCGACTCTCCTGGTAGGCGGACCGGCGGCCGGCGAGGCACGCGACCGGACGAGCCTATCCGCCCCGCTCAGGCTGGCCCACCCGCTCAGGCTGGCCCACCCGCTCAGGCTGGCCCACCCGCTCAGGCTGGCCCCATCCTCCGCTGGATCTCCTCCACCACGGTGTCGATCGGCACGCGGACCTGTTCGGTGGTGTCGCGATCGCGGATGGTCACGGCTCCGTCCTCCAGCGAGTCGAAGTCGACGGTCACGCACCACGGCGTGCCGATCTCGTCCTGGCGGCGGTACCGCCGGCCGATGGACTGGGTCACGTCGTAGTCGCACATCACATGAGGCTGGAGGGCAGCGAGGACCGAGCGCGCCAGTGGCTCGAGGGTCTCCTTCTTGGACAGGGGCAGCACGGCGACCTGGTAGGGAGCGAGCCGCGGATGGAGGGCGAGCACCGTACGGGGCTCCCCACCGACCTCGTCCTCGCGGTAGGCGGCGAGGAGGAAGGCCATCATGGTGCGGGTCGCTCCCGCTGCCGGCTCGATGACATAGGGGACGTAGCGCTCGCCGGTGGCCTGGTCGAAGTACTCGAGACGGGCCCCCGACGCGGCGGCGTGGGCCTTCAGGTCGTAGTCCGTACGGTTGGCGATGCCCTCGAGCTCGTCCCACCCCCAGGGGAACCGGAACTCGACATCCGCGGTGCCCGCCGAGTAGTGGGAGAGCTCCTCGGGGTCGTGGTGACGGAGGCGGAGGAGGTCCTCGGGGATGCCGAGCTCGACGTACCACCGGTACCGCTCGGTCAGCCAGTACTCGAACCAGGTGGCGGCATCTTCGGGAGGGACGAAGAACTCGAGCTCCATCTGCTCGAACTCGCGGGTCCGGAACACGAAGTTCTGCGGGGTGATCTCGTTGCGGAAGGACTTGCCGACCTGGGCGATCCCGAAGGGCGGTCGTTTGCGCGTCGTCTGGAGGACGTTGGCGAAGTTGATGAACATGCCCTGGGCCGTCTCGGGGCGCAGGTAGGCGACGGCGCCCTCGTCCTCGATCGGACCGGCGTGGGTCTTGAACATGAGGTTGAACGCTCGGGCTTCGGTGAACTCCCTCGAGCCGCAGTTCGGGCAGACCCCGTCGATCTTGTCCTGACGCCACCGCTGGTGGCACGAGCGGCAGTCGACGAGCGGGTCGGTGAAGTTGGCCAGATGGCCAGATGCCGCCCACACCGCTGGGGGTGTGAGGATGGAGGCGTCCAGGCCGACCACGTCGTCGCGGCGCTGCACCATGGCCTCCCACCAGGCGTTCTTCACGTTGCGCAGGAGGTTGACCCCGAGCGGGCCGTAGTCGTAGGTGGAGCGGAACCCGCCGTAGATCTCGGCCGACTGGAAGATGAACCCGCGGCGCTTGCACAGGCCCACCACCTTCTCCATCAGCTCCGGGCCTCCGGGCTCGGTGGCTTCGGGCTTGCCGCCGGGGTCGCTTCGGGCGTCGGCAGGTCCAGCGTCTGGGGGTCCGGGGTGGTCAGCCATCGCCGTGCATCGTAGGGAAGATCACGCCGGCTCGCCGACGGCCTCCGGGAGGAGACGGGCGGTCACCGTGTTGGCGAGGAGACGGCCGCGGACGGTGAGCACGGCCCGGTCCCCGCGCCGCTCCACCAGCCCCGCGAGCTCGGACGTGTCGGGGAGGGCGGCGACCGGGACCCCCGCCGGGGTCCGCAGGGCGAGCGCCAAGCGTTCGAACGCCCGCTGGCGGACGTCGAGCACCTCGGCCCCGGCCGTCGGGTCGACCTCGGCCTGGATGGCACGGACGAACCGCTCGGGCGTACGCAGGTTCCACCATCGCCGCCCGGCCCGGTGGGAGTGGGCCGCCGAGCCGATGCCCCGGTAGTCACCCTGTGCCCAGTAGAGCTGGTTGTGCCGGCACTGGTGGCCGGGTCGCGCCCAGTTGGAGATCTCCTCCCAGGCATACCCGGCGGCCTCGAGCACGGCGTCGGTGCGCTCGTACCGGTCGGCCTGGACGTCCTCGTCGGGGTGCCGGGCGGGATGGCGGGCGAGCGGGGTGCCCGGCTCGACGGTGAGGGCGTAGGCGCTGAGATGGGGCGGCGGCCGGTCGAGGCCGAGCACGTCACCCAGGCTCCGCTCCCAGTCGGTGTCGGTCTCTCCTGCCCCGCCGAAGATGAGGTCGAGGTTCCACGAGGCGAACCCGGCCGCGCCGACGAGTGCCGCGGCGGCCAGGGCCGTCCCGGGCTGATGGCGACGACCGAGGCCACCCAGCACCCGGGGGGAGGTCGACTGCACACCCAGCGAGATCCGAGTCACTCCGGCCCCAAGGTAGGCATCGAGGAGCTCGGCGGTGACGTCCTCGGGGTTGCACTCGACGGTGACCTCGCAGCCCGGAGCCCGCACGATGGCGTCGAGGACCGCGGTCAGCAGGTGCGCCGGCAACCGAGACGGCGTCCCACCGCCGAAGAAGACCGACGTGGCCTCGGGCAGGCCCTCCTCGATGACGGCTCGGCGGACCTCGGTGACGCACGCGTCGGCATAGGAGACCATCAGATGGTCGCGGTCGACGTAGGTGGCAAATGCGCAGTAGTCGCACCGGCTGGCACAGAACGGCACGTGGACGTAGACACCGAACGCCCCACGGTCGCCCACGGCCTCGGAGGTGCTCACCGGCTCTCCGCTGCGGCCGCCGGCGTCGGGGGTGCTCACCGGCTCTCCGCTGCGGCCGCCGCCCGGCGCGCCTCGGCCCATCGGGCCAGCGCCTCGGCCCGCTCGGCAGCGTGGTCGACGATGGGCTCGGGGTACCCGAACCCGTCCACCTCGGGGACGTAGCGCCGTACGTAGGTGCCGTCGGGGTCGAACCGCGCTCGTTGGAGCACCGGGTTGAACACGCGATGGAAGGGCGCGGCGTCGGTGCCGGTGCCCGCCACCCACTGCCATCCGTGGTTGTTGGAGGCGATGTCGCCGTCGAACAGGTGGTCGAGGAACCAGCGGGCCCCTCGTCGCCAGTCGAGGTGGAGGTCCTTCACCAGCAGCGAGGCGGCGACCATGCGGACCCGGTTGTGCACCCATCCCTCGGCGAGGAGCTGGCGCATGCCGGCATCCACGAGCGGGAACCCGGTGCGGCCCGTCGACCAGGCGGCAAAGCGGCGGTCCGCTTCGGGGCCGGTGTCCACCTGCACGTACCGACCGGCCTCCACCATGGGCTCCCAGGCCGAACGGGGGTGGTGTACGAGCACGTCGGCGTAGAACTCACGCCAGGCGAGCTCGGTGGTGAACGCTGCAGCACCCGACGCACGCTCCCCGACAGGACGGCCGGCCCCTGGGCCGGTCGGGACCCTCCGTCCAGCGAGGCCGGCAAGGACCTGGCGCGGATGAAGGCACCCGAAGCGGAGGTACGGCGACAGGCGCGAGGTCCCGGCCAGGTCGGGGCGGTCCCGGTCACGGTCGTAGGTGTCGAGCCCGTCGTCGAGGAACTGCTCCAAGAGGGCGGTACCGGGCCGCGGTCCGGCCGCCGGGAGCACCGTCGCCGATGTCCCTCGGCCCACCCCACCCAGCACGTCCGTGCCGACATCGGACGGCGCATCCCGGAACCGCACGCTCCTCGGGCGACCGGTCGGCTCGGGCCACCCGTGGGCCTCCCACGCCCGGCGGAACGGGGTGAACACCGCAAACGGCCGACCGGCGGTGGTCCGCACCGACCCCGGCGCCACGGCGTACGGGCTCCCGACGGCGACGAGCCGCCGGCCTGCTCCGGCAAGT
This sequence comes from Acidimicrobiales bacterium, assembly GCA_049964655.1. Taxonomy (GTDB): domain Bacteria; phylum Actinomycetota; class Acidimicrobiia; order Acidimicrobiales; family RAAP-2; genus JAJZJT01. Next base: position 15,657 of record JBMFXC010000008.1, read on the forward strand.
ACCCGCTCGACGGCACGGTCCCGCCGCACGCCGGTGGGGGCGTGGTCGGAGGTGACGAAGACGAGCCGTGCGCCGACCTCGGCGGCCAGACGAGGAACGGCGACCGCTGCCGGGCCGGAGCGGAGGACGAGGTGCCCGTCGAGCTCGGCGTCGAGCGCGTCGACACAGCCGGCGATGAACCGGCATCGGTTGACCCCGGCGGCTGCGGCAAGGTCCGGCTCGACGACGAAGACCGGCGTGACCTGCCCGCCGACCGCGTTCGCCTCGGCGACCGCTGCCACCAGCGCCGGGTGGTCGTCCACCCGAAGGTCCCGCCGGAACCAAACGACGACCGTCGACCGGCTCACCGGGCACCGGGGCCGGTCGACGGTGGGCGAAGAGCGACGGCGAGGGCCGTCATCCCGTGGGGACCGCCCGAAGCGAACGGAGCCGGCGGTCGAGGTGGACCTCGATGGCCTCGATGGCGAGCGACGCCACCTCGTCGGTCACCGGTGAGCGGGGCTCGGCGAGCACCCCGGCCAGCCCGCCGCCGAGCACCCGCCGGAGGAGGTCGAGCGCGCCGGGGCTGAGGGGCCGTCCCCGCCGACACCGGGCGCACAGAGCACCGCCGTCGAGCAGGTCGAAGGCGACGAGGGAACCGGGGGCGGCCTCGCCGCAGGACGCACAAGCGTCCAGCACCGGTGCCGAGCCCTCCAACGCCAGCACTTTCAGGAAGAACGCCGGGGCCAGCAGGGGCGATGGCTGGCGGGCAAGGGCGCCCAGCGCACCTACCAGCATCACGTAGAGCGGCGGGTTGGCATGGCGCTCCTGGGACACCAGGTCGACGACCTCGAGCATCGACAGGGCGGCGCTGGTCCGGTCGAGGTCCTCCCGGATGACGCGGAAGGTGTCGATGACCTCGGCCTGGCTGACGATGTCGAGGTCACCCCGGCCCTGCCAGCCCAGGAACGACACGTGGCTGAAGGGCTCGAGCCGGGCGCCGAACTTCGAGCTGGTCCTGCGCACGCCCTTGGCCACTGCCCGCACCTTGCCGTGGCTGCGGGTCACGAGAGTGATGATGCGGTCGGCCTCGCCCAGGCGCATGGTGCGCAGCACCACGCCCTGGTCGCGGAAGTGGCTCACGCCTCGTCGCGCCCCGGGGGACGGTTCCGGAGGAAGCCGCCGCCGGCGATGAGGAGGAGGACTACCGGGGGCAGCACGACCACCGGCAGGATGGCGTTGAAGCCGGCCACCGCCATGAGCACCGTCCCGGCGTAGAGGAGGATGCCACCGACCACGCCGATGACGATCCACACGCCCCCGGCGTCGCCGGGGGCGGCACGGCCCCGGGGGGCCCAGCCGGCACGGCCCCGGGGGGCCCAGGCGGCACGGCCCCGGGGGGCCCAGGCGGCACGGCCCCGGGGGGCCCAGGCGGCACG
>JBMFXC010000008.1:17174-19074 GCA_049964655.1 Acidimicrobiales bacterium
CGGCACGGCCCCGGGGGGCCCAGGCGGCACGGCCCCGGGGGGCCCAGGCGGCACGGCCCCGGGGGGCCCGCTCGGGCGTCGTCATGACACCCCGCCGTAGCGGCGGTTGCGCCGCTGGTACTCGGCCACCGCGGCGAAGAGATGCTGGCGTCGGAAGTCGGGCCAGAGCACGTCGGTGAAGACGAGCTCGCTGTAGGCGATCTGCCAGAGCAGGAAGTTCGAGATCCGGAACTCACCCGACGTCCGCACCACGAGGTCGGGGTCGGGCTGGTCGGGCTGGTAGAGCCGGGTGCGGATCGCCCGTTCGTCGACGCGTCCGGCAGGAACACCGTCGGCGACCAGGGAGCGCACGGCATCCACGATCTCGGCGCGCCCGCCGTAGTTGAACGCCATGGTGAGCGTCATCCTCCGGTTGCCGGCCGTCAGCTCGGTCGACTCGTCCATCCGGCGGAGGACCCGGCGGGGCACCCTCCAGTCGCGACGGCCGGCGAAACGAATCCGCACCCCCTTCTCGTGCAGCTCGTCGCGACGGGTGACGAGGAGGCGCTCGTTGAACCCCATCAGGTACCGCACTTCGTCGGCCGGTCTTCGCCAGTTCTCGGTCGAGAAGGCATACATGGTGAGCCACGAGATGCCGAGCTCGAGGGCGCCCTCGACGGCGTCCAGCAAGGCCGTTTCGCCCGCCGCGTGCCCCTCGGTCCGGGCCAGGCCCCGACGACTGGCCCACCGACCGTTGCCGTCCATCACGCAGGCCACGTGCACGGGGATACGTCCGGAGACCACCTCGCTCAGCTCGACCACCGGTGCCCCGGCCGGAGCAGGCCCGTCCACGGCAGACACCGCGCCGACAGGGTCGGCAACACCCACGTCGCGTGGGCCGGGCACGTCTGTTCGCACGGCGCGAACCTACTCCGTCACAGATCACACCCGGTCGCAGCACGGCTGCCCCCGGAGCGGTCCGGGGTAGGGTCCGGCGATGGTCACTGCTGCCGACACCCTGGCCCGGGTCACCGGCGCCCTGCCCGGCGGTGGAGAGGAACGTCCCGGTCAGGTACGCATGGCCGAGGCCGTCGAAGCAGCGATCACCAGCCGACGCCATCTGGTGGTGCAGGCCGGTACCGGAACGGGCAAGTCGCTGGCCTACCTGGTCCCTGCGCTCACCTCGGACACCAGGGTGGTGGTGGCCACAGCCACCAAGGCCCTTCAGGACCAGCTGGCAAGTAAGGACGCTCCGCTCGTCGTCGACGCGCTCGGTGTCCCGGCCTCCGTCGCCGTGCTGAAGGGACGCAGCAACTACGTCTGCCGGCAGAAGGTGGCCGAGCTCGACCGGCGCGCCGAGCTCCCCTTGGAGGGAGGTGCCGGACGGCTGGGTGCCCAGGTGGCCCGCCTGGCCGCCTGGGCTGGCCGGACCGACGTCGGGGACCGTGACGAGCTCGACTTCACCCCCGATCCCCGGGCGTGGGCGGCCGTCTCGACCACCGCGCGGGAGTGCCCGGGTGCCTTCCGCTGCCCGTCCGGGCACACCTGTCTGGCCGAGGCGGCACGCCAACGGGCGGCTGCCGCCGACGTGGTGGTGGTGAACACCCACCTCTACGGCGCCCACCTGGCAAGCGGCGGGGCCGTGCTCCCACCCCACGAGGTGGTCGTCTTCGACGAGGCCCACGAGGTCGAGGAGGTCATGACGACCAGCCTCGGCGTCGAGATCACTCCCGGCCGCTTCGGTGCCCTGGCCACGTCGACACGAGGGCTCCTCGCCGACCGACTCGGCGGTGCCGACCTCGTCGGAGACGTGGCGGCAACCGCCGAAGCCGTGGCGGCCGCTCTCGAACCCTGGGCGGGCAAGAGGCTCGTCGGGGCTCTCGGGACCAGCGGGGACGTCGGGACCAGCGGGGACGTCGGG
>JBMFXC010000008.1:19174-31206 GCA_049964655.1 Acidimicrobiales bacterium
GTCGGGACCAGCGGGGACGTCGGGCGAGTGCTCGACCTCGCCCGCGGCCGGGTGAGCCGTTTGGTCGACGAGCTCCGGGGAGCCGAACGCGATGCGGCAGGAGCCGACGATGCCGAGGGGCGGGCCCGACGCGACCGCGCCCTGCTCTCCGCCGGTCACCTGCTCGAGGACCTCGGCCGCGTAGCCGTGGCATCCGACGACGAAGTGGCCTGGGTCGACGGGGCGGCGACGAGCCCGGTGTTGCGGCTCTCCCCGATCGACGTGGCCCCGGTACTGAGGGAGCGGCTCTTCAGCCACGTCACGGCGGTACTGACGTCGGCCACCGTGCCCGTCGGGACGATCGCCCGGCTCGGGCTACCGCCGGAGACGAGCGACGAGCTCGACGTCGGGAGCCCGTTCGACTACCGCTCCCATGCGCTCCTCTACGTCGCCACCGCACTCCCCGACCGGCGTCGGCCCGAAGCCGAGCCGGCCATCCACGACGAGCTCGAGGTGCTGATCCGGGCGGCGGGCGGTCGGACGCTCGCCCTCTTCACCAGCTGGAGGGCCATGACCGCCGCCGTCGAGGCGCTCCGCCCCCGCCTCGACCTGCCGGTGCTCGCCCAACCCGACCTCCCCAAGACCGCCCTGGTCGAACGGTTCCGAGCAGACGAGACGGCCTCGCTCTTCGCCACCCTCGGGTTCTGGCAGGGGGTAGACGTCCCGGGACGGACCCTCTCGCTCGTCACCATCGACCGCATCCCCTTCCCCCGCCCTGACGATCCGGTCCTCGAGGCCCGCCGAGAGCGGGCCGGTCAGCGGGCGTTCGCCGAGATCGACCTGCCCCGCGCCGGGACCCTGCTCGCCCAGGGGGCCGGGCGCCTCGTGCGCACGGCGGAGGACCGGGGCGTCGTCGCCGTGCTCGACCGCCGGCTCGCCACCGCTACCTACCGCTCAACACTGCTCGCTCGGGTGCCACCCATGCGGCGGACCACCGATCGGGACGAGGTGTGCGCCTTCCTGGCCGGCCTTTCCCGCGAGGACGGATAGGCAACCGGGCCCACCCGACAGGCCGGGCCGGCCCCTGACCACCTCCGAGCCTCCTACAGTCCCAGGCGGTCGAGGGCGTCGTCCCGCTGCTGCCACCGCTTCTCGACCCGGACAAAGAGCTCGAGGTAGGCGCCCGGGGGCAACTGGCTTCGGACCGCCGAGCCGACGGCCTTGAGCGTCGCTCCGCCCTTGCCGATCACGATGCCTTTCTGCGAGTCGCGTTCGACGAGCACCTCGCAACGCACCAACGGCCACTCCCACTCGGTGACCCGGCAGGCGATGCTGTGGGGCAGCTCCTCGTCGAGACGGGCGAGGAGCTGCTCACGCACGAGGTCGGCCACCCATGCGCCTTCGCTCGTGTCCCGAACCATGTCGTCGGGGTAGTAGGCGGGCCCTGCGGGCATGCGTGCCACCACGGCAGCGACGAGCGCGTCGAGACCTCGTCCCGTCGACGCCGAGACGGGGAAGACCTCGTAGGGCGCCGGCCCGTCGACGCCGAGCGCTGCCCAGGCGGCCTCGGCTGCTTCGGCGACCTGGGCCAGCCGGGTCGCCACCTGGGAGCGGGGCGCCGCGTCGACCTTGTTCACCACCACCAGCACGGGGGCAGCAGCGGAACGAGGCCCCGGGCTCGCGGAACGAGGCCCCGGGCTCGCGGCAAGGGAACTCGTCGGCGGTCCCGTCGGCGTGGCTCGAGCCCGCCGGATGGCGTCGCCGAGGACGCGCCGGTCGCCCGGTCCGACGGAAGCCGTGGCATCGACCACCACCACCACGGCGTCGACGTCATCCAGCGAGGCGGCAGCTGCTTCGTTCATCCGACTGCCCAGTGCCGAGCGTGGCTTGTGGATCCCCGGCGTGTCGACGAACACCACCTGGACGTCCCCGGCATGCAGGACACCCCGCACGGCGGAGCGCGTGGTGTTCGGGCGTGGCGAGGTGATGGTGACCTTGGTGCCGACGATCCGGTTGACGAGCGTCGACTTGCCCACGTTGGGCCGGCCGACCACGGCACAGAAGCCCGACCGGCGGACCGTCACGGCAGCCGACCGTCGTCGGCGTCGGCCCCCGACCCGTCGACCGGCGCGACGCGGACCCGATCGATGGTCCGGCCGGTGACCCGTTCGGCCACCAGGCGGTGCCGGGCCACGGCGACCTCCTCCCCGGCGGCGGGCACGTGCCCGAGGAGGTCGAGGACGAGCCCGCCCACGGTGTCCCACGCCCCAGTGGGAAGCTCGGCACCGAGGAGCTCGTTCACCTCGTCGACCCCCATGCGCCCGGAGACGCTGACCTCGCCGTCGGCCAGCCGGACGAACGGGGGCTCCTCGACGTCGAACTCGTCGACGATCTCCCCCACCAGCTCCTCGATCAGGTCCTCGAGGGTGACGACACCGGCCGTGCCGCCGTACTCGTCGACGACGACCGCCAAATGGAAGGAGGCCGCTTGCATCTCCCGCATGAGCTGGGCGACCCGCTTCGTCTCGGGCACGAAGTGGGCGGCGCGCACGTGGTCCTGCACGGGTTCGGAGGCGTGCCCGGAGCGGACCGCCCGCACGAGGTCCTTGGTGTAAGCGATCCCGACCACGTCATCGGCGCTTCCGTCGACCACCGGGAGCCGGCTGTAGCCAGCCTCGAGGGCGACGTCGAGGGCGGCCTCGACCGTGTCGTGGGCATCGGCGGAGACCATGGCCGGACGCGGCACCATCACCTCCCGCACGACGGTGTCGCCGAAGTCGATGATCGAGTGGATGAGGGCTCGCTCCTCGCGCTCGATGACGGCGCCCTCGACGGCCACGTCTGCCATGGCCAGCAGCTCGGACTCGGTCACCTCCCCGCCGGCCGGGCTCCGGCCGCCGATGAGGGCGTTGGCGATGCCGTTCAGCCCGACCGACACCATCCGAACGGGCCAGAACGACACGAGCGCCGCCACCAGGGGCGCGCTGAACAACGCGGCCCGCTCGGGGTGGCGGACGGCCCAGTTCTTCGGCACGGCCTCGCCCAGCACGAAGATGACGGCGATCTCGAAGGCGGTGGCGATGACCACGCCCCAGGCGCCGAACCACTCGGAGGCCAGCAGGCCGACCAGGGTCGCCACCACCAGCTGGCACACGAGGACACCGAGGATCACCGGATTGAGGAACCCTTGCGGGTCGGTGCTCAGTCGGACGAGCAGGCGCGCCCCGCGCCGGCCCTCGTCGGCCAGGCCGAGCGCCTTGGCCCTCGACATCCGCACCAGGCTCGTCTCGGCCACGGCCAGGAGCGCCGACGCGGCGAGGAGGACGACCACCGTGACCACGATGGCGACGTCACCCGCGCTGAAGTGGGACCCCGTCACCGTGGCCCCGGAGACGCTCACGCCGATCGGTGGAACCGGGCCAGCAGCTCGCGCTCCCGCCGCTCCATGCGCTCGGCCTCCCCGTCGTCCTCGTGGTCCATGCCGAGCAGGTGCAGGATGCCGTGCACGACGAGCAACGCCACCTCGTCGTCGGCACCGACCTCGTGGTCGACAGCGTTCCGGGTGGCGACCGCCGGGCAGATCACCACGTCGCCGACCAGTCGGGGAGGCTCGGGCTCGGGCTCGGTCGACAACGGACCAGGTGTGCCCCGGTCGGGTGTGCGCCCGGCGGGCTCGTCCTCGTCGTCGATGGGGAACGCCAGCACGTCAGTCGGACCGCTGCGCCCGAGGAACCGCTCGTTGAGGACGGCAATGGTGTCCTCGTCCACGAAGAGCAGCGACACCTCGGCGTCCGACGTGATCCCTTCGGCTTCGAGCACCGCGGCAGCAAGCGCGGACCAGCGCCGCAGGTCGACGGGGTGGTCCGACTGTTCGTCCGCGGCGTGCACGTCAACGGCCACGGCTGTCCTCCTGGCCCTGACCCGCGGTGGCCGCCCCGCGCTCGTAGGCGTCGACGATCTCGGCCACGATCCGGTGCCGGACGACGTCGCGTCGTCCGAGGTGGACGAAGGCCAGGCCGTCCACCCCGGCCAGGAGCTCCTCGAGGCCGGCCAACCCCGACCGCCCTCCGGTCACGTCGACCTGGGTCACGTCGCCGGTGACCACCGCCTTGGAGCCGAACCCGATGCGAGTCAGGAACATCTTCATCTGCTCGGGCGTGGTGTTCTGGGCCTCGTCGAGGATGATGAAGCTGTCGTTCAGGGTCCGGCCTCGCATGAAGGCCAGGGGGGCCACCTCGACCGTGCCGCGCTCGAGCAGGCGCTGGGCACCCTCGGGCTCGAGGAGGTCGTAGAGCGCGTCGTAGAGCGGACGAAGGTACGGGTCGACCTTGGCCATCAGGTCGCCGGGCAGGAACCCGAGACGCTCCCCCGCCTCGACCGCTGGCCGGGTGAGGATGATCCGGTTGACCTGGTGGGCCTGGAGCGCCTGGACCGCCAGGGCCACGGCGAGGTACGACTTGCCCGTCCCTGCCGGCCCGATCCCGAACGTGACGATGTTGGTGGCGATGGCGTCGGTGTAGCGCTTCTGTCCTGCCGTCTTCGGCCGCACCGCCCGGCCCCGCGCCGAGCGGAGCAGCTCGGAGGTGAGCACCTCGGACGGCCGGACGTCCTCGTGGAGCATGTCGATGCTGCGACCGACTTGGGTGGCGTCGAGACCTTGACCCGACTCGAGGAGCAGGATCAGCTCCTCGAAGAGGCGACCAACCCGCTCGGCGCCGTCACCCTCGATGGAGATCTCGTTGCCCCGCACCACGATCCGGACGCCGGCGAACGCCTGCTCGACCAGGCGCAGCAGTTCGTCGCGCTGGCCCAGCAGCCCGGCCATGAGGTGGTTTCCGGGAACGAGGATCTTGACCTGGGTAGACGGCACGGGCGCTCGGCCACAACCTACCAGCCCAGACACCGAGGACGACCGGTGGCGGGACGGGAGCCGACCACCGGCCACGACCGCCCTCGCTGCGCAGAGAGTGGGCGCTTCGCAGGCAGGGGGCGCTGCGCAACCTCTGGGCCCCCAACGGCTCGTCGGACCTCTGGGAGCACCGCCAGGCGGGCGGGCATGCCCCCCGCCGTCATCCCGGAGGCCACTCGAGACGCCGGCCGGCCAGGACGTGCAGGTGGAGGTGGGGCACCGAATTGAGCGCGTCGGGACCGACGTTGGCCACCAGTCGGTAGCCACGGTCGGGACCGCCCACCCCTTCGGCATCGGCCACCGCCCGGGCGGCGGCGAACAGGGCAGCGATCTCGACAGCGTGCTCGGGGGTCACCTCGGCAGCGTTGGTGATGTGGCGACGGGGCACGACGAGCACGTGGACCGGCGCCGCCGGGTTGATGTCCCGGAACGCAACCGCGTGGTCGTCCGACCAGACGACCTCGGCGGGCACGTCGCCGGCCACGATCCCGCAAAAGAGGCAACCGTCCATCCGGTCTCCGTCTGTCGCCGGAGCGCTCACGAAGCCCGCCCGCCCTCGGTGCGGCGGGCTCCACGCGGCGAACCTTTGACCTCGGGGTAGAGATGCTCGAGAGATCCCGGTTCGATGCGCGAGGCCTCGATGAACTGCTCGACGTCGCGCTGCTGCAGTCGGATGACCCGACCGAACTTGTAGGCGACAAGATCGCCCTCGTCGATGAACCGGTACAGGCTCCGCAACGTGACGCCGAGCTGGGCGGCCGCTTCCTTGGTGCTGAGCCAGCGGATCTCGTCAGTCATGGTCGGACCGTCCCATTACGGAGTAGTTATAGCTTCCCACGTCCCGGGGTCCGCTCCAACCCGCACCGTTGAGCGTCGGTCCGGGGACCACCACTGGCCCACCGGCCCACCGGCCCAGAGCCGGCCCGGTCAGCCCAGCCCGCCCGGCTGTCGTGCCCAGGTCAGTCGAGGACGAGCAGGCCGAGCTCCTCGAGCCGGCGGCCCATGGCGTCTGGCGTGACGCCGAACAGGCAGGCGATGGCGCGGACGTCCTCGTGGCGGATCGTGATCATGCGCCCGTTGAAGTCCTGCCGGTGCACCTGGATCATCGACAGGAACCGCCGGAGCAGGTCGCGCTCGGGCCCGCTGACCGAGTGCAGCTTGGTCAGGTCGATCGTCACCTTCTCGCCAGCTGCCGCACCCTGCACGGCCCGGCGAGCGGTGAGCGGTGCGGTCTCCGGTGCGCCACCGTTCGCTCCCCACCGGGTCGACGCGTCGCCGTCGGGCGGCAGGAGCTGGTCGACCGGGACGTCGTACAGCTTGGCCAGACGCTGGAGGCGGGGAACGGAGATCGCCCGCTCTCCCCGCTCGTACGCCCCGAGCACGGATGCCTTGAACTCCTGCTCGGACATCGCCTCGACCGCCTGGAGCGACAGCCGCATCTGCTTGCGCATTGCCCGAAGGCGGGCGCCGACGGCACGGGCGTAGGCGGAACGCGCCCCCTCGTCCTGCTCGTCGTCCTCGATCGAGTCGACTCGCTGCTCCATCACCGTCATCTGCAACCCCTATCCCACGCGTGGTTGGTGTCCCCGTACCGACCGTGACGGGAACGTTGCTCGGCCACCCTGGCCGAGAACCGGTCGACTCCCGAATGGTGCCCTGCACGGCACCGTCGGCAGCACCTGTTCGCCTGTTCCGCCTCGCGGCCTCACCCAGAGTCTTGCTCACGGAGCGTGGTGATGCAAGGTCTGGACGTCGGTACAGCACGCGCCGCGTTCAACCCGAATGCGGCGCTGCCGCGACCAATCCCGAGCGCAACGCAGCGAGCAGCGTCCCGGCTACCACCGCTGCCGTCTCGGCACGCAGCACGGTCGGCCCCAAACCGACCCGCCCGCAGAGAAGGTCGAGCTCACCGGGCGCCCAACCACCCTCGGGGCCGATCGCCACGACGGTGTGCCCCAAGTCGGGCGGCGGACCACCCGGTTCGGCAAGCACCGGGAGTGCGCCGGCGAGGACTTCCACCTCTTCGAGCGTGGCGACTTCGGTGACCACGGGCAAGCGAGGACGCCGGCACTGGGCGGCAGCTTCCGTCGCCACCCGGCGGAGCCGCTCGACGGAGCGACGGCCGCGCTCCCCCTCCCAGCGCACCACCGAGCGCGCCGTCCGCAACGGCACGATGACGTCGACCCCGAGCTCGGTGAGCTTCTGGACGGCCCACTCGGGTCGGTCTCCCTTGGTCGGGGCGAAGGCAACTGCCACCGAGGGGCGCTCAGCGGGCTGACAACGGAGCGGCCCCACAGGCTCGAGGACGAGGCCGTCCCGGTCGCGCCCGCTCGAGGCCGATCGGGCGTGCGACCCGACCTGGCATGGCACCCACCGTCCGACCCCGTCGCCAGCCACGACCGGCTCGCCCGGCTGCAGGCGGAGGACGTCGAACAGGTGGTGGACCTGCTCGTCAGCGAGCGCCGGGTGCTCGGGGTCCGCCACGAAGACCATGGCCGACGCTCCCGACAGCAGCGGGTCGGGTGCCGGCGGCGCGGCTTCGGCGCCCGGTCCGGGTCCGGTCACCCGAGCGCGGAGCGGAGCTTCGAGAAGAGCCCCTCGCCATGGACCTCACGGCCGTCGGCGACCACCTCGCCGCGGGCGACGGCGAGCTCGGCCAGCAACGCCCGCTGGGCGTCGTCGAGACCGGTGGGGACGTCGACGACCACGTGGACGTGGAGGTCGCCGCGTCCGCGCCCGCGGAGCCGGGGCACCCCCAGCCCCTTCAGCGTCACCACCGTGCCCGACTGGGTGCCCGGGGCGATTGGGACGGTCCGGGGCTCGTCGAGGGTGGGCACCTCGAGCGACGCACCGAGAGCGGCCTGGGTCATGGCGACGTGCACCGTCGTGTGCAGGTCGGTGTCGGCGCGCTCGAAGTCGGGATCGGGTGCCACCCGCAGGTGGACGAAGAGCGCCCCGTTGGGGCCACCGCGCACGCCAGCCGGACCATGCCCGGCCAGGCGCAGGGTCGAGCCGTCGTCGACGCCAGCGGGCACCTCGACGACCAGGGTCCGGTCCACTACTCGGCGTCCCTCGCCGCGGCAGTCGGGACACGGATCGGCGATGACCTCGCCCGAGCCGTGGCACCGGCCGCAGGGCACGGCGGTGACGACCTGCCCGAGGATCGACTGGCGGACCCGCCGAAGCTCGCCGAGGCCGCCGCAGTCGGGGCACCGGACGGCACCCGTCCCCGGCCGCGCCCCGCTGCCCTGGCAGGCGTCGCACTGCACCGGGGTGGACACCGCGACTTCTCGCTTCGCCCCGAAGACAGCCTCACGGAAGCTCAGGTCGAGCACCAACTCGGCATCGGGCCCGGGCACCGGTCCCGAGCGACGGCCGTGCCCGGCTCGGCTCGTCCCGGTGGCGCCGAAGAACGCCTCGAAGAGGTCGCCGAGGCCGCCCACAAACGGGTCTCCGCCGAAGCCGCCTGCAGAGCCACCGGCGGCCGGTCCGAACACGCCGGCTGGGCCGAACTGGTCGTAGCGTTGGCGCCGTTCGGGGTCGCGCAGCACCTCGTAGGCCACGCTGACCTCCTTGAAGCGCTCCTCCGTCTGGGCGTCCCCGGGGTTGGCGTCGGGGTGGAGCTGCCTGGCCTTGCGGCGGTAGGCGCGCTTGAGCTCCTCGTCGGTGGCGTTCCTTGAGACGCCGAGCAGCTCGTAGAGGTCGGTCTCGATCACCGTCCGGCCTCGCTCAGCCGCCGGCCGAGTCGCTCGCCCACCGCCTGGGCGGCAGCGAGTGCCTGGGGGTAGTTCATCCGGGTCGGCCCGAGCAGTCCGATGGCGCCGAGCTCTTCGCCGTCCACCGAGAAGGGGGTCACGACGACGGCGCAGGAGGCGAGCGGCTCGAAACCGTGCTCGGTTCCGATAGCCACCGACAAGCCGCGGTCGAGCACGTCGCGCAGGAGGCTCACCACGACGAGCTGCTGCTCGAGGATGGTGAGGACCGAGCGGACGGTCTCGACGGCGTCGAAGGCCGCCGCCATACGTGAGGAGCCGCCGACGAAGACGTGCTCGGCCGTCTCGTCACCCTGCAGGGAGCGGAGCCCGGCCAGCGCTGCAGCGGCCACGGCGTCGACGACCGGGTCACCGGCTGGTGCCAGCTCGCCAGGGAGGGTGCGAAGGGAGGCGTCGGCCACGCCGGCTGCCAGGCACGCACCGGAGCGGGCCAGCACCTCGTCGTCTGCCCCGTCCGGCAGCTCGATGGTCGCCTTCCGCACGGCGCCATCGGAGAGCACGACGACCACGAGACCGATGCGTGGCCCCAGACCGACCAACTGGACGGAGCGCACGGTCGCCGACTCGTGGGACGGCCCGACGACGAGGGCGGCGCAGTCGGTGAGGTCGGCGAGGAGCCCCGAGGTCCGCTCGAGCATCTGCTCGATCTCCCCGTGGGCCTGTTCGAAGAACCGTCGGACCTGTTGACGTCCCGTGGCGTCGAGCGTCCCCGTGCCACCGAGGTGGTCGACGAAGAACCGGTAGCCACGGTCGGTGGGCACTCGCCCGGCGCTGGTGTGCGGCTGGGCAAGGTACCCCTCGCGCTCGAGCGCGGCCATCTCGGACCGAATGGTCGCCGAGGACACGTTGACCCCCGGCGCGTCGACCACGTGCTGGGAGCCCACCGGCTGGGCCGAGCCGATGTACTCGGTCACCACGGCGTTGAGGATCGCCGCCTTGCGAGCATCCAGCTCGTCGGCGGCGGGAGCCACGTGCGTCTGAGCGTCGTCGTGTCGAGCCATCGTGTCGGTCCTCCGGACGGGCATCGGAGCCGACTGGGACGTCCCATGGCACCCTGCCCGTCAGCACTCCATACTACCGAGTGCTGAACGACGGGTGCTGACGGCGACCGGTCGAGCACACCGGGCGGTGAGGGTGGCCGTCTCCGGCCTCGGGACCCGACCCCGTCAGCAAGCGGCGACGAAGAGCTGGCTGGTCATCGACGGGCCGAGGGCCACCGCCGTGTCGTCGACCACCACGGTGAGGGTGCCGTCGGGCGCGCGTGCGCCGATCGTCACCGTCACGCCCGGGGTGAGCCCGTGCTCTCCGAGGTAGTCGAGCGCGGCACGGTCGTGCTCGACGCTCTCGGTGATCCGCTCGAGGCGGACGCGGTCGCCCGTGACCGTCTCTGCCAGCGGCCGAACCCTGTGTTCTCCGACCTTGGCGCCCGGGATGGGGTTGCCGTGCGGACAGGTGGTGGGGTTCCCCAGAAGGATGGCGAGGCGAGCCTCGACCTCGTCGGAGATGACGTGCTCCCACCGCCCGGCCTCCTGGTGCGCCTTCTCCCAGTCGAGGCCGATGACGTCGACCAGGAGACGCTCGGCCAGACGGTGCTTCCGGACGACCCCTTCGGCCAGCTCCGCACCCGCTGGGGTCATGGAGATCCGCCGGCCCGAGCGGGTGATGAGGCCGTCGGCTTCGAGACGGTCGAGCATCTCGGAGACCGAGGGAGCTGCCTTGTCCAGGCGTTCGGCCAGCCGAGCCTGGATGACCGGGATCCCCTCCTCTTCGAGAGAGAAGATCGCCTCGAGGTACTCCTCAACCGGAGGATGGAAGCGGTCGAGCACGTCGCCGATCCTACGACACCGACGGAGGGGAGACACCACCCGGACCAGGTCCGACCCCGGAGCGCTCCGGCCATCCGAGCCCGGCCCACGGGGTGGCTCGAGGGCCCGGCCCGAGGGGGCTCGAGGCGGCCTCAAGGGACGGCCAGCGCGCGCCGATCGAGATGACATGGAGGTCGTGACGTCGGCAGCACGCGCACCGGTCGCCGGTGGCAGTCGATCCACCCGAGGTGGCCAGCCGTGACCGTCCTCGATCGGCTGGGCATCGACCAGCTCGTCGCCCCCGGCGTCCTCCGTCCGGGCTACCAGCCGATCGTCGACCTCGCCTCGGGCGAGACGGTCGCCTTCGAGGCGCTGGCCCGGTGGCCCGACCTGGGGGTCCGGCCCGACCAGGCGTTCGAGCTGGCTGCCGAGACCGGACGCCTCGCCGAGCTCGACTGGGCCTGTCGCCTGGCCGCCATCGAAGGTGCGTTGGCCGCCGGGCTCACCCGCGACCTCGCCCTGTTCGTGAACATCGAACCCTCGACGCTCGGGCAGCCGGGGCCCCCGGGGTCCGGTGCCGTGCTCGCCACGGCGCACGAGCACCTTCGGCTCGTCGTCGAGCTGACCGAGCGGGCCCTCCTGCGGCGACCTGCCGAGCTTCTGACTCTGGTCGAGCGGGTTCGCTCGTGGGGCTGGGGTATCGCCCTCGACGACGTGGGCGCCGTCCCCGACTCGCTCGCCATGCTGCCCTTCGTGGCGCCGGACGTCGTGAAGCTCGACTTGTCGCTCGTCCAGCGGTGGCCGGACGCCACACAGGGCCGGATCGTGGCGGCCGTCATGGACCACGCCGAACGCACCGGTGCCATCGTGCTGGCCGAGGGGATCGAGACGGAACAGCACCTCGAACAGGCCCTCGCCCTGGGCGCCACCCTCGGCCAGGGATGGCTGTTCGCAGCAGCCGGGCCGCTCGCCGACCCGGTCGCCCCGGCCAACCCCCTTCCCCCCTCCGCCGCCGGGCTCGAGGTCCCCGACAGCCCCTTTGCCCTCGCCGAGCGCTCGAGCCGCCTCCAGACCGGGCGCAAGGGCCTCCTCCTCGGCCTGTCGAGGCACTTCGAGCGCCGAGCCGAGACCGCCACGTCCACGCCGCCCCTCGTCCTCGGTTCCTTCCAGACGGCCGACTGGTTCACCCCGGCGACTGCCCGGCGCTACCAGGCGCTCGCCCGCCGTGCTTCCTTGGTCGCCGCGTTGGGCATCGGCATGGGCGCACAGCCGGCAGGCGGGGTGCGGGGTGGGTCGCTCCGAAGCGACGACCCGCTCCGACGCGAGTGGTCGGTGGTGGTGGTCGGGCCGCACTACTCGGGCGCCCTGATCGCTCGTGACCTCGACGACGACGGACCGGACCTCGACCGGCGCTTCGCCTTCCTCGTGACCCACGACCGCGACACGGTCGTCGCCGCAGCTCGTTCGATGCTGCGCCGGCTCGATCCCGCCTGAGGGATCCTCCCGAAGCGCCCCGCTGGCCCAGGGCCAGCCCGTACAGGGCCAGCCCGTACAGGGCCAGCCCGC
>JBMFXC010000008.1:31306-40920 GCA_049964655.1 Acidimicrobiales bacterium
CAGGGCCAGCCCGTACAGGGCCAGCCCGTACAGGGCCAGCCCGCGCAGGGCGGCTGCCGGAGCGCTCGGCATCCGCAGCGGTACGCTGGGTCGGTGGCCGGCACCCCACAGGAGCCCGGCGTGCCCCGCTCGAACGGTCGTACGGTCGACGGAGGGGGTGATGCGCTCGATGGAGCCGGGTCGGTCGCCGGCCCCGGGGGCTCCCGGCAGGACGCCCGGCAGGACGCCCGGCAGGACCCTTCGGCGGCCAGCACGGCGGCCAGCACGGCGTCCGCCAACGACGAGCCCGACGAGCCCGACGAGCCCGACGAGGAGGAGTGCGCGCCCTCGGGCTTCGACCAGTGGCGGCGGCGCAGCGCCACGGGCGCCGTGCTGACCGGCATCGCGCTCGGCCTCCAGGAGGTCTTCACACCAACCCGCGACCTGCCTGCCATCGTGGTCACCGCCGACGACGGTGCCGACGACCCGCCGCGTGCCGTCGAAGTCCACCTCGACCCCGACAACCCCGCGGCCACGGTCGCCGTCGTCCGGCCGTGGCTCGGCCGGGGAGGCACCGGCGGCAAGGGATGAACCGGGGGTGCCAGCGGGGCGCCGTCCTCGTCCTCGTCGCCGCGTGCGCTGCCTGCGGCCTGGCCGCGCTCGACAGCGGACTTCGACAGGGTACGTGGCAGGCACGGACGACCTACGCAGGGACAGCTGCGGTCGTTCTCGTCGTGGCCACCATCGTCCGGCGACGGCGAGCAGCGGGTGCGACGCTCGAGGCACCGGCTCTGCCGACCACCGGAGCCGCGGCCGGTAGCCACATCGGCCTCGTCCCGTGGCTCGCCGTGGTGGCGGTGGCCGCCACCTGGGACGTGCTCGGCCTCCTCACCCCGCCAGACCGGCACCACCTCACGCTGAGCGCTCTCACGCTCGCCTACCAAGCCCTCCACGCCGTGGTCTTCGTCTGCTGGGTGGCGATCGGCGCCGTGCTCGTCGCCGCTCCGCTCCGCTCTCGGAGAGGAGGCCGGGCGTGACTGCCGTGCTCGTCGGGTCGGACAAGGCCGTCGGGCTCACCTTCTGGTCGCTCGTGCTCGCCACCCTGGCCGGTCTCGAGCTCGCCGCCCACCGTCCCGGTCGCTCAGGGCGTCCCCCGTCCTTCGGGCAACTCGTCAGCCGGTACCTCGCCCATCCTGCATGGCGCGCGCTGGCCGTGGTCATCTGGCTCTATGCCGGCTGGCACCTGTTCTCCCACTGAGCCCACCGTGCACCCCGCAGGAGCCCCTCCGCCCGCTACCCGGTACCGCTTGCTCGCTCGGGTCGCCCTGGCAGCGACAGCCACGGCTGTGCTCGCCGGGGTCGGCATGGCCATCGCTGCTACCCGGACCTTCACGTGGCCGGCCGAAGTGCTCACGGGAGGGGTCGAGATCGCTGTCGCGCTCGCCGCCGTACTCGGTGCCGTTGCCCACCGCCGCCGGCGTGACCCCGCCAGAAGGTCCCCGCTCGACGGCCGCTCGCTCGTCGTGTGGTCGGCCTTGGTTGCCCTGGTCGTCGCCTGGGAGCTCTCGGCCCTCTTCGGTGGCGTCCGGCACTTCCACCCCACCCTGAGCTCCCTCGTCAACATCGCCTTCCGGGTCGACGCCGTAAAGGCGGTCGGGGCAGCCCTCTGGCTCGCCTTGGGATCGTGGCTGGCGTTGCGATGAGCCCGAGGACGGTGACGCTCGTCGGCTGGGCTGTGCTCGCCGCGGTGGCCATCGTGCTCGAGGCGCTCGCTCACCGCTCCACCAGCCGGCTCGTCGGCGCCGGGCGGCTGCTCTCCCAGGTCGCCGACCGTCCGGCGGGCAAGGCCGCGCTCTTGCTCGGATGGGCCTGGCTCGGCTGGCACGTCTTCGTCCGGTGACCTCCCCGGACCCGACCGAACCGGAGGACCCGTGCCCACCGAGCTCACCACGGTCTGCGTCTTCTGTGCCTCGAGCCCCGGGCGCGACCCTCGCCTCGCCCAGGAGGCATCCCGCTTCGGGGCGCTCCTCGCCCGGCGGGGCCTCACCGTCGTGACCGGCGGGGGCCACGTGGGGCTGATGGGTGCGGTGGCCGACGGTGCGTTGGCCGAGGGCGGTGCGGTCCACGGCGTGATCACCCGGGCGCTCGAGGAGCGTGAAGTCGCCCACCGCGGGCTCACCTCCCTCGAGGTCGTCGAGACGATGCACGAGCGCAAGGCGGCGATGTCGGGCCGTGCCGACGCCTTCGTCATGCTGCCGGGCGGCTTCGGCACGCTCGACGAGTTCTTCGAAGCCCTCACCTGGACCCAGCTCGGCATCCACGCCAAGCCGTGCGGCGTGCTCGACGTGGCCGGCTACTTCGAGCCGCTCGTCGACTTCGTCGCCCGGGCCGCCGACCTCGGGCTCGTGCGCCCCGAGCACCGCGACCTCGTCGTCTGCGACCCCGACCCCAGCGCCCTCCTCGACCGGCTCGCCCGCTGGGAGCCGGTGACCACCGACACGTGGCTCGAACGCGGCGCGCGACCGGCGGACGAAAGCTGATCGGCTGCGGTTCAGTCGTCGAGGCGCAGCGCCGAGACGAAGGCCTCCTGGGGGACCTCGACCCGTCCGATGCTCTTCATCTTCTTCTTGCCCTCTTTCTGCTTCTCCAACAGCTTGCGCTTGCGGGTGATGTCGCCGCCGTAGCACTTGGCGAGGACGTCCTTGCGGCGAGCCTTGACCGTCTCACGGGCCAGCACACGCCCACCGATGGCCGCCTGGATGGGCACGTCGAAGAGCTGGCGGGGGATGAGCTCGCGCAGCTTCTCGGTCATCCGTCGTCCGTAGACATCGGCCTGGGTACGGTGGACGATGGTCGAGAAGGCGTCCACGGGAGCCCGGTTGATGAGCAGGTCGACCTTGACCAGGTCGGCGGTGGCGTACCCGTCGGGCTCGTAGTCGAGGCTGGCGTACCCCTTGGTCCGGCTCTTCAGCTGGTCGAAGAAGCTCACCACGACCTCGGCGAGGGGGATGACGTAGACGAACTCGACACGCTCGGGCGAGAGGTACTCCATGCGCACGAGCTCGCCACGACGCGACTGACAGAGCTCCATCACCGTGCCCGTGTACTCGGCAGGCGTCAGGATGGTGGCACGCAGCATCGGCTCGTCGACGTGGTCGAGCTGGGAAGGCTCGGGCAGCTCGCTCGGGTTGTCGACCCGGACCTCGGAGCCGTCGGTGAGAAAGGCCCGGTAGGCGACGGAGGGAGCGGTGGCAATCAAAGCGAGGTCGAACTCGCGCTCCAAGCGTTCCCGGACGATCTCCATGTGCAACAGGCCGAGGAAGCCGCACCGGAAGCCGAAGCCGAGGGCGCGGGACGACTCGGGCTCGTAGGTGAAGCTGGCGTCGTTGAGGCGCAGCTTCTCGAGAGCGTCGCGCAGGTCGGGCAGCTCGTCGCCGTCGATGGGGAAGAGCCCGCAGAACACCATCGGCTTGGGATCGCGGTAGCCGGCCAGTGGCTCGGGGGCGGGGCGGACGTCGGAGGTGACGGTCTCGCCCGAGCGTGCTCCGCCCACGTCCTTGATGCCGGCGATCAAGTACCCGACCTCGCCGGGACCGAGCGAGGTGACCGGCACCGGCTCGGGTGTGCGCACCCCGATCTCCTCGATGTCGTGCCGGGCGCCCGAGTGCATGAAGCGCAGCCGATCACGGGCGTCGAGCGTGCCGTCGACCACCCGGATCGAGCTCACGACCCCCCGGTACTGGTCGTAGGCGGAGTCGAAGATGAGGGCCCGGAGCGGTAGATCGGGGTCGCCGGTGGGAGGCGGGACCCGTGCGAGCACGGCGTCCAGCAGCTCGGGGACGCCCTCGCCGGTCTTCGCCGAGATGCGCAGCACGTCGGCCGCGTCCAAGCCGAGCACCTGCTCGATCTCGGCGGCGCACCGCTCGGGGTCGGCGGCGGGCAGGTCGATCTTGTTGAGGACGGCGACGATCTCCAAGTCGTGCTCGAGCGCCTGGTAACAGTTGGCGAGCGTCTGGGCCTGGATCCCCTGCGACGCGTCGACGAGGAGCACGGCCCCCTCGCAGGCGGCCAGGGAACGGCTGACCTCGTAGCCGAAGTCGACGTGCCCGGGGGTGTCGATGAGGTGGAGGGTGTGGTCCCTCCAGGTGACCCGGACGTTCTGCGCCTTGATGGTGATCCCCCGCTCCCGCTCGATGTCCATCGAGTCGAGGTACTGCTCGCGCATGAGCCTCGGGTCGACCGCCCCGGTCAGCTCGAGGATACGGTCGGAGAGGGTCGACTTGCCGTGGTCGACGTGGCTGATGATCGAGAAGTTGCGAATGCGGTCGACAGAGAGCACGGGTGGCCAAGCGTACCCACACCACCTCGGGTTCCGTGCCGCCGGGTGCTGCCGGCTGCTACCATCGCGGGACCGGGCCCGGATCGTCGGGAGGCCCCAGCGGCACCACACGGGGAAGCCCGTCGACATGTCGCTGTCGTCGTGTTGCTGTCGCGGTGGCACTCTCGCGGTGGCACGGTTAAACAAGCACGGTCGACGCGGTCTCCCTCGACCGGGTTGCCCGCAGACGGGAGCTCCCGGCAGGTGCGCGGGCCGCCGGTACGATGACCGACGGCGACACGACCCGACGGCGACACGACCCGACGGCGACACGACCCGCCGACGGGACGACCCACCGATCGCAAGACCCACCGATGGCGAGACAAGGACGACACGAGCCGTGGCCAACATCCGCAGCCAGATCAAGCGCAACCGGCAAGCAGCCAAACGTCACGCCCGGAACAAGGCCGTCCGGTCGGAGCTGCGCACCCGGACCAAGCGGGCCATTGCCGCGGTGGAGTCCAACGACGAGCTCAGTGCCGAGGCGGTCCGGCTGGCGGTCAAGCGGATCGACAAGGCAGCAGCCAAGGGCATCATCCACAAGAACCAGGCCGCCAACCGCAAGGCACGTCTGATGCGCCGGGCGGCGGCCTCGGCGGCGAGCGCGCCGACCGCTACCGAGGACTGAGCCGGCTGCTCCCCGGCCCGGCCGCGTCCGGCTGACAGGGCGCCGTGGCTGCGCTCTGGCACCTGGTCGTCGGCAGGCCGCTGCGCTCCTCGGAGACCGAGGGTGAGCAGATCACCCCCGTCGAGGGGCTCTCTGCCCTCTCGCTCGACGCCCTCACCTCGGTCGCCTACGGCCCCGAGGCCATCATCGCCGTGCTGGCTGCCGCCGGCGCGGGTGCCCTCCATCTCGTCCTGCCCGTCACCCTCGTCATCGTCGGGCTCCTCGCCCTGCTGGTCATCTCCTACCGCCAGGTCATCAACGCCTATCCCGGAGGAGGGGGCGCGTACGCCGTGTCCCGGGCCAACCTCGGGCACGGTGCCAGCCTGGTCGCCGCGGCCGCGCTCGTCGTCGACTACACCCTGACGGTCGCCGTCTCGGTGTCGGCCGGCGTCGCCGCCCTCACCTCGGCCTTCCCCTCCCTCGTCGGTGCCACCGTGCCGCTGTGCCTCGCCGTGCTGGCGCTCGTGACAGCCCTCAACCTCCGGGGGCTGGGTGAGACCGCCCGTGCCTTCCTCCTGCCGACCTTGGTGTTCATCGGCGGGCTCCTCGCCATCATCGCCGTCGGCCTGGTCCACCCGCTGGCCCTGCACGCCGCGCAGCCGGGGCGCTCTCTCGTCCCCTCCCGCGCCACCGAAGTCGTCGGGATCCTGCTGCTGCTCAAGGCCTTCTCGGCCGGGTGCAGCGCCCTGACCGGGGTCGAAGCCATCGCCAACGGCGTCCCGCTCTTCCGCGAGCCTCGGGTCGCCCGGGCCAAGCGCACCGAGGCGCTCCTCGGCTCGATCCTCGGGGTCATGCTCATCGGACTGGCCGTCCTGGCCCAGCGGTGGCACATCGGGCCTCGCTCGGACCAGACGGTGCTCAGCCAGATTATGGGGGAGGCGGTCGGTCGGCACTGGGCCTACTACGTCGTCTCCCTCACCACCACCGTCGTCCTCGCCCTCGCCGCCAACACGTCCTTCGGCGGGCTGCCCGTGCTGGCCAGCCTGCTGGCCCGCGACGACTACCTCCCCCACCTCTTCGGACTGCGGGGCGACCGCCAGGTCTTCGCCAACGGCATCTGGGTGCTCGCCGGGCTGGCCGCGCTCCTCCTCGTCGTGTCCGGTGGCAACACCAACAGCCTGATCCCCCTCTTCGCCATCGGGGTGTTCACCGGGTTCACGTTGTCCCAGACCGGCCTGGTCGTCCACTGGCGACGGACCCGGCCACCACGGTGGTGGTTCCGGGCCAGCCTGAACGCCACCGGCGCCGTGGTGACCGGCATCGCCACGGTCATCTTCCTCGTGACCAAGTTCGCCGAGGGCGCGTGGGTGGTCGTCCTCGCCGTTCCCGCTTTCGTCTGGCTCTTCGTCCGCATCCACGCCTACTACCACGGCGTCGCCGAGGCGCTCGGCGTCGACCAGGTACCGGAGCGCCCCCATGGTCGGCGCACTGTCGTCGTCGTTCCGGTCACCCACGTGTCCCGGCTCACCGAACGAGCCCTGTCCGAAGCCCTTTCGATGGGGCAGCGAGTCGAGGCGGTCACCGTGGCCATCGTCGCCCCCGGCGAACAGGTGCCGGCGGTGGGATCGACCCCCATCGAGGAGCTGTGGCAGCAGTGGGACCCCGGCGTCCCCCTCACCGTGCTCCCCACCGAGTACGCGTCGGTGGTGCGCCCCGTGGTCGGCTACGTCGACGAGCTGGTGGCAGCCGAGCCGGACGCGGACGTCGTCGTCCTCATCCCCGCCGTGGCACCGAGCCACCTCCGCCACGCCACGCTCCACAACCACATCGACTTCGTGCTGTCGAACGCGTTGCGCAACCGGAGCGACGTGGTGGTGGCTCGGGTCACCGAGCCGGTCGAGCCGCCTCGGGAGGCCAGCCCCGAGCCGCGATAACGACCGCGGCTGGTCGAGTCACCCGGTCCACCTGGGTCACCCGGGGACCGGCGCGATCAAGTCCGGCCCGTCGTTACGGACGTTGCCGACCCGGAGGCCGACCGGGTGGTGCACGAGAGTGCCGACGGGTGCCGGAACGAGCAGCGAGGCGAGGACGTCGTCGGACGGGCTGGGGTCGATCCAGTCGTCAACCTGGTCGGCCCCGAGCACGACGGGCATCCGGTCGTGGATGTCCCCGGTGTCCGCACCGGCGTCCGTCGTGATGACGGTGCACGTCTGCAGGGGCGGCACCTCCCCGGGCGGCACCTCTCCAGGCGGCGGGGCCCACGTCTCCCACACACCGGCGAGCAGGACGGGGGCACCGTCCGCACGTCGGACGTAGTGAGGCCGCCGGCCCCGGCCTGACGGTCCCCACTCGTAGAAGCCGTCGACAGGGAGCACGAGGCGACGACGACGGAAGGCGCTCCGGAAGGCAGGCTTGGTTGCCACCGTCTCAGCGCGGGCGTTGAAGAGCCGCGACCCGATGCGTGGATCGTCCGCCCACGGCGGGACGAGCCCCCAACGGCAGGGAGCGAGGACTCGGTGCGGCGGGTCAACCCGGGCCTCACGGTCGCCGGAGGGGTCCTCCGCCGGTGGGCCTGCTGGCGCACCTGGTGGGAAGCCTGCTGGCGCACCTGGTGGGAAGCCCTTTGTCACCCCCAGCAACGTGCTGGTCGGCCCCACGTTGTAGGAGGGGTGCCACAGTGACGGGTCCCGCCCGGCCAGACCAGCGACACAGGCGGCGTCGAGGATGCGGGCGAGCCGCTCGGGCGGGGTGAAGAGGGCGACTCGGCCACACATGATCAGGGCCCGGTCGTGCCGGTCGCTCCCACCCGGGTCATGCCCGTCACGATACGGCGCCAGCCGGTGCCGCGCCGAAGGAGCTTGGTGGCCTGTGCCGCGCCGAAGGAGGCGTGGCGCCCTACCCTTGCCCCATGACCCAGCTCCGGGGGCCAGCGCGGCGACCGGTCCACATCATCCCGGCCCGGAAAGCCGCGGTGGGCGCCATCGAGGTGCGTCGGCTCCTTCCCTTCGGCCGCCGACGAGCGGTCGGTGCCTGGTGCTTCGTCGACCACTACGGACCCCACTCGGTCGACGGGGGACCGGGCATGCAGGTCCCACCCCACCCCCACCTCGGGCTCCAGACGGTGACGTGGCTCTTTTCGGGGAACGTCGTGCACCGAGACAGCCTTGGCTCCGTGCAGCTGATCGAGCCGCGTCAGCTCAACGTAATGACGGCCGGCGCCGGCATCGCCCACGCCGAGCAGTCTCCGGTCGAGCACGATCCGTGGCTCCACGGAGTCCAGCTGTGGGTGGCGCTCCCTGATCGCGTCCGCCACCAGCCACCTGCCTTCGAGCACCATGCCGACCTGCCGGTCGTCGGTGCCGGGCCGTTCCTCGTCACCGTCTTCGTCGGCACGCTGGGCGACGCCACCTCACCGGCCACGGTGCACACACCGCTGATCGGCGCCCAGGTCGACGCCCCGCGAGGCGGACGGCACCCGATCGTCGTCGACCCGGCCCACGAGCATGCCGTGGTGGTCACCGCCGGGCGCGGCGCCCTCGAGGGAGAACCACTCGCCCCAGGCTCGGTCGCTGTCGTCGACCCCGGGCGTGACCACCTCGTCCTCGACCTGGACGTCGGCAGCCACGCGCTCCTCCTCGGCGGTGCGCCACTCGACGAGGAGCTCCTGTTGTGGTGGAACTTCGTCGCCCGCACCCCCGACGAGCTGACCGCGGCCGTCGCCGCCTGGCGCGAGGGGCGCCGGTTCGGACAGGTGACCGGAGCCGAGGCCGAAGCCGTCCCCGCGCCGACCTTCGACCCGTCCCGGCTCCTCCCGCCAGGGGCACCTCGATAGGAGACCGGGCGGCGACCCGGCGAGCAGTACCCGGGAGGACCGGGCGAGAGGTCAGTACCCCGAGCTTCCCGACGTCGTCGTGGTGGTCCCAGAGGCCACCGGTGCGGTCACCGGGCTACCCGTGGTGCTGAGCACGTACCAGATCCCGCCGAACTTGTTGATCCCCTCGCCGTTCACCTGACCAGCCGCCTTGTCCTTCGTGAAGGTGTAGAGGGGGTGCCCGTCGTAGGTGACCTGGTGCGCCCCGCCCGGGCGAGCGATGGTGCCGAGCTCGGAGGCCGTCACTCCCGGCCCGCCCGTCGGGCTACCCGTGATGGTGAGGGGAGGCCAGACCGTCGCGCAGGTGCCCGTGCAGGCGCTCGTCGTCGGGCTATCGGCCGTGAGCATGTAGAGGGTCCGTCCCGTCGAGGTGACGAGCACCGTGCCGAACAACTGCGTGTGGGCTGCGTCCACTGTGGCCGAAGACGACGCCGTCGGTGCTGCCGTGCTGGAGGGCTCGGGGGCCTTGGAGGCGTTGGACTTGGCCGACGCCGTCGACGACGAGCTGCAGGCGGCCAGGCCTGCTCCCAGCGCGACGACGAAGACGAGCCGCGTCACCGAACGCCGGACCGTGCTCTTGCGCTCCACCATTGCCACCACCTCCTAGTCCGGACCGACGACCAGGCTCACCCCGGTCGTCGCACACCTGCAGCCTGCCCCCGACGGAGACTAGTCGTGCTCGCCCGCGTCGGTGGGGCGCTCCGCCTCTCGTGACGCACTGTCCCTCGTGACGCACTGTCCCTCGTGACGCACTGTCCCTCGTGACGCACTGTCCCTCG
>JBMFXC010000008.1:41020-50222 GCA_049964655.1 Acidimicrobiales bacterium
ACGCACTGTCCCTCGTGACGCACTGTCCCTCGTGACGCACTGTCCCTCGTGACGCGCCACGGGCGCCCAGCGGGCGCCCGTGGCATCAGTGTTGTGTCGTGCTGAGGTACTGCGCACCAGGTCGCCGTGCTGCGCCGGATGGGACCAGCTCCGGCTGGACGACCTCGTGGGTGTCTGGCTGGGATTCGCCAGGTGGTTCAGCGAGCCGCCTCAGCGGCCAGCCACCTCCAGGGTCCCGGATCGTTGACTGCTCAGTTGGACCACCTCCTTTCCCTGGTGCGTCCATGGTATCGACCGCGCTCGGTACGAGCGCGGCACTCGCCCGCAGGAGCACAGGTGCCGTCCTGCTCGCTACCATACGAACGTATGTTCGCTCTCCCGACCGAGGTCCCCCCGGGTCGCCCTCGTCGTCGAACAGGGGCCAACGGCGACCTGGCTGGCTCGGCGGCACCGGCTGGCTCTTCAACACTGGCGGCGCTGGCCGAGCGGGTCCGGCCCACTTCGTGGCGGGGCGAGCGGCTCCTTGCCGTCCCGTCGCCGCTCGTTCCCCTGATGGTCGGCGGGGGGCTCCGGCGCGGTGGGACCCTGGTCGTCACCTCCGGGCCCCCAGGCTCTGGGGCGACCCTCCCTGCCCAGCAGGCGCCCGCCCCCCAGAAGGTGCCCGCCCGAGGAGAGCTGACCCTGGCCCTGGCCCTGGTGGCCGCGGCCACCACCCAGGGGGCGTGGTGCGCCGTGGTGGGCGTGAAGGACGTGGGCGTCGAGGCCGCCGCCGGACTCGGGGTCGTCCTCGAACGGCTTGCCCTGGTTCCTCGTCCCCGCTCCGCCTGGGGGGAGGTCACCGCCGCGTTCCTCGACGGTGTCGAGCTGGTGGTGGTCCATCCGCCCGTCCCACCCCGCCCGGCCGTGGCCCGGCGTCTGGTGGCCCGTGCCCGCGAGCGCCAGGCCGTCCTCGTCGTCCTCCCCGGGGACGCCGGGTGGCCCGAGCCCCCCGACCTCACCGTGGCCATCGAGGCGTCCTGCTGGGAAGGGGCCGGCGACGGCAGTGGGAGCCTCGTACGGCGGCGCGCCCTGGTGGTGGCCGCCGGGCGGCGTGGCTCGTCCCGTCCCCGCCGGCGTTCCCTGTGGCTCCCCGGACCGTCGGGGATGCTCGAGGACGCCGGCCCGGTCGGGCCCGGCGGTCCAGGTGGGGGCGTGAGCCGCGACCCGGTCGGGCCCGGCAGCGAGCAGTGGAGAGCGGGCGCACCATGACCACTGCCCTCGAACGGCTGCTCGTCGTCTCCTGTCCGGACCTTGCCGTCGAGGACGAGGGCGGGCGGGTCCGCCGTCGCTTCCTCGAGGTCGTCGCCGCGACCGAGGCCTTCTGCCCGTGGGTGACGGTGCTCGAGCCCGGCGTCTGCTCGTTGCCGGCTCGGGGTCCAGCTCGCTACTTCGGTGGCGAAGACGCGCTCGTCGACCAGGTGGCCGCCGCGGTCGTGCAGGTCGGGGTGGACAAGCACGGTGCCGACGACGGACAGGACGGCCCGTCTGTTCGACAGGGACGGGGAGTGGGCATCGCCGACGGGCTGTTCGCCGCCATGTTGGCCGCCCGAACAGGCCAGGTGGTCCCCCCTGGTGGAACCCCCGCCTTCCTCGCCCCGTGGCCGGTGGAGGTGCTGGACGACCCCGAGCTGTCTGCCGTCCTGCCCCGCCTGGGCATCCGCACCCTCGGCGAGCTCGCCGCCCTGCCCGAAGGCGACGTCCTCGGCCGGTTCGGTGCCTTGGCCGCCGGGGCTCACCGGGTAGCCGCCGGGCGTCAGAGCGTGCTCGACCGGAGCGACCGGCGGCGCCAGGCCGTTGTCGGACGGCGCATCGACGCCCAGCGGTGGCGCCAGAGGAGTGAGGGAGGGGAGGGGAGAACCGTCCGAAGCGGGCACGAGGGGGGCCTTCCCACCCCCCGACAGGTCGGGTTCTGGGGGGAAGTCGAAGACGCCGACCGGCGCGCCTGGCGCGCCCTGGCTGCCGCCCAGGAGGTCGTCGGCCCCGACGGCGTGGTCGTGGCCCGGCTGCAGGCAGGCAGGAACCCGGTCGCCCGGGCTCGGTTCGTGCCATGGACCCCTCCCGACCCGTCGGCTTCCCCCCCCGTGTTGGTGACGGGCGCTCCCCGCGCTGGAAGGACGGCGGGCCAGGGGGTCACCCGCTCGGCCCGTCGGCACGACCGAGCGCAGGGGGCCGTGCCCTGGCCGGGTGCGCCCTGGCCGGGGCGGATCCCCGCCCCCGCCCCTGCTCTCGTCCACCTGTCACCCCGGCGGGCCGAACTGGTCGGGGAGGACTGCCGGGTGGTCACCGTGTCGGGACGCGCTCTGGTGTCGTCGCCGCCTGCTCGGCTGTCGGTCGAAGGCGCTCCGTGGGCAGTGGTGACGGCGTGGGCCGGTCCGTGGCCGTCCGACGAGCGGTGGTGGTCGTCGTCGCGTCGGCGAGGGGCGCGCCTGCAGGTGGTCACCGGCGAGGAGGCCCGTCTCCTGCTCGTCGAACAGGGCCGGTGGTGGGTCGAGGCGACCTACGGCTGACCGGCCACTGGCACCCCGCACTGGCACCCCGCACTGGCACCCCGCACTGGCACCCCGTCCCGAGGCACCGATGGCCTACGCCGAGCTCCACGCCCACTCGAACTTCTCCTTCCTCGACGGCGCCAGCCATCCCGAGGAGCTGGTGGGCGAAGCCGCCCGCCTCGGGCTCTCCGCCCTGGCGCTCACCGACCACCACGGGCTCTACGGGGCAGTCCGGTTCGCCGAGGCAGCCCGGGCTGTCGACCTGCCCACCGTGTTCGGCACCGAGGTGACCTTCGACGCAGCGGGCGGTCCGTCGGCCCCGCGCACCGGTGCCCCCGACCCTGACGGTACCCACGTGGTGGTCGTGGCCCGCGACCCCGACGGCTACTCCCGCCTCAGCCGTGCCCTTGCCGAGGCCCACCTGCGGGGCGGGGAGAAGGGACGCCCCGCCGTCACCCTCGACCTGTTGGCCGAACGCCACGGCGGGCACTGGCAGGTGCTCACCGGGTGCCGCAAGGGGGTGGTTGCCCGGGCCCTCGAAGAGGGCGGACCGGCGGCGGCGGGCCGCGCCCTCGGCGACCTGGTGGAACGGTTCGGGCGCGACCGGGTAACCGTCGAGCTGTGGGACCACGCCGATCCGCTCGACACGGCGCGCAACGACGCCCTGGCCCGGGTAGCCGTCGAGCAGGGAGTGGTGCCAGTGGCGACGAACAACGTCCACTACGCCACCCCCGACCGCTTCCGGTTGGCCACCGTGCTCGCCGCCATCCGGGCCCGACGGTCGATCGACGAGCTCGAGGGATGGCTGCCGGCGGCGGGGATGGCCTGTCTGCGCGGCGAGGCCGAGCAGCTCCGACGGTTCGCTCGTTGGCCTGGTGTCGTCGAGCACGCAGCGGCGCTCGCCGCCGAGTGCGCCTTCGACCTCCGGCTGGTGGCACCGCGCCTGCCCGACGTTCCGGTGCCGGCGGGCCACACCGAGCAGAGCTGGCTGGTCGAGCTGGTGCGCCGGCGAGGACCCGAGCGCTACGGGACCCGAGCGCACGAGCGGGTCCGGGGGGCGTGGGCCCGGCTCGACTACGAGCTCGGGGTGATCGGAGCCCTCGGCTTCGCCGGGTACTTCCTCGCCGTGGAAGACATCGTGGCCTTCTGCCGCCGCAACGACATCTTCTGCCAGGGACGGGGGTCGGCCGCCACTTCAGCCGTCTGCTATGCCCTCGGCATCACCAACGTCGACGCCGTCTCGCTCGACCTGCTCTTCGAACGCTTCCTGTCGCCGGCCAGGGACGGCCCGCCCGACATCGACGTCGACATCGAGTCGGGGCGGCGCGAGGAGGTCATCCAGTACGTCTACCGCCGCTATGGGCGGCTGAACGCCGCCCAGGTGGCCAACGTCATCACCTACCGGACCCGCTCGGCCGTGCGCGACATCGGCAACGCCCTCGGCTACCCGCTCGACGTGGTGGACGGGTGGGCCGGTTCTGCCGGCCATCGCTCTGGGCGGGACGACGACACCGCCGACGGGCGGGAGGGCCTGCCCCCGCTGGTGGCCGAGCTGGTGGACGCCATCGACGACACCCCCCGTCACCTCGGCATCCACTCGGGGGGGATGGTCCTCTGCGACCGGCCCGTGGTCGAGGTGTGCCCGGTGGAGTGGGGGCGGACGCCGGGGCGCACCGTGCTCCAGTGGGACAAGGACGACTGTGCGGCCGCGGGCCTGGTCAAGTTCGACCTGCTTGGCCTGGGCATGCTGACCGCCCTCCACTACATGGTCGACCTGGTGCGTGACTACCACGGGGTGACGATCGACCTCGCCCGGCTCGAGCAGGAGGAGGCCGTCTACGACCTCCTGTGCCGGGCCGACACCGTCGGGGTGTTCCAGGTGGAGTCGCGAGCCCAGATGGCGACCCTCCCCCGGGTCCGGCCCCGGTGCTTCTACGACCTGGCCATCGAGGTGGCACTGATCCGCCCCGGGCCCATCCAGGGCAACGCCGTCCACCCCTACATCCGGCGGCGCAACGGCAGCGAACCGGTCACCTATCTGCACCCGCTCCTGCAGCCGGCGCTCGAGCGGACCCTCGGGGTGCCGCTCTTCCAGGAGCAGCTCATGCAGATCGCCATCGACGTGGCCGGGTTCACCCCCACCGAGGCCGACGCCCTCCGTCAGGCCATGGGGGCGAAGCGCTCGAGCGCCCGCATGGCCCATCTGCGCGACCGGCTCTTCGCCGGCATGCGGGCTCGGGGGGTGTCCGAGGAGGTAGGCGAACAGGTCTACGAGGCGCTCGCCGCCTTCGCCAACTTCGGCTTCCCGGAGAGCCACTCGGTCGCCTTCGCCCACCTCGTCTATGCCAGCGCGTGGTGCAAGGTGCACTACCCGGCTGCGTTCACCGCCGGCCTGTTGAACGCCCAGCCGATGGGGTTCTGGTCCCCGCAGAGCCTGGTCGCCGACGCCCGGCGGCACGGGGTGGTGGTGCGCCGCCCCGACGTCAACGTCGGAAGGGCCGATGCCTCGCTCGAACCGGTGCGGAGCGGAAGGCGGGAAGGCGGCGAGCCCGAAGCCCGCTCTCCGGCCGTCCGCCTCGGCCTGGCGTCCGTCCGGGGCGTGGGGACGGACGTCGCCGGGCGCATCGAGGCCGGGCAACCGTGGGCGGACATGGAAGACCTGGTGCGGCGGGGGCGGGTCAGCCGTGCTCAGCTCGAGGCCCTCGCCGCCGCCGGAGCGCTCGACCGCCTGGGTGACGGCGGGGGGGACGACCGCCGGGCGTCGGTCTGGGTGGCCGGCGCTGCCGCCCAGTCGCTGCCCGACCGGCTCCCCGGAGTCGTGACCGGCTCCCGGGCACCGGCCCTGCCTCCAGCGGGACCATGGGACCTCGTCGCCGACGACCTGTGGTCGCTGGGGCTCGCCCCGGAGGTCACGGCTCTCGACCTCGTGCGCCCGCTGCTCACCGCCCGGGGCGTGCGGCCAGCGGCGACGCTGGCCGGGGCCACCCCGGGCGAGCGGGTGTCGGTGGCCGGGGTGGTGACCCACCGCCAGCGTCCCGAGAGCGCGGGCGGCGCCGTCTTCCTCAACCTCGAGGACGAGACGGGACTGGTCAACGTGGTGTGCTCACGGGGAGCCTGGGTCCGGTGGCACTCGGTGGCCAGCACCTCGGCCTCGCTGGTGGCCCGAGGTCGGGTCGAGCAGGCGGAGGGGGCAGTCACTCTGGTGGCCGAGCACTTCGAGCCGCTCGACCTCGGGCCGATGCCCCGAGCCCGGAATTTCCGTTGATCGCCTCTTGACTACGCCGAGTGTTTTCTTCAACACTAAGAGTGTCCACCCGGGGGATCTTCCCCGTGGTGCCAGACACCCATTGGGGCCCGTCGGCCCGCCATTGTCATCATCCGCTGCACGTTTGCGCACCACCTCGACACGGTGACCGGACCGGGCTCTCTCCACGCCCTGGCCGCGCCGCCGTCTCGGTTCTCGCACCGATGACCTGACAGTGACCTGACAATGGGAGGAACACCATGAGTGGGCAGCTCATCTCTACCTCCGGCATCTCGCTCGAGATCGCCGGGCTCGCCGTCGCCGCTTCGTGGGTGGTCGGCATCGCCGACGTCGTACGACAGCCCCGATGGGCGTGGCGCACGGCCGGACGCTCGAGGCTCCGTTCCCTGGCCTCCATCGCCCTGTTGCCCGTGGTCGGCTTCGTCGCCTACGTCTTCGGCGCACGGCCCTCGGTGGTCGCCGTCCGGGCAGCAGGGCGAGCCGCTTCCCTCCCCCTCGACGGTCTCGACCAACCGGCGCCGTGCACCCGGCCCTCCGACAGCCGGCGGGGTGCTCCCACCTGGCCGCGCTTCGGCAGTTTCGGTGCTGTCCCCAGCCCACTTCCCCCCACGGCCCCCTTCCGCCTCTCGCTCGTGGCTCCGTCCGCGCCCAGCGGAGCGCCAGTAGCCACCCTTCTCCGGACACCCCGGGGCGTCGACGAGCTGCGCCTCGACCACGCCCCGTCGACGATGACGGCCACGGCCGACCCCTCCGTGCCCGCCCCGCCGCCGGGGTGGCGGACGGATCCCACCGGACGGCACCAGCTCCGCTACTGGGACGGTGCCCGGTGGACCGACACCGCTGCCGACCGGGGCGTCCGGACCTCGGACCCGATCCGGGCCTGAGGACCGTGCACCGGCCGGCCGGATCCCTGCCCGGCCGGCCGGTGCACGACATCCCGCCGACCTGGCCGGCGCCGCCGCCCCCTGACGCGGCACCGGCCTGGCCGACGGACCGCCTCGCCGGCCGGTTCCAAGGTTCCCTTCACAATTTCGCGCCACGATGGAGAGGTGGTCGAGACCGACGAGGACACGCGTCGACCACCAGGGCTCGTCGGCTCCCGCCCCGTCCGCCGGTCGACAGCCGCTGCGGCCGCTGTCACCCGGGCCACCAACCACCCGTGGGTCGCCTCGCTGACCGCTGCCCTGGCGGCGCTCGCCTTCGTCGCTGGCCGCCTCGCCGACGCCGCCCACGGTTCGATCGGGGTGTTCGTGGTGGCCGGGTCACGGTACGCGCGACCCGGAGCGGTCCCTACGGGCATCCCGGTGGTCACCGGCAACGGCTACGACGGCCAGTTCTACTTCCGCATGGCACTCGACCCGGCCGACGTGGCGCGGACGGCCTTCGGGATCACCTTCGACAGCGCCGAGCGCCTCTCGCGCCTCGGCTACCCGTTCCTCGCCTGGCTGGCCGCCGGCGGGGTCCGGGCAGCGGTGCCGTGGACGATGGTCGCCGTCAACGTCGTCGCCCTCGCCGTCCTCGGCCTGCTCGGAGCGGTCCTCGCCCGCTCCGCCGGACGCCATGCCCTGGCCGGCCTGCTCGTCGCCGCCTACCCGGGGTTCCTCTGGACACTCGGGCGCGACACCACCGAGCTGGTGGCCGGGGCCTTCCTGGTGGGCGGGCTCGTCGCCCTGCGGGCGAGCCGACCGCTGGTGGCCGGCGTGCTGCTGGCCGGCTCGGCGCTCAGCCGCGAGACAGCGCTCGCTACCGTGGGCGCCGTCGGAGTGGCGTGGCTGGTCGGCCTGGTGGCACGCCGAGCCGGGCACGCCCAGGCAACGACCGGCAACCAGACCGAAGGCGGCCAGTCGCGGTGGCCGTGGCTCGGGCCTGTCGACGTGGCGGCCGTGTCGTGGGTGCTACCCGTCGTGGCCTTCGTGGCCGACCAGGCGGTGGCGGCAGTGCGGACCGGCAAGCTCCCCCTGCGCTCGTCGGAGAGCAAGAACCTCGCGCTCCCCTTCGACGGCTTCGTCCACGGGCTGGTCCACTACGCCACCACCCTGCCCTCCACGGCGGCGCTCCTGTGGTTCGGCGAGCTGGCGGTCCTCGCCGTGGTGGTCGCCATGGCCGCCACCGCGGCCCGACGCTCGGATGCGCCGCTCCACGAGCGGGTGGCCTGGGCCGTCCTGGTGGTGATGGCCGTCTGCCTGGCCCCGGGCATCTGGCTCGGCGACGTGGGCTTCCGGAGCCTCGATCCCCTCTACCTGCTCAGCGTCGTCCTGCTCCTCGGCTCGCCGCGCCGCCTCGCCGTCCCCGGCAGCTTGGTGGCAGCGGCGTGGGTGGTGGTCGCCGTCGAGCTGTGCCTCTTCGTGTGAGGCTCCCTCGGCCCGTGGCCGGCCGGGCGGGCCGAGCTCGACGGCCTCAGCGCCCCCGCCGGGGAGAGAGGCGGGCCAGGCGGGCCACGAGCACCTCGAGCACCAGCGAGCCGGGCAGCGCCGTGCCACCCCGCAGGTCGAGGTCGGCCCGGGCCACGAGCTCGACGGCCTGGCCGATGCGCCGCCGTCCCAGGCGCCGGCTCTGGGCCAGGGCCTTCTTGGCCGGATAGGGGCTGGACAGTCCGAGCAGGGAGGCCGCCTCCTCGGGGGTCGTCACGCCGGACCCGTCGAGGGCCAGCAACTGCCGGACGTGGCGGTGGAGGGTGGCCAGCACGGCGAGCGGATGGACGCCACCCGCGTCGAGCATCCGGTGGAGGACAGCGAGAGCCTGGTGCGCCTCGCCGGCGTCCACCGCGTCGGTCAGCTCCCAGGGCGGCACCGACCCCGCTTCGCCCAGGTACGGCTCGAGCTCGCCGGCCGTCACGGTGACACCGGGGCCATAGGCGGCAGCCAGGGTGTCGAGGATGCCGGCCAGACGGCCCACGTCACCGCCCAGGTGGTCGTCGAGCCGGGCAAGGGCCCGGGCGTCGAGGCGCACCTCGCTGCGCCGCACGTGGTCTTCGAGCCACTGCGTGCGGGCCCTCCCCCTCCCGGCGCTCGTCTCGACCACCGTGCCGGCGGAGCGGACGGCTTTGACCAGTGCCTGAGGCACGGTGCCGCCCCCGGCCACGAGCACCAACGAGACACCGTCGGTCGGGTCGGCCACCCACGCCGTCAGCCGGGCCGCGTCGGCGGCGGCCAGCCGCCCGGCGTCTCGGACGACGACGACCCGGTGGGAGAGGAGGAACGGCGGCGTGGTCAGGGCATCCACCACGGCGTCGAGGTCGACGGCGTCGCTCCCAGCTCCGCCGTGCTCTTCGACGGCCAGGCTGGGGTCGTCGGCGCCGGCCAGCTCACCCACCAGGGTGTGGACGGCCTGGTCGACGAGGGCGGGGTCGTCGCCCCGAACCAAGTAGGCCGGTCCACTGCCCCCCGGAGCCCCTGTGCCCCTCGACCCG
>JBMFXC010000009.1:0-11842 GCA_049964655.1 Acidimicrobiales bacterium
GGGTGCCCGCGCCAACGAGGGAGCCGGATCACTCGAGGCGTCCGCGGTGCCCGTCGCCTCGGTCACCGGTCGTCCCGGGCCCCGCCCTCCGGTCCCGGGGTGGTCGTGGCCACACGGTCGAGGACCGCAGGGGTGCTCGTGACCACCACGACGAAGAGGAGGAACGTCACGACGTGGACCGAGGTGCACCACAGGCACAGGTTCCGGATGATGAACAGTTCGGCGCTGACGAGGTAGAGGACCATGCAGACCCCGGCGATGGCCATGACGAGTCGGGCGAGGTGGACACGACGGTCGAGGGACCGCCAGGCGGCCGGGAGGTTGAGGGCGAGCATCGGCACGAAGTAGACGAGGCCGAGGACCGCCACCGGGATGCCGAAGATCACCGACTGCGGGCTGGTGGTCACCTTCTCGCAGTTGATGAACCCACCACCCGCCGGGCAGCTGAGGGGGACGCCCGTGTCGAAGTGGGTGAGCGTCAGGTAGGCGGCGACCCCGAGGCCGAAGAGGCAGAGCACCGTCGCCGTCACCGGCTGCCATCGGGCGGCGGGGGCGCCGGTGGGGGTGCCAGTAGGGGTCATCATGTCGGCGCTGTGGCCCTCTCCCACGACGCTCACCGGGCCCTCACCACGCTCACTTGAGCTTGAGTACCCGGTCGGCGGCTGTCACGCCGGGGCTCGTGCACACGGTGGCGGGCCGTTGCCCGGTGCTGGCGCAGATGGCAGCCGAGATCTCGTTGGCCGTGCCGACGATGGCCTGGGTGACGAGGTCGTGGGGATCGGAGAGGGCCGAGGCCACCTCGGCGTGGCTCATCCCTGCCAGGATGCCCGGGCTGTAGCTGGCTCCCGAGAGGAGCACCTTGTTGTCGACGTCGACGAAGGGGAACGACACGGCGCCGGCCTGCGCGCCGGGGACGTAGGTGGGCGAGCTGTACTTGTCGATCACCTTCTGCTCGGCCGAGCTCGGGTTCTCCAGCACCGTGTAGCCGCCGTTCGGAGCGGGGATGTTGGTGTACTGCTCGATGGGGAAGAAGGAGAGGTACGGGCTCGTGTAGGTGGCGTCGCGGTAGCTGAACGTGGGGGTCAACGGGTCGGTGTCGGTGCCCGACGACCTGGTGACGTCGAGGCCGGAGAAGGTGCCGAAGCGGGCCAGGGCGACCGTCATCGGCCACCGCTCGGCGGCGCAGTACGGGCAGTACTCGGCCCCGTAGTAGAGCATCGCCGGGGTCTTGCCCGAGAGGGTGAGCGGAGGCTGTCCCGACAGCACGATGGGCTTGGCTGGCTGGGCGGCGGAGGGGATGTTCACGCCGACGGTGTTGAAGACGCTGGCTGGGACGTGGGTCACGTCGCGCACGACGGCAGCCGGGGCCGGGGTCACCGGCGTCGGTCCCCCCGACGATGCTGCTTTCGAGCTGCCGAGCGAGTTGATCACCACCAAGACGACGACGATGACGACGACGAGACCGACCGATCCCCAGGCGAGGGCCGGTCCCGACAGGCGCCGGCCGGGGGCCCGCACCGGACGCCCCTGCGCCCCGCCGGCAGGCCTACCGGCGGGCTTGGGGCGGTTGCCGCCCCGAGGCCCGGCGGGGGCCTTGGAGGAGACCGGTCGGCTCTGCGCCTTGCTCTGCGCCTTGCTCTGCGCCTTGGCGCTCCGCCCGCTGCCGTTGGGTGGCTTGGGGGTGTTGCCGCCGGCAGGAGGAGCGCCCCCCTGCGTGCTCCGCTTGTCGTCCGTTGCCACTGTGCTGTCCGTCCTCGTGGTCGGTGCCGGCTGAGACCGGCGGCGGTAGGGGGACGCGCGCCATCGCGCCCGCGTGGAAGCGCAGCGTACCCGCTCGTCCTGCGACCGTCCCGACGCGCCCGGGTGGACGCACCCCCGTGGCCGGTGCCGCGAGAAACCGCCAGCGTGGCGTCTCGAGCCCGTAGACTGGTTTGGATGGGAGGGGCACCAGCGTTGAGCCCCGGCGGCAGCCGAGGGGCGAGAGGCCGTCGACCGGGTCGCGACCCGGTCGGTAGCGAACCGGCGCGGGTCGGGGAGGCCGGCGTCCCGTCGACCGCGGTCGACCCGTCGACAGCGGCTGACCAGAGCGGCCGCGCCACGCGGAGGGTGACCTGGCAGCGCGTCCTGGTGGACGGCACCCCGGTCCGCTACGCGGCGTGCGGGTCGGGTCCCCCGACGCTCTTCCTGCACGGATGGGGCCTGCGTCCCCACGCCTACGTCCGCGCCATCGAGGCGATGGCCACCGCCGGGTGCCGGGTCTACGCGCCGGCGCTTCCCGGGTTCGGCGGTACTCGCGAGCTCGAGCTCTCCGAGCGCTCCTTTGCCGGCTACGGACGGTGGCTCGACCGTTTCGCCACCGCCGTCCTCCCTACCGGTCAGCCCTTCGCCCTGGTGGCAGGCCACTCCTTCGGTGGTGGTGTGGCGACCGCCTTCGCTCACGTCCGTCCGGACCGTTGCGGAGGGCTCCTGCTGGTCAACGCCGTGGGCAGCCCGGTGTGGGCCCGCTACGCCGACGAGCTGCGCACGATGGTGGAGCGTCCCCTGTGGGACTGGGGCCTCAACTTCGGCGCCGACGTCGTCCGCTCCCCGGCGGCCGTCCGCACCTTCGCTTCCCTCGTTGGCGACGTGGGGTCGAACCTCGTGCACAATCCGCTCGGGCTCGTGCGCACGAGCGGTATCGCGCGTTGCGCCGACCTGGTCGACGAGGTGGCCGCGGTCGCCGCCCAGGGCACCCCTGTCGTCGTCGCCTGGTCGGACCGTGACCGCGTCATGTCCCGGTCAGCCTTCGACGACCTCCGCCGGGCCGCCGGTGTCGACGGCATCGTGTTCGAGGGCCCCCATGCCTGGCTGGTCGCCGATCCGGCCGGTTTCGGCGAACTGGCCATCATGGCCCTCGCCGAGTCGGGAGCCACCCTCGAGCGACCGACCTTGCGGAGCGTCTGAACGGCCTCGTCCGGGCCTCGGCATGTTCCCTCCGCCGGCCGCCTTGGACGGCGGCGACGGTAGCGTGGCGTCGTGACCGCGCTCGCCCGTGAGGCCGCCACCGTGATGCTGGTGCGCGACGCCCGTCGTGGGACCGGCGTCGAGGTGTGCATGGTGCGGCGGAACCTGGCGGCCGAGTTCGTCGCCGGGGCGTACGTCTTCCCGGGTGGCTCGGTCGACCCCGGAGATCGGGAGAACGACGTCTGGACCTTCTGTTCGGGCTTGAGCGACGCCGAGGCGAGCGCTCGCCTGGGCGTCGAAGCGGGAGGTCTCAGCCTGTGGGTGGCCGCGCTGCGGGAGTCCTTCGAAGAGGTCGGCGTGCTGGTGGCCACCAGTCCCGATGGCGGTGACGACCTCATCGACCTGTCCGAGCCGTCTTTGGCCGAGCGGTTCCGGCGCCATCGGCTCGACCTCAACCGCGGGCGCCGGTCGTTCCTCGAGGTGTGCCGTGACGAACGGCTACAGCTCGCCGTCGACCGGCTCTACTACGTGAGCCACTGGATCACTCCCGAGGTCGCTCCCAAGCGGTTCGACACCCGGTTC
This sequence comes from Acidimicrobiales bacterium, assembly GCA_049964655.1. Taxonomy (GTDB): domain Bacteria; phylum Actinomycetota; class Acidimicrobiia; order Acidimicrobiales; family RAAP-2; genus JAJZJT01. Next base: position 3,526 of record JBMFXC010000009.1, read on the forward strand.
TTCGTGGCGGTGGCCCCCCCGGGCCAGGAGGCCGTCCACGACAACGGCGAGACCATCGGCTCCGAGTGGGTGCGCCCGGCGGACGCCCTCGAACGCCACGCCAGCGGAGAGATCGACCTCATGCCGCCGACCGTCGCCAACCTCGAAGCGATCGGGGAGCACGCCTCGGCCGATGCCGTGGTCCGATGGGCCGCAGCCGTTACGGACGTGCCGGCCATCCTGCCGATCGTGCGGGTCGACGAGGGAGCACTCCTCGTGCTGCGTCCCGGCGACGACGGCTACGACGAGGCGCTGGCCGAACGGACGAGCGATCCCGAGCGACCGGTGCCCACCGAGCTGGCCGCCCTGGCCCGCCAACGGTTCGGCCCCGGCGGCGGCCAGCCCCCGGTGCCCGGCCCGACATCAGCGTGAGCTCCCGTCCGTCCTTCGTCCACGACCGACCCGAGGTCGTCGCGCCGGGCGTCGTTCGGGTCATCGCCGCCAATCCGGGGGTGATGACCGGACCGGGAACCAACTCCTACCTGGTCGGTGACGACGAGCTCGTGGTGGTCGACCCGGGTCCCGACGATCCGGCCCACGTGGACGTCCTGGTGCGGGCGGGCGACGGGCGGATCCGGTGGATCGTGGTCACCCACACCCACCCCGACCATGCCCCGGCGGCGCGCCCGCTGGCCGAGCGCACGGGCGCCGAGCAGCTGGGGTTTGCCTCGCGCGACGGGTTCGTCGCCGACCGCCTGCTGGCCGACGGCGACGTGCTGGCAGGTCGCGGCTGGACGTTGACGGCGGTGCACACACCGGGCCACGCCTCCAACCACCTCTGCTTCGCCTACGACCGCCTTCCCGGAGCCCACCGTGGCGCGGCCCCAGTCGGCGACGGGTCACCGGGGCGCCTGCTCTTCACCGGTGACCACGTCATGGGTGGGTCGACGGTCGTCATCAACCCGCCCGATGGCGACATGGCCCACTACCTCGACAGCCTTCGGGCGCTCACCCGTCTCGTCCCCGCTGTGACGGCGTTCGCCCCTGGTCACGGCGAGCGCATCGACGACCCGGCGGCCACCGTCGCTGCCCTGGTCGAGCACCGTCTGGCCCGCGAGACCAAAGTGGAGCGGGCCCTGGTGCGGCGCGGCACGGCGACCGTCGACGAGCTCGTCCCCGACGTCTACGGCGACGTGGGCGAGGAGCGGTGGCCGATCGCTGCTCGCTCGCTCTTCGCCCACCTGAGAGCGCTGGCCGAGGCGGACCGGGTGTGGGCCGACGACCCCGACGACGTCGCCGCGGCGTGGCACGCCTCCCCGAGGGCCTGAGCCGACCCGACCCGGTCGTCGTCCGTCTGAGCCCTGGCCCCGCCTCTGCCCGCGCCGCAGCGGGCCGGCCGGCCCTTGCCAGGTGAGGAGGTCCCGTGGCGGCCGGTGCCGGCCGGTGGCGAGGGGTCCTCAGCGCGTGGGCGCGGCGTTTGCCAGGGCGGCCTCGACGCGGTCGAGGAGGCGCGTGCTGCAGCCGTCCATGGCCACCACCGGGGCCACCTCGACGGTGATCCGCTCGGCCATGGCGGCGAAGACAGCGCCGACGGGGTGGTCGGGATCGAGCGCCACCGGTGTCCCGGCGTCGCCGCCGGCCGCCACGGCGGGATGCAGCGGGACGGAGCCGACCAGCGGGACGCCGACCTGCGAGGCGAGGCGCTCGCCTCCCCCTGAGCCGAAGAGCGCGTACGAGCTGCCGTGCTCGCAGACGAAGGCGCTCATGTTCTCGATCACGCCGGCGACCCGGAGGTAGCCCTTGCGCGCCATGTCGATGGCCCGGGCGGCGACCTTCTGGGCGGCAACCGGTGGCGTCGTGACCACCAGGAGCTCGGTCCTGGGCAACAGGCGGGCCAGCCCCATCTGGATGTCACCGGTTCCGGGAGGCATGTCGATGAGGAGGTAGTCGAGGTCGCCCCAGTGGGCGTCCTGGAGGAACTGCTGGACGGCGCGGTTGAGCACGAGGCCGCGCCACATGATCGCCTGGTCTTCGTCGGCCAGGAACCCCATGGACAGCACGCGGAGCAGCCCGGCGTCGACGGGGCGCTCCAGTGGGACCATCTTGCCCGAGCGGGCCTCGATCTCGCCGTCGAGGCCGAGCAGCCGCGGCAGCGAGAAGCCCCAGATATCGGCGTCGAGCACGCCCACGACGAGACCACGGCGAGCGAGAGCCACGGCCAGGTTGGCGGTGACGAAGCTCTTGCCCACCCCGCCTTTGCCCGAGGCGATGGCGAGCACCCGGGCGCGGTCGGGCACGGCGGTGGCCGGCGCGGCGTCGCGTGCCATGGCGCGGGCCCGGGCCATCAGCGACGAGCGCTGGGCGGGATCCATCACGCCGGTGCGGACCGTGACGGAGCGCACGCCGCGGACCGTCGTCACGTGACGCTCGATGTCACTGGTGATCTGGTGGCGCAACGGACACCCGGCGACCGTGAGGGCCACGGTGACGGTGACCGCACCTCCGGTGCCGACCGAGACATCGGTGACCATCCCCAGCTCGACGATGTCGGCGCGTAGCTCGGGGTCGACCACCGAACGCAGCGCTTGGCGCACCTGCTCTTCGTCCGGGCCGGTGTCCTCGTCTGGGTCGGTGTGGCCACGATCGGCCGAGGGCCCGTGGTCGGGACCGGGGGGCGAGGTCGCCCTCGCCAGATGCGGGGTCGCCCCCGCCGGGCGCGACGTCGGCGGCATGGAGCTCATCGTACCGGCGGGCTCCCGACGTTCCGCTCCGGCCGCAGCGCAGGCGGCGCCGGGCGAGGCATTGCAGGCGGCGCCGGGCGAGGCATTGCAGGCGGCGCCGGGCGAGGCATTGCAGGCGGCGCCGGGCGACGCGGCGCGGACGGTCTCGCGCCCGAGGCCGGTACCATGGCCTCCGTGCAACATCGCGGAGCTCGGGGGTCAAGGCTCCGACTGAAGGAGGAACAGCGGTGAGCGTGACGATGCAGAACGTGACCATCGGCAAGCGGCCGGCTCCGGTCACCCTGACCGACGTGGCTGCCGCCAAGGTCGCCGAGCTCCTCGCCGAGGAGGGGGGCGAAGCCATGGCGCTGCGCGTGGCCGTACGGCCTGGGGGGTGCTCCGGCTTCAGCTACGAGATGTTCTTCGACTCCGAGGTTGCCGACGACGACGTCGTACGCGAGTTCGGCTCGGTCAAGGTCGTCGTCGACCCCTCCAGCGCTGAGCTCCTGATGGGATCGACCCTCGACTACAGCGACGGGCTGCAGGGCGCGGGGTTCCACGTGACGAACCCCAACGCCACCCGCACCTGCGGTTGCGGCTCCTCGTTCAGCTGAACCGCCACGGGGCGCCGGGCGTCCCGCGGCGGCGCCGAGCCGGCGTGGGCTCGTGCCCGATGGGGCGATGAGCGGCGGGGAGCGCCAGCGGATCTCGTTGTCGGTCGACGGGGTCGACGTCGAGGCGGCCGACCCCGACCAGACGTTGCTTTCGTTGCTGCGGGAGCAGTTGGGCAAGACGTCGGTGAAGGACGGGTGCAGCCCCCAGGGCCAGTGCGGCTGCTGCACCGTCTGGGTGGACGGTTCCCCCCGTGTCTCGTGCGTCACACCGGTCCGGCGGGTCGCCGGGCGGGCGGTCACCACGCTTGATGGTCTCGACCCGGAGCTCCTCGACCGGTGGACCCGGGCGCTTGTGGCCACGGGTGGGAGCCAGTGCGGGTTCTGCACGCCCGGCATCGTCCTTCGGTTGGCCGCGCTGGCCTCACCTCGTGGGGACGGCATGCCGGCGGAAGCGGGATCGCCGTCGGTCGACCGAGCGCGCCTGGCCGCTCGGGTCGACCAGTCCCTCGCCGCCCACGTGTGCCGGTGCACGGGATGGCAGACGATCCGTGACGCCGCCCTGGAGGTCCTCCTCGACGAGCCGATCGCCGATGTCGGTCGCGACCCTGGCCGGATGAGCGAGCGCGCCACGCTCGAGGGACGGAGTGCGCAACGGGTCGGGCCCGAGATCGCCGCCGGCCGTGCCCCCTTCGCCGACGACACCGCGCCGACGGGTTGTCTGGTGGCGGTGCCCCTCGACCCGTCCACGGGCGATCCGAACGTTCCGACGGGGTCGCTCGAAGCGGTCGACCTGGCCGGCTCCTCGGCGGGAGCTGTCGCCTACGTGGTGGCCTCGACGCTGGCTGAGGCCCGACGTAAGGCGGGCAAGACGCAAGGCCGGAACTCGACCGCCGGGCTCCGGTTCCCGGTGCCGTTGCCCGACCCGCACCCCGGGGACGGCTGGGCGGTGACCCTGGCGACGACCTGGGTCGAGCCCGCCTACGTGGAGCCCGATGCCTCGTGGTGCGTGCCGGGTGGCGAGCCCTGTTCGTCGCGGGCCAACGGCGGGGCGTTCGGTGGCAAGACGGCCGGGGCCGCCGAGGCGGCCGCCCGCGAGCTGTGCGCCCGGGCTGGCTCGGCGGTCCGGGTCGTGTGGTCGCGCGAGGACGTGGTGCGGCTCGGGCCCAAGCGGCCGCCCGTCGCCGGAGCGGCACGTGCCGATGGCACCGGCGTCTTGCGGGTGGCCGCACCGGCAGCGGGCGGGTGGTCCGAGGAGGCGTGGGCCGACCTGGTTGCTGCCGTGGCGGTGGTCGCCCCCGGTCTGGCGCTGGAAGCGGTGCCGGTCAGCGGGCCCCCGCTAGCCCTGTCGCTGCGTGCTGCCGTGTGGGCCGAGGCGGCCGTGCTGGACCGATGCGCCCGAGCCGGTCGACCGACCGGTGCACCGGTGACCGATCTCCCAGTGGCCGTGGAGGCGCCCGAGGGAGGTCGGGCCGTCGTGACGGCCAGGGCCGACGGATCGTTCGACGTCGAGGTCGACGCCGGCCCGGCCCTCGACGAGGTGGTCCTTCGGTCCTACGCCATCGGGGCGGTCCACCAGGCCCTCGGCTGGGTCCGGTCGGAGGGCGTGGCCGTCGACGAGGCTGGCGTCGTGCGCGACCTCACGGTGCGCTCGTTCGGCATCGTGCCGGCCCGGGCCATGCCCGAGGTGACGGTGGTGGTGTCCGACCGAGGCATCGGGGAACCGGTGAACGCCTCGGACGCGGTCTTCGCCGCCGCCGCCGCCTGCTGCTGGTTGGCCGACGGCCTACCGCCGGCCTGGCCCACCCGGTCGGTGCGGCTCGGGGGAACGTAAGCTCCCCGGACCATGGACAGCTCCCTGGACCGTGGACCGAGCCACATGCCCACGCCACCGGCAGGTCCCCAACCGGCGAGCGCACCGATCGGCGCCTACCGTCCTGTGGTGGAAGCGGGCCCGTGGCTCATCTGCTCGGGTCAGCTGGGCATTGCCCCCCACGCGGTCGGCGACGACGCGGGCCCCCAGTTGGTCGAGGGTGCCGCGGCGCAGGCCACCCAGGCCCTCGAGGGTGCCCGCCGACTGCTCGCCGAGCACGGGGCGGGGCTCGGGGACGTGGTCAAGACCACGGTCTTCCTGGTCGACATGGACGACTTCACGGCCGTCGACCGGGCCTACGCCGCCTTCTTCGGTGAGCACCGACCGGCTCGCTCGATGGTGGGGGTGGCCGCTCTTCCCCTCGGCGCCCGTGTCGAGGTCGAGGTGTGGGCGTACCGGACGGGCCAGCAAGGAGCGTGACCGGGGGAGCGTCCCCGCGCCCCGATGTCGCTCAGGGCGACCAGGGGGTCTGGCCGAAGCGGTAGCCGACGGACCGGACGGTCTGGATGAGGTGGGCGTGCTCCTCACCGAGCTTCGCCCGGAGCCGACGAACGTGGACGTCGACGGTGCGGGCCCCGCCGTAGTACTCGTACCCCCAGACCCGGCTGAGGAGGGTCTCGCGGGTGAAGACCTTGCCGGGGCGAGAGGCCAGGAACCGCAGGAGCTCGTACTCCATGTAGGTGAGGTCGAGGGTCCTCCCGTCGACGGCCGCCTGGTAGGTCTCGAGATCGAGGACCAGCGGACCGTGGGTCACCAGGTCGCGGTGGACCTCTGTTCCGTGGCGGTGCAGGAGGAGGACGATGCGGAGCGCCAGCTCCTCCGTGCGGACCGGCTCGACACAGAGGTCGTCGAAGAGCTCGGCGCGCGCTTCGAGCTCGCCGAGGTGGGCAGCCGGCACGACGAGGAGGAGCGGGGCACGGCGGACGTCGCGGGAGCGGAGGTGCTGGCAGAACGCGAAGGCAGCGTCAGGGTCCCGTCCGATGGCCACCACTGCTCCGGTCCACCCACCCGCTGGCCCGGCGGCCTCGATGCCCGGCACGCTCCGCCACGCCAGGCCGGCGCGCTCGAGCGCCTCGGTCAGCCCCGTCGGAGGCGGATCGGGATAGCACAGGATCGGCTCCATGGCGGTGCGTGTCCCTACTTCCTCGGGTGGGACGGCGGTCCTAGAGGGACGGGAGGTAGCGGGTGAGCTCGAAGTGGCTCACGTGGGCCTTGTACGCGCTCCACTCCTCGCGTTTGTTGCGCAGGAACCACTCGAAGACGTGCTCGCCGAGCGCCTCGGCGACGAGCGGAGACGACTCCATCTCCGCCAGGGCCTCGTGGAGGCTGCTGGGGAGGGGCCGGATGCCGGTGGCGGCCAGCTCGGACGGGCTGGCGTCGAAAAGGTTCCACTCGGCCTCGGGCGGGAGCTCGTAGCCTCCGGTGATGCCGGCGAGACCGGCCGCCAGCACGACGGCGAACGCCAGGTAGGGGTTACAGGCGCTGTCGGGAGCTCGGTACTCGACCCGAGCCGACTCGCCCCGGTGGGGCTTGATGACCGGGACGCGCACCAGCGCCGACCGGTTGTTGCGGGCCCACGAGACGTGCACCGGCGCCTCGTACCCGGCGACCAAGCGCTTGTAGGAGTTGACCCACTGGTTGGTCACGGCGGTGAGCTCGGCGGCATGGCGGAGGAGCCCGGCCACGAACCGCTCCCCCGTCTCGGAGAGCCCGGAGGGGCGCTCGGGACCGGCGAAGGCATTGGCACCCTCGCGGAACAGCGAGAGGTGGGTGTGCATGCCCGATCCCTGCACCCCCTCGAGCGGCTTGGGCATGAAGCTGGCATGGACCCCGACCTGACGGGCGAGCTCCTTGACGACCTGGCGGACGGTCATGACGGTGTCGGCCATCGTGAGCGCGTCGGTGTAGCGCAGGTCGATCTCGTGTTGGCTCGGCGCGTCTTCGTGCTGAGCGTGCTCGACGGGGATGCCCATCTCCTCGAGCGTCAACACCGTGCGCTGGCGCAGCTCGCTGGCCGGGTCGGCGGCCGTGAGCTCGAAGTAGGAGCCCGTGTCGAGGGCTCGTGGTACCTGGTCACCCCCCGTGCTCGTCCCGTCGAAGTAGAAGTACTCGATCTCAGGGGCGGCGTAGAAGGAGAAGCCGGCTGTTCTCGCCCGGTCGAGGGCTCGCCGGAGCACGTGACGCGGACATCCCTCGAACGGCGTGCCGTCGAGGTTCACGATGTCGCAGACCACCCGGGCGACCGGAGCCCGGTCGTCGGAGCTGGTCCCGCTGTGCCCGTGCCAGGGCAGGATGTGGAACGTCGTGGGATCCGGGCGGGCCAGCACGTCGGACTCCTGTACCCGACTGAAGCCGTCGATGGCCGAGCCGTCGAAGGTCATCCCCTCGCTCAAGGCGTTCTCGAGCTCGGCCGGGGTGATGCTGAAGGCTTTGGGTGTGCCCAGCACGTCGGTGAACCACAGCTGCACGAAGCGGATCCCACGCTCCTCGACGGTGCGGAGGACGTACTCCTGCTGGTTCTGCATGGCGGTCGCTCCGGTCTAGTTGGGAGGAGACGTCGGCCCGTCCGAGCGGTTGGACGGCGACCGGCCTTCGAATCGCACGGGGCCGAGGGCTCCACGCGTACCGCATCGACCACGAGCCGGGTCCGAGGGGACCCGGCTCGTGGCCGGCAACGGCTGGGACTCGCGCCGCTCCACGCCGTGGGGTAGCTCGGCCACGGGGTAGCTCGCGCACAGCCCCGACGCCGCGCGGTGCGTCACGTCGCGCACGGCCCACCGGGCCGGTGCGCGCTCCGGTTCAGCGGGACGCGGCGTCGCCGCACACCGTCTCGACGAGGAGGCGGCTGACCACGTAGGGGTCCATGTTGGCGTTGGGACGTCGGTCCTCGATCCAGCCCTTCTTCTCCTTGGCCACGCCCCACGGGATGCGGATCGACGCGCCCCGGTCGGACGTCCCGTAGCTGAACTGCGAGTAGTGGGCGGTCTCGTGGGCGCCGGTCAGTCGGCTCTCGATCCCCACGCCGTAGTTCGAGACGTGCTCTTCGACCCGCTTGCCCAGCGCCTCGCAGCCGGCGATGATGGCGTCCCAGCCACCCTCCTCGCGCATGGCCTTGGTGGAGAAGTTGGTGTGGG
>JBMFXC010000009.1:11852-27227 GCA_049964655.1 Acidimicrobiales bacterium
TACCTGATCAACGAAGGACTCGACCTTGGCGACAGTCTCAACTTCCGTCGTGTGGGCACCGGCGCCGTTCCAGTCACCGAGGATCGGCTTGGGCTCGAGCGTGGCGTAGACCCCGAAGTCCTCGGCGATCCGGAAGAGGAGCCAGCGGGCCACCCACAGCTGGTCGCCGATGAGCGGTGGCGGCAGGACGCCGATCTGGAACTCCCACTGGCCCATCATGACCTCGGCGTTGGTGCCTTCGATGGCCAGACCGGCCCGGATGCACGCAGCAGTGTGCCGCTCGACGATCTCCCGGCCGGGCATCTTGTCGCCGCCGACACCGCAGTAGTAGGGGCCCTGGGGAGCCGGGAACCCCATCTCGGGCCAGCCGAGGGGGCGTCCGTCCTTGAAGAACGTGTACTCCTGCTCGATGCCGAACCACGGCTCGTCGGCGGCGTAGCGCTCGGCCATCTCCACGCAGGCCGCCCGGGTGTTGGTCGGGTGCGGGGTGAAGTCCGTGAGGAGCACCTCGCACATCACCAACTTGTCGTCGGGACCGCGTAGCGGGTCCGGGCAGGTGAACACCGGACGCAGCACGCAGTCCGAGTCGTTGCCGGTGGCCTGGTTGGTGCTCGAGCCGTCGAACCCCCAGATGCCCGGTTCCTTGCCGTCGGCGATGACCTTCGTCTTGCTCCGGAGGAGCGGGGAAGGCTCCGTCCCGTCGATCCAGATGTATTCCGCTTGGTACGGCACTCGCACTCCTTGTCGCTGCGGGGCTTGGCCTGCCGGGTCTTCGGTGGTGCCGTCCGCGCCCGGCGAGCCGTTCCGGTTGGCGGTTCCGTGCCCTTCGGCACGCCGCTCCGGCCGTCCAGGCCAAGACGTCCGACGACCACCCTGCCAGGAGGCCGTTTCGCCGCCGTTTCGCCCGTGTGAACGCACGATGAACGGTAGGTCCGACGCCTTCTGGCACCGGTCACGGTACCCCTCCCGGGGACCCGATGCCCACCGGAGGGCTGGCCTGGTCCCCGGCCCGCTGCGGTGACGGCCGACCGACGGGTCGGCCCAGGCGGGTGGGGACCCCCGGAGCCGAGGAGGGCTCGACGAGCCCACTACGCTGTGCCGATGGCCCGACTGCGGCTGGCCATCTGCCAGATCGACACCGTGGTCGGGGACCTCTGGGGCAACGTCGCCCGGGTGCTCGACGCCCTGTCGTCCGCCGAGACGGCCGGGGCCGTGGTGGCGGTCTTCCCCGAACTGGCCGTCACCGGCTACCCCCCCGAGGACCTGCTCGAACGGCCCGCCTTCGTGGCGGACAACCTGGCCGCGCTCGAGCACGTCGCTGCTCGGACCGGGTCGTGCGCCGCCGTTGTGGGCCACGTCGCCCGGCGCCCCGACGGCCGACTTGTCAACGCTGCGACCCTCTGTCGCGACGGTTCGGTGGTGGCCACCTACGCCAAGCGCCTCCTCCCCAACTACGGCGTCTTCGACGAGCAACGGTGGTTCGTGCCGGGCGAGGGCCCGCCTGAGCTCGTCGAGGTCGCCGGGGTCCCTACCGCATTGAGCGTCTGCGAGGACATCTGGCTGGACGGGGGCCCGGTCCACACCCAGGCGGAGGCAGGAGCGCGGCTCGTCCTCAGCCTCAACGCCTCTCCGTACTCGATCGGTCGCCAGGGCGAGCGGCTCGAGGTGGTGCGCCGACGGGCGGTGGCGACCGGGTGCGTCGTCGCCTACGCCAACCAGGTCGGTGGCCAAGACGAGCTGGTCTTCGACGGGGGATCGCTCGTCGTCGACCCGACGGGGTCGCTCGTGGCCTCGGCACCGTTGTTCGAGGAGGCCGTCCTCGTCGCAGACGTCGAGCTCCCAGACGTCGAGCTCCCCGAGTGGCCACCCCGGCCCCCGGTCCGGTCCGGCCCCCGGCCCCCGGCCCCCGGCCCGGTTCGCTCGGAGCACAGCCGGGTCGTTGCCGCCGTTGGGGACGGCCTTGCTCGGGCCCTGCCGCCGTCGCTCCCGCCCGTGGTCACCGGCGTCGCGGCCTCCCTCGACGCCGACGCCGAGGTCTACCGTGCGCTCGTGGTCGGGACAGCCGACTACCTGGGCAAGAACGGCTTCCGTGACGCCGTCGTCGGGTTGTCGGGGGGCATCGACTCGTCCCTGGTGGCCACCGTCGCCGTCGACGCCCTCGGGGCAGACCACGTCCACGGGGTCACGATGCCGTCGCGCTACTCGTCGGCCGGGTCGGTGGCCGACGCCCGGGCTCTGGCGGAGAACCTCGGTATCGCGTGTGCCACCGTGCCCATCGAGGCCGTGCACGTCGCGCTGGCCGACACCCTGGCGCCGGTCCTCGACGGGGCCCCGACGGGGCTGACCGACGAGAACCTGCAATCGCGCATCCGGGGCGTCCTGCTCATGGCCATGTCGAACGCGAACGGGTGGATCGTGCTCACCACCGGCAACAAGAGCGAGATGGCCACGGGCTACTCGACGCTGTATGGGGACTCCGCAGGCGGCTTCGCCGTCATCAAGGACGTGCCGAAGACGCTCGTCTACCGGTTGTGCCGCTACCGCAACCGGGTGGCCGGGCGCTCGCTCGTACCCGAGACGGTCCTCGACAAGGCGCCCTCCGCCGAGCTCCGCCCCGACCAGCGCGACGCCGACTCGCTCCCGCCCTACGACGTGCTCGACCCGGTGCTGGCCGGCTACGTCGAGCGCGACCGATCGGCCGAGGAGCTGGTTGCCGCCGGGTTCGACCGCGACGTCGTCGAGCAGGTCGTCCGCCTGGTCGACCGGGCCGAGTACAAGCGCCGGCAGACGCCGCCCGGCGTGCGCATCACCACGAAGGCCTTCGGCAAGGACCGCCGGATGCCGATCACCAACCGGTACGGCGCCGCTTCTCGGGGGCAGACGGGAGGCGGCGCCGACGTGGGCGCCAGGTCTAACGAGCCAGAGGCGGGGGCCCCGGGTGCCTGACCGTCTTCCCGGTACCGGTCAGCCCGCTGCGCTCTCGCTCGGCCGGTCGGCGGAGCTCGTCGGAGCCTACCGCTGGGTCGAGCTCGCCCTCTTTCGCGCCCTCGGCGAGTGGTCGACAGCCGACCCGCTGCCCGAGGTCCAGCTCGTCTTGGCGGAACAGAGTGCCCGGCACGGATGGCACGCCGAGCTGTGGGCGGACCGCCTCCCCGTCCTCGACGGCCTCGACCCCGACACCCTCACAGCTCCCCCCGCTCCGGCTGCCGCGGTGCTGGCCGTCCTGGTCGGCGCCGAGGCGGACGAGGCGCTCCCTGGTGTCCTGCCCCGCCTGGTCGGCCTGTTCCGGGTCGTGCTCCCCCGCCTGGTCGTCTCCTACCGCGACCACCTGGCCCGGACCGTCCCGACGACCGACGGACCGACCGCACGTGCCCTCAGACTGGTCCTCGCCGACGAGGAGGAGGACTGGCGCACCGGTGAGCGTCTCGTCCAGCGGCTGCTGTCGCGTCCGCACGACGTCGAGGCCGCGGCCGCAGCTTTCGGGCGGCTCGAGGGCGTCGCCGTGGCAGCGGGCCTCCGGACCGGCCTCGTCGCCCTCCCCGACGCCTGAGCCGCCCTCCCCACGGGCCTCTGGCGAGGTTGCCTCGGAGGTGCGCCACCACCTCGGCCGGTCGCTTGGTCCGGCCGGTGGGGGCTGGAGGACTTGACGAGTCCGGTAAACTTCGATGACAGCGACAGTGATGTGCCCGATGACGCCCCCTGGGGCCGCGGCACCCGGGCCACGGACCGGGGGCATGGCGGCACCGGGTGGCACCCGCCTCGGCGGGACAGATGCTAAGGACCCGGTGAAGGTGGCGAAAGAGCGGCTCGAACGAGACGACGAAGACCTGGTCCGGCTGTACCTGACCGACATCGGTCAGTACCCGTTGCTCACCAAGGACGACGAGGTCCGTCTCGCCCAGGCCATCGAGGCGGGCCGCGAGGCCGACGCCGAGCTGGCGGCGACCCCGAAGGGGCTGTCGGCGGCCCGCAAGCGCGAGCTGCGCAGGACGGTGATCCAGGGAGAGCAGGCCCAGCAGACGTTCGTCCAGTCGAACCTGCGCCTCGTGGTCTCGATCGCCAAGAAGTACCAGGCGTCCGGCCTCCCGCTCCTCGACCTCATCCAAGAGGGCAACCTCGGCTTGATGCACGCCGTCGAGAAGTTCGACTGGCGCAAGGGGTTCAAGTTCTCGACCTACGCGACCTGGTGGATCCGCCAGGCCATCACCCGAGGGATCGCCAACACCGGGCGGACCATCCGGCTGCCCGTCCATGCCGGGGACACCCTCGCCCGGGTGCAGAAGGCGCAAGCCCGCCTCGAGCTCAAGTTCGGTCGTCCGGCCACCCTTGCCGAACTGGGTGCCGAGGTGGAGATGCCCGAGGACAAGCTGGTAGAGGCGCTGCGGTTCCGCGCCGAGCCGCTCTCGCTGTCCGAGCCGTTGCGTGAGGACGGGGACGCCGAGCTCGGCGACGTCGTGGAGGACCGTTCGGCTGAGTCGCCCTTCGAGGTTGCCGCCGTCTCCCTCCTCCCGGACGAGATCGGACGGCTGCTGTCGCCGCTCGACGAGCGGGAGCGCGAGATCCTCCGGCTCCGCTTCGGGCTCGATCGCGGTGAGCCGCGAACGCTGGAGGAGGTGGGTGAGCACTTCAACCTCACCCGGGAGCGCATCCGGCAGATCGAGGCCCGGGCGATGTCGAAGTTGCGGCACCCTTCGTCGGACACCGGGGCACGCGACCTCCTCACGGTGTAGCAAGTCTGGTGTCCCCGGCCGCCGACCGGGCGCCCGTTCGGGTCCTTCGGGTACGGCTCGGCGGCGAGGTCGCGGCAGCACTTCCCGGTGCGGCCGTTGGCGCCACGTGGCCGTCGCCCTCGAGCGGAGCTACGATCGCTCCATGAAGAAGCTCCTGGTCCTCGCCGTCCTCGTCGCCCTGGGTGTCGTCGCCGCCAAGCGGCTCAAGGCGGCCTGAGGCGGCCACCCCGGTGCCGGGCTCCGCGGCCACCCCGGCGATGGCAACAGGGTCGCCCCGACGGTGGCAACGGGCACGGACGGCGTACCACTCCCGGTGTGACCGGCCGGAGGACGGCCGGCCCCTCCGGCGCGGCCGGACGTCGGTTGCCGGAGCGCTCGTGACCAGGCGCCGGCTGTTCGGGCGCTCGTGACCAGGCGCCGGCTGTCGGCTAGCGAGCCCCCGTGGCCATGCGGAGCCCTGGGGGGTGGAGGCCGGGGCGGCGGCTCAGACGCCACGCCAGCACCACGCCGGCAGCGGCCACCGAGGCCGTCGCGGCAGCGATGGCCGTCGTCGGCGACACGGTCTGCACGCGTACCCGGTCACGCAGTCGAACCGGCTTGGTGAACTCGACGACGTCCCAACCCCGTTCCCGGGCCGTCTTGGCGAGCACCCGGTCGGGGTTGACCGCCACCGGATGACCGACCACCTCGAGCATGGGCAGGTCGGTGTAGGAGTCCGAATAGGCCGACGACGTGGCGAGGTCGAGGCCCTCCCGTTCGGCCAGTGCTCGGATGGCCTCGGCCTTGAACGGACCGTAGGCGTAGAACTCGACCTCGCCGGTGTAGCGCCCCACCTCGTCGACGACGGCCCGAGTGGCGATGGCGCCGTCGACCCCCAGGTGCTCGGCCAGCGGCTCGACGATCTCCTCGGGTGACGCCGAGACGAGGTAGACCCGGTCACCGTTGGCCCGGTGCGCCTCGATCAGGTCGAGCGCCTCGGCGTAGATGATCGGCTCGACCGTCTCCTCGAGCGCTTCGCGGACGATCTGACGGGTACGGTCGCGGTCCCACCCCTTGGTGAGGGCGAGCATCGACTCGCGGACCCGGGCCAACTTCTCCTCGCTGGCGCCGAGGTGGAGGTAGATCACCTGGGAGACGAGGGCCCGGACGACCAGCCGTCGGTTGATCAGCCCGCCCCGGTAGAAGTGACGCCCGAAGGCGGCGATCGACGCCTTGGCGATCACCGTCTTGTCGAGGTCGAAGAACGCGGCCCGCACCGTCAGCCTCCGATGAGGAGCTGCTGGACGGTGTCCTCGGCCTCGGCCGTGACCAGGATGAGCACCTCGTCCCCGACGGCGAGGCGGGTGTCACCCCGCGGCACGATGAGCCGGTCGTCGCGCACCACGGCGACGATAGTGGCGTCGCGGGGGATCCCGAGCTCGGCGAGCGTCACCCCGACGGCCGGCGAGTCGTCGGCCAAGGTCACCTCGACGAGATGGGCGCTCCCGCCTTCGAAGCGTAGGAGACGGACCAGGGCGCCCACCGAGACGGCCTCTTCGACGAGGGCGGTGAGGAGCTGGGGGGTCGAGACCGACACGTCGACGCCCCAGCTTTCGGTGAAGAGCCACTGGTTCTTCGGGTGGTTCACCCGTGCCACCACCCGCGGCACGGCGAACTCCTGCTTGGCCAGCAGGGAGACGACCAGGTTGTCCTCGTCGTCCCCGGTGGCTGCCACCACCACGTCGACGGAGGCCAGGCCGGCGGCGTCGAGCGAGGAGACCTCGCAGGCATCGGCCGCCACCCAGGTGACGTCGAGCTCGTCGGCCAGGCGGGCGACCAGGTCGGGGTCCCGTTCGATGACCAGTACGTCGTGACCGTTGCGGTGGAGCTCGGCGGCGATGGCCGTGCCGACGCTGCCACCCCCGGCGATCGCCACTCTCATCGTGCCCCTCCGATCGACGACGGGCCGGCCACCGGAGGCGTCTCGGCGTCTTCCGGCTCGGGTCGGCCGGACTCGAGTCGCGCCGTCAGCGCCTCGATCGACGACGGTGGCACGGCGAAGTGGAGGACGTCGCCGTCCTGTCCGACCAGATCGGCCACGTCGAGACGGGCCACCCCGGCTCGGGTCACCGAGACGAGGGAGAACGCTCCGGGCATGGACAGGCCGGCGAGGCGCCGACCGGCCCACCACTCCGGCAGGTCTCGCTCGACCAGGGCGAGGGTCCCCGTGGTGTCCGTCCACTCGACGTCGGGCCCTCCGGGCAGGAGCCGCCGGCGCACCTGGTCGATGGTCCACGACACGGTGGCGACGGTGGGGATACCGAGCCGCAGGTAGATCTGGGCCCGCCGGGGGTCGTAGATGCGGGCGACCACATGGGGGATCTCGTAGGTCTCACGGGCGATCCGAGCCGTCAGGATGTTCGAATTGTCGCCGCTCGTCACCGCGGCCAAGGCGTCGGCGCGACCGGCCCCGGCCCGGTCGAGGTCGTCCCGGTCGAACCCGGAGCCGACCACCGTCGTCCCCGTCCACTCGGAGGGCAGGCGCCGGAACGCCTTGGGATTGCGGTCCACGATGGCGACCGTGTGCCCGAGGTTGGCGACCTCGAGAGCAAGGCCCGATCCGACCCTGCCACAACCGACGACGATGACGTGCACGGCGACCATGCAACACGCACGGAGCATCGATGACAACTCGTGCCCTCCGACCGTTGCCCGCCCGGAGGGCCCACGAGCCGCCTCGGCGGACCTGGGCACGCTGGCGGCATGGTTGACTTGACGGGTGGACGAACCCGCAACCGGCGGCGACCCTGCTGCTGTGACCGTGGCTGCCGGATCGAGGTCAGGCGACACCGCCCTCCGCCCACCTGGGCTCGGGCGGCCGTCAGCGCCCGCCCGCTCGCTGTCTCCGCGACCCGACGTTGCCGCCGCGGTCGACCTCCCCGAGACGCTGCGCTACCGCCTGAAGAACGCCCTCCTCGGTCCCCCGCTGGTCAACGAGCAGCTGAGCAGCGAACGGCTCGGTCGGCCCACCGCGCTCGGCGTGCTGGCGCCTGACTGTATCTCGTCCTCGGCCTACGGCACCGAGGAGATGCTCAACCAGATGGTCCGCTTCGTGGGCGTCGCCGCCTTCACGCTGGTGGTCCCCATCACGCTTGCCATCCTCGGCGTGCTCTTCTTCGTCACGCTGTCCTACCTCGACGTCCTGAAGCTGTACACCAAGTCGGGTGGGGCCTACGTGGTGGCCCGCGAGAACCTCGGCCCCAACATCGCCCAGGTGGCTGCCGTTGCCCTCCTCATCGACTACACGGTCACCGTCGCCGTGCAGACGGCGGCCGGCACCGCGGCACTGACCTCGGCGTTCCACCAGCTCATGCCCTACACGGTCCCCATCACCGTCGGGGTGGTGGTCGTGCTCCTCTACGGCAACCTCCGGGGCATCCGCGAAGCGGGCCGTATCTTCGCCTTCCCCACTTACTTCTTCATCTTCTCGCTGGGCGCGACCATCGTGGCCGGCTACGTCCGGGCTCTGCTCGGCCAGCTGCACCCCCACCCCTTCCCGGCTGCCGGCATCGGACCGGTGGGGAGCCCCGGCCACGGCCTGTTGATGGGCCTGGCCTTCATCACCCTGCTCCGGGCGTTCGCCAACGGCGGGTCGTCGCTCACCGGCCTCGAGGCCATCTCGAACGGCGTGGCGTCGTTCCGCCCCCCCACTGGTCGGAACGCCCGGTTCACCCTCGTCGTCATGAGCTCGGTGCTCGCCTTCCTCGTCTTCGGGGTCACCATGCTCGCCCACTGGACCCATGCCGTCCCGTACGCAGCGGGCTCGCCCACGGTGGTCTCCCAAGAGGTCCGATTCGTCTTCGGCAGCGGTCCCGCCGGGACGACCATCTTCTACGTGGTCCAGCTGGCCACCCTCCTCATCCTCTACACCGGGGCCAACACCAGCTTCAACGGCTTCCCGTTCCTCGCCAGCTTCGTGGCCGAGGACTCGTTCCTTCCCCGGCAGCTCACCCGACGCGGCCATCGCCTGGCGTTCTCCAACGGCATCATCGTGCTGGCGATCGTGGCCGTCGCCCTCCTGCTTGCCACCGGCGCCAAAGTCGACAGCCTGGTCGCGCTCTACGCCATCGGCGTGTTCACCGGATTCGCCATGGCCGGTGCCGGCATGACGCGCCACCACCTCACCCACCGCGAGGGGCGGTGGCGCCGACGTGTCGTCGTGAACGCCTTCTCGGCCGTCCTCACCGCCTTCATCGTGCTTATCTTCGCCGTCGTCAAGTTCACCGAAGGAGCCTGGGTGGTCGTGGTGCTGGGCCCGCTCATGTACGTCGGGCTCCTCCGCATGCACCGGCAGTACGGGCGCGAGTCGGCCCAGCTCGAACAGGGTGCCCAGGCTGCCGCCGAAGCCCCGGTGCTCAGCCGCCACGTGGTGGTCGTCCTGGTCGACCGGCTCGACCTGGCGACGGCCAGAGCCCTCCAGTACGCCCGCACGCTCCACCCGGACGAGCTGCGAGCCGTCCACTTCTGCATCGACAACCGCGAGGCCCGTGCCCTCGAGGCCGAGTGGCGCCGGCTCGGCCTGAGCCGCCTGCCCCTCGACGTCGTCGAGTGCCCCGACCGGCGGCTGACCCGGGCCACGCTCGAGCTGGCCGCCGGCTCCGTGGCCGACGGGGACACCGAGCTCTCCATCCTGCTGCCCCGCCGCGGCTACTCCGGTGGATGGAACCGGCTGCTCCACGACCGAACCGCCGACCGAATTGCCACGGCGGTGGGCCAGCTTCCCCATGTCAATGCCACGATCGTGCCCTACCAGCTCTCGGGCGGCTGGCTGTCCCGACGGCGCCAGTGGGGTCGCGACCGGGCCGGAGCGGTCAGCTCTGGCGCGACCACCGAGCGTCGTCAGGAGTCCCGACGTGACGCCGCCGCCAGTTCGGCAGTCGGCAGTAGGACCGACCCCATCGGTTCCGTCGAGTGGCGCTCTCGGGCCCGCGTGGCCGGTCGGGTGAAGTCGGTCCGGGTCCAGCCCCGAGCGGGAACGGCCAACCTCGAGTGCGTACTGGCCGACGACACGGGGACGCTCCTGCTCGTCTTCCAGGGCCGCCGCCGCATCCCCGGCATCGAGCCAGGGACGCGCCTGGTCGCCGAGGGGATGGTGGGTGACTGGCTGCGCCGCCAGGCGATGCTGAACCCGGACTACGAGATCGTCGCCGGTCCCGATGTCGACGAGCTCTGACGCCTTCCCACCGGACCGCCGGAAGTCGTCGTCCTTGCCGCGTCTCCCGGTTTGTGGTTATGTTCGGCCCGCATCACCAGGGGAGGCAGCGCACCCGGTGCGCAACCGGGAGCGGCCGTCCGGCCACCCGGCAGTCTCCGGGGCGAGCAAGGGAGGCACGCCCGGTGGCGCCGACGAGGTCCGACAGATGGCGAACGAGCCCGCACGCCCCGCTGCGGTGAACCGAAGGGAGCAGCACCGATGATCCACCTCTTCGCCGAGGGGGGGTACCAGAGCTTCGTCCTCACCGGAGGGGAGAAAGGCTGGCTGGGCTTCGCCCTGGCTGCCGGGCTCATCTCCCTGGTCGTCGGCGTGCTCCTCATGCGCGGCGTGCTGGCCGCCGACCAGGGCACGACGGCCATGAAGGACATCGCCAAGGCCATCCAGGAGGGCGCCCAGGCGTTCCTTGCCCGCCAGTTCAAGACGATCCTCATCATCGTCGTCCCGCTGGCCGTCCTCATCTTCTTCACTGCCACCAAGGTCACCCGTCCTGACCATTCGGTGGCGCTCTCGTTCGTCTCGGCTGGCCTCTACCGGGTGCTGTGCTTCCTCGCCGGCGCCCTGTTCTCGGGCCTCACCGGGTTCATCGGGATGAGCCTGGCGGTGCGCGGCAACGTCCGCACTGCGGCCGCCGCACGTGACGGCGCCATGGCACCGGCCCTGCGGGTCGCCTTCCGCACCGGTGCCATCACCGGGTTGTTCTGCGTCGGCCTCGGCCTGCTCGGGGCGACCACCATCGTCTTCATCTTCCAGAACAGCGCCACTGCCGTGCTGGTCGGCTTCGGTTTTGGGGCCTCACTGCTGGCCCTGTTCATGCGGGTGGGTGGCGGCATCTTCACCAAGGCGGCCGACGTGGGCGCCGACCTGGTGGGTAAGGTCGAGGTCGGGATCCCCGAGGACGACCCGCGCAACGCCGCCACCATCGCCGACAACGTGGGCGACAACGTGGGCGACTGCGCCGGCATGGCGGCCGACCTGTTCGAGTCCTACGCCATCACCATCATCGCCGCCATCATCCTCGGCTTCTCCGCCTTCGGCTCCATCGGGCGCTCGGCGGATGCCGCCAAGGCGGTGGTCTTCCCGCTGATCGTGCCCGGCATCGGCATCCTCGCCACCATCGTGGGCGTGTTCGTCGTGCGGGCGACAGCCCGGGACAAGACCGCCATGGCGCCGATCAACCGGGGCGTGTGGACGGCCGGCATCCTGACCATCGCCGGCACGGCCGCGGTCGCCGGGGCGTACCTCCACTACTGGAAGGCGTTCTTCGCCGTCCTGATCGGCGTCGTCCTCATGGTCGTCGCCAGTGCCATCACCGAGCAGTTCACCTCGACCGAGCGGAGCCCTGTGCGCGAGATCGCCGAGGCGGCCCGGACCGGTCCGGCCACCACGGCGCTCGCCGGCATCGCCATCGGGCTCGAGTCCTCGGTGTGGGCGATCATCGCCATCGCCATCGCCATCGCGGCGGCGGTGGGCCTCGGCGGCGGGAACATCGAGCTCACCCTCTACCTCGTCTCGCTGACCGGCATCGGGCTGCTGTCGACCGCCGGCATGATCCTCTCCGAGGACAGCTTCGGCCCGGTGTCGGACAACGCGGCGGGTGTCGCAGAGATGTCCGGCGAGTTCACCGGCGAGGCCGAGCGGGTCATGGTCAGCCTGGACGCCGTGGGGAACACCACCAAGGCGGTGACCAAGGGCGTCGCCATCGGCTCGGCGGTGATCGCCTCGGTGTCGCTGTTCGCCTCCTTCATCGAGACGGTCGGCTCCCAGCTCAACCTCCCTCACCAGATCGGCAACGCTCTCTTCCGCGATCCGGCCACCCAGATCAACGTGTCGAACCCGACCGTGTTCATCGGCCTGCTCGTCGGCGGCTCGATCGCCTTCATCTTCTCGTCGCTGGCCATCCGGGCCGTGGGTCGGACGGCGGGGACCGTCGTCCAAGAGGTGCGCCGCCAGTTCCGCGAGCACCCCGGCATCATGGACTACACGGAGAAGCCCCAGTACGCCCGGGTCATCTCGATCTGCACGAAGGCGTCGCAGCGTGAGCTGACCACCCCGGCGCTGCTGGCCGTCTTGAGCCCGGTCATCATCGGCTTCGGCATCAACTACCTGGCCCTCGGGGCCTTTTTGGCCGCTGCCATCCTGACCGGCCAGCTGATGGCCAACTTCTTGTCCAACTCCGGCGGGGCCTGGGACAACGCCAAGAAGTACATCGAGGACGGCCACGAGGGCGGCAAGGGGTCCGATGCCCACAAGGCAGCGGTGATCGGCGACACCATCGGCGACCCGTTCAAGGACACCGCCGGTCCGGCCCTCAACCCGCTGATCAAGGTGATGAACCTGGTCTCGCTCTTGATCCTCCCTGCCGTCATCACCCTGCACTCCCATACCGGTGCTCGCTTGGGGATCGCCGGAGGGGCGCTCGTGATCCTGCTCGTGGCCATCGGCTTCTCCAAGCGCAAGTCCGAGGCGATGGACGTCGACCTCACCGCTGGCGCCACGTCGACCCCGACGCCCGTCGGAGCGCACGACTGAGGCCTCCTGGCCCACTGTCCAGCCGGACCGCACGTGCTGGCCAACCGTCCTGCCGGGACGAAGTGGTTGGCGCGCCGGTATTGACAGTGACGCCACCGGCCACCACCCTGTCGTGACGACCATGCCAGCGACCGAACCCGCCGGAGGACCAGCTGAGGAGAGCCGGCCGGCTCGTCGCGGCCGCAGGAGCGGTGCCGCAGGGGGTAGGCCGTTGGTCATCGTCGAGTCGCCCGCCAAGGCCAAGACGATTGCCAGCATGCTGGGCCCCGACTATGTGGTCGAGTCCTCCATCGGCCACATCCGCGACCTGCCCCGTCGGGCCGACGAGGTGCCGGCCGCCTACAAGGACCAAGCGTGGGCTCGTCTCGGGGTCGACGTCGACAACGGCTTCAAGCCGCTGTACATCGTCTCGCCCGACAAACGGTCCCAGGTGACCCGGCTGAAGCAGCTGGTGCGGGAAGCCAACGAGGTCTACCTGGCTTCGGACGAGGACCGCGAGGGCGAGTCGATCGCCTGGCACCTGCTCGAGGTCCTGGCACCGCAGGTCCCGGTGAAGCGGATGGTCTTCCACGAGATCACCCCGGCGGCCATCCAGCGTGCCGTCGAGGAGTGGCGAGACCTCGACCGGCGTCTGGTCGACGCCCAAGAGGCCCGGCGGATCCTCGACCGGCTCTACGGCTACGAAGTGTCTCCCGTCCTATGGAAGAAGGTCATGCCCCGGCTCTCGGCGGGCCGGGTGCAAAGCGTGGCCACTCGCATGGTCGTCGAGCGCGAGCGGGCACGGATGCGGTTCACGTCGGCGTCGTGGTGGGGCGTGGACGGGACCTTCGCCGTCACCACGGAGGTCGAGGCAGGCACGCCGGCGACGTTCGAGGCCGCTCTGGTCGCCGTCGACGACGTGCCGCTCGCCACCGGTCGAGACTTCGACGAGGGCGGCCGGCTCGCCGCGTCCGGATCGGTCACCGTCCTCGACGAGGACGGCGCCCGGTCGCTCGCCAGTCGCCTGGCCGGTGCCGAGTTCACCGTCGCTTCGGTCACCCACCGCCCCTTCCGGCGTTCGCCGGCCCCGCCCTTTATGACCTCGACGCTCCAGCAGGAGGCGGGTCGCAAGCTCCGCTTCAGTGCCCAGCGAGCCATGCAAGTCGCCCAACGGCTGTACGAGGGCGGGTGGATCACCTACATGCGCACGGACGCCACCACGCTGTCGGACCAGGCGCTGACGGCCGCCCGAGCCCAGGCCGCCGCCCTCTACGGCCCGGACTACGTACCGGCCCAGCCGCGTCGCTACGAGCGCAAGGTGAAGAACGCACAGGAGGCGCACGAGGCCATCCGCCCGGCTGGCGAGGTGTTCCGGACGCCCGAGGAGGCAGCGGGCCAGCTCGTCGGCGACGAGCTCCGCCTCTACGAGCTCATCTGGAAGCGGACGGTGGCGTCGCAGATGACCGATGCCACCGGAACGAGCGCCCAGGTGCGCCTCGTCGGGACGGTGCCCGCCGGCGACGGCACGGCGGAGACGAAGGCGACCTTCTCCGCCAGCGGCAAGGTCATCCAATTCCCCGGGTTCCTTCGTGCCTACGTCGAAGGGGAGGACGATCCCGAGGCCGAGCTGGCCGATCGCGAGGTCCACCTGCCGCCGCTCGTCGAGGGTGATGCCGTCGCCGCCCAGACCTTCGAGCCCGGTGGCCACAGCACCCAGCCGCCAGCCCGGTACACCGAGGCTTCCCTGGTCAAGGCCATGGAGGAGCTCGGCGTCGGTCGGCCCTCGACGTACGCCAGCGTGATCGCCACCATCCTCGATCGAGGGTACGTCTGGAAGAAGGGCACCGCGCTCGTCCCCTCGTTCACCGCGTTTGCCGTGGTGGGTCTCCTCGAGCGCTACTTCGCCGAGCTGGTGGACTACGGCTTCACGGCGGCCATGGAGGACGACCTCGACGCCATCGCTTCGGGCAGCGAGGAGGCGTTGCCCTGGTTGACCCGCTTCTACTTCGGCCAGGACGGCGGTGACGGAGGGGCGCCCAAGGGCAACGGGCACGACAAGCTGACCCGGATCGGCCTCAAGCGCGAGGTCAGTGAGAACCTCGGCGTGATCGACGCCCGCGAGGTCAATTCGATCCCCATCGGGGTGGCGGGCGACGGGCAGCCGATCGTCGCCCGAGTCGGTCGCTACGGGCCGTACCTCCAGCGGGGCGAGGACCGGGTGTCCATTCCCGACGACCTGCCGCCCGACGAACTGACGCCGCAGCGCGCCGAGGAGCTGTTGGCCGCGCCGTCGGGGGACCGTGTGCTCGGCACGGACCCGGTGAGCGGTCTGCCCGTCTGGGTGAAGGCGGGCCGGTACGGTCCCTACGTCCAGCTCGGCGACGTGGTCGACGGGAAGCCCAAGCCGCGCACCTCGTCGTTGTTCTCGTCGATGTCACCCGACACGCTCACGCTCGACCAGGCGCTCCAGCTCCTGTCCATTCCCCGTACCGTGGGCACGGACCCCGCCAGTGGCGAGGAGATCGTGGCGCTGAACGGCCGCTTCGGTCCCTACCTGAAGAAGGGGAACGACAGCCGGAGCCTCGCCAGCGAGGAACAGCTGCTCACGGTCACCGTCGACGAGGCGTTGGCGCTCTTTGCCCAGCCCAAGACCCGACGAGGCCGGGCAACCGCCGGGCCGCTGCGTGAGCTCGGTCCCGATCCGGACACGGGGCTCCCCATGGTGGTGCGTGACGGCCGCTTCGGCCCCTATGTCACCGACGGCACGACGAACGCCTCGCTGCGCAAGGGTGACGACGTCGAGAGCCTGACCGTCGAGCGGGCAGCCGAGCTCCTTGCCGAGCGCCGGGCCGCGGGGCCTTCTACGCGGCGGGCCCCGGCCAA
>JBMFXC010000009.1:27327-37942 GCA_049964655.1 Acidimicrobiales bacterium
GAAGGCCACCGCCACCAAGAAGGCCACCGCCACCAAGAAGGCCACCGCCACCAAGAAGGCCACCGCCACCAAGGCGACGGCTGGCGAGTGACCATGTCGGCGCGGGGCCGGCTGGTGGCACTCGAAGGGATCGACGGTTGCGGGAAGTCGACCCAGGCGAGACGGCTGGCGCAGACGCTGGGTGCCAAGGCGACCCACGAGCCGGGTGGGACGGCGCTGGGGCGGGAGGTGCGCAGCCTGGTCCTGAGGCCGGGAGCGTCGCTCGATCCCCGCGCCGAGGCGCTGTTGATGGCGGCTGACCGGGCCCAGCACGTGGCCGAGGTGATCGCCCCGGCACTCGGAGGTGGTCACTGGGTGGTCACCGATCGGTTCTCGGCCTCGACCCTCGCCTACCAGGGCTACGGGCGGGGCATGGACGTCGAGGAGCTCGACCGGCTGGTCCGTTGGGCGGCCGGAGGGCTCGCCCCTGATCTCGTCGTGCTGCTCGACGTCCCGGTGGCGGTGGCGGCGGCCCGCCGTCGGAGCCACGGTGCCGATCGGCTCGAGGCCCTCGGCGGCGAGTTCCAACAACGGGTGGCTGCCGGTTTTGCTGCCTTGGCCGAGGCCGACCCAACGCGGTGGGTCGTCGTCGACGGCACGAAGCGCGCCGACGAGGTTGCCTCTGCCACCCTCGCTGCGGTCATCGACCGGCTCGGTTGGCCGGACGGGGCGGCAGTGGGGGGAGCGGAGTGAGCACCGGGGCCGACGGGAACGAGCCGGTCGACCTACCGGCCGCCTCGCTCTTTGCTGCCGTCGTGGGACAGCCCCGAGCTGTTGCCGCGCTGCGCGCTGCGGCGCGCCGTCCTGTCCACGCCTACCTCTTCCACGGACCGGCCGGCTCGGGGACCCGGCCCGCGGCACGAGCGTTCGCCGCCGCCCTCCTCTGCCCACGAGGTGGCTGCGGTAGGTGCGCCACCTGCCAGCGGGTGCTCGCCGGCAACCACAGCGACTTCGTCGAGGTCGAACGCACCGGTGCCTCCGTCGACGTCGAGACGGCCCGCCGAGTGGTGACCCAGGCACAACGTCGACCTCGGGAGGGCGCACGCCAAGTCCTGGTCGTCGCCGACGTCCACCTTGCCGCGCTCGCGGTACCCGCGCTCCTCAAGACCGTCGAGGAACCTCCTGAGGGAACGGTCTTCGTGCTGATCGCCGACAGCCTGCCCGAGAGCCTGACCACGCTGGCCAGCCGTTGTGTACGCGTCCCCTTCGACCCGGTTCCCGACGAGGCCGTGGCCCGCTGGCTCGAGGACTTGGGCGTCGACCCCGCCACGGCGGTCGCCGTGGCTCGTCGGGCCGGGGGGAACCTCGACCGTGCCCGGCTGCTCGCCACCGACACCGGCTTCGCTGCCCGCCAAGAGCAGTGGCGAACCGTCCGGTCCCGTCTCGACGGGACGGGAGCGGCGGCGGTGCGCGCTGCCGACGCGTTGCTCGCCGCCGTCGACGAGTCGCTCGGGCCGCTCCGGCGCAGGCACGAGGAGGAGGTGCGGCTTGCTGCCGAGCGGGCCGAGCGGGCCGGTGAGCGCTCGGTGCCGGGGCGGCGCGAGCTGGAGGACCGACAACGGCGCGAGCAACGACGCTGGCGAACCGACGAGCTCCGGGCAGGCTTGGCCGTGCTCGCCGGGGCGGAGCGCGAGCGGCTGGCGAACGGGGACCCTCGGGCCGTGGCGGCCGTCGACCGGATCGCCAAAGCCACGGCCGCCTTGGCGCGGAACCCCAACGAGGCGCTCCTCCTCGAGGCGCTCCTCGCCGCCCTGTCGGACCTCGACGCCTGACCGGGTCGCAGCCGCTCGGTCTCGAGGACGAGCAGTTGGGCTGTCGGGGCATTGGGCTAGGGTGTGTGGCCTCGCCTGGGTAGCTCAGACGGCAGAGCAACGCACTCGTAATGCGTAGGTCAGGAGTTCGATTCTCCTCCCAGGCTCGCGGGCCACAGGGCCGGTGCATGTCGGTGCATGTCGGTGCACAGCGTTGGCGGTGGCCCGGTCGGACGACGCCGGGGGCGCGTTGCGGTTCCGCCGGAGCCGTCGGTACCATGGCGACCGGGATGCGCAAGTACTTCACGTGGCGGAACATCGCCCTCCACGTGCTCGTCGCCGTGCTGGTCCCGGTGTTCCTCTGGTTGGGCGACTGGCAGTACCACGCTGCCGAGAGCGGCAACACCTTGAGCTGGGTCTATACCTTCGAGTGGCCGGCGTTCGCCCTCTACGCCCTCTACGTGTGGTGGCAGCTCATCCACGAACGCTCGACCGCCCTCGACAAGCTCCGAGCTGCTCGTGAGCGTGCCGCCGCCGCGGCCTCGGGCGTTCCGATCGAAGAAGTACCGGGGTGGGCGCTCGACCGGCGGCTCTCCAAGGCGCTGACCCGGGCGAGCCTCGGCAAGCCCGACGCACCCGCTCTCGCCGTCGGAGCCGTGGCCCAGGCCATCGCTTCCTCGTCGGAGTCCGGCGGTGGGGTGGCGGGTGTGTGGCGAGACGACCTGGCGCCGATCGGCGTGGCGCCCGGCGTCGAAGGCGTCGACGCCGTGGCCGTGCCGGTCGCCGGCCGGGAGCCGGCGCTCGTCGAGGACAACGGGCCCGACGTCGTCGACGCCGACGTCCTCGACGTCTCCGTCGAGGTCGACGAGGAGCTCGACGCCTACAACCGCTATCTGGCCGAGCTGAGCCGCAGCGACCCGCCCAAGCGGTGGTGACCCGGTGCCGGGGTGCCTGGGGCCTCTGCCACCCGGGCCCTCCGGTGAGCAGGGGCGCCGCCTGGTGGGCGCCCTGGTGCCAGGGGTGTGCAGTACGTGGCAGTTGGGCTGTGTAGGGTGCGTCCATGGCCGACCAGGCGGACTTCACCGACCTCGCCATGGAGCACATGCCGGCGCTCTACACCGCCGCCCTGCGGATGACCCGCAATCCTGCCGACGCCGAGGACCTCGTCCAAGAGACCTTCCTCAAGGCCTACCGGTCCTTCGGTAGCTTCGAAGCCGGTACCAACCTGAAGGCCTGGCTGTACCGCATCCTCACCAATACCTACATCAATTCGTACCGGGCGAAGAAGCGACGGCCCGAGGTCGCCGACGTCGAGGATGTCGAGGACCTCTACCTCTACCACCACCTGGGCGCTGACCACCCTGGTGGCTTGGGACGGAGCGCCGAGGAGGAGGCACTCGAGCGGTTCACGGACGACGACGTGAAGGCCGCCATCGAGTCCCTGCCCGACGCCTTCCGGATCGCCGTCCTGCTCGCCGACGTGGAGGGGTTCTCCTACAAGGAGATCGCCGACATCACCGACGTTCCCATCGGAACGGTCATGAGCCGGATCCACCGCGGAAGAAAGGCTCTCCAGAAGGCGTTGTTCGAGGTCGGGAACGCCCGAGGCCTGGTGGGTGCAGCGGGAGAGGGAAGGTAGGAGCTCGGGACCGTGTCGGAGCCGACGACGACAGAGCCTGTACCCGATGGCCGTGAGAGCGGGGCCGGTGGTGACCCCTGTGACGAGCCCACCGCCGGGTTCGTCGACTGTGACGAGTCCATCGGTCGCCTGTACTCGTACCTCGACGGTGAGCTCACCGAACAGCGTCGCCTCGAGATCGCTCGTCACCTCGACCTGTGTGGACCGTGCGTGTCGGCGTTCGGCTTCGAGGCCGAGCTGCGCAAGGTCATCGCCAACCGGTGCAAGGACTACGTCCCGGACACCCTGATCGCCCGGGTCGCCGAGGCGATCCGCAGCGAGACCGACCTGCGGTCGAACTGAGCGGGGTGCCGGTGGCCGCCCTCGGCTCTCGACAGGGCGGAGGCCGGGCAGCCGGGGCCAGGCAGCCGGGCCGGCCAGCCCCTCCGGCCAGCCAACCAGGGCCTGTCAGTGAGGGTGTCACCGTGGCGGCGCTGGATGCCGCCGGTGGCTCCTCTTCCCTACACTGGTCCGGGTGAGCGATCCCACGGGGCGATCCACTCCTCTGGTGCCACCAGTCGACGGTGACGGTGACGGTGACGGTCGGCAGGACGATTTGCGACAGCCCGACGCGGTCTCGTGGGACGTCGCCCAGCGGATCGCCGAGTGGGTTGGGCGTCGCAGCCCCGTGCCGGCTCCGTACCGGCCCGACCTCCTCCAGGCCGACGTCGCCGACGTGACGGCCGAGGCCGAGGCGTTGGTGGAGGCGGCGACGGGGCTCCGCTCACCGGGCGGACCGACCCGGGCCGAGGTGACCGACCGGGCGGGCTGGGTAGCGGCCAACATCGCCGGCTTCCGGCGGTTGGTCGGCCCGCACCTCGATCGGCTCTCGCCACACCGTGCGGGGGAGCGGTTCGGGCTCGACCCTCGGTTCACCCGGTCGCTGACGGCGGCGAGCCGGGCGGTCACCGGTGCACAGATGGGCACCATCCTCGGGTGGCTCTCCACCCGTGTGCTCGGTCAGTACGACCTGCCGATGGTCGACGATGCACCCGACGAGCACGACGTCGTCTACTTCGTGGGCCCGAACATCGTCGCCCTCGAGCGTGAGCACGGCTTCGACCCGCACCAGTTCCGGCTGTGGCTCGCCCTCCACGAGGTCACCCACCGCTACCAGTTCACCGCCGTCCCCTGGATGCGCCAGTACTTCGTCTCCCTGGTCGACTCCGGTCTGGCCAGCCTCGGACCGGATCCCTCCCGGTGGGCCGAGGCGGTCCGGCGGTTGACCGAGGACGTCCTGGCCGGGCGCAACCCGTTGCGTGAGCACGGGGCCTTGGGCCTCGTGGCGACGCCCGAGCAGCTCGAGGACCTGCGACGGATCCAGGCGCTCATGAGCCTGCTCGAGGGGCACGGAGACGTCACCATGGGTCGTGCCGGAGCCAACGTCGTCCCGTCGGCACCCGAGTTCGCCGCCGCCCTCCGACGCCGTCGCAGCCAGGCGCGCGGCCCGGTTCGTCTGCTCCAGCAACTGGTCGGCCTCGAGGCCAAGTTGCGGCAGTACGAGGAGGGTGCGCGCTTCGTCACGGCTGTCGAGGCGTCCGGCGGAGCCGAGCTGTTCGGACGGGTATGGACCGGGCCCGAGTGGCTTCCCTCGCTCGGCGAACTGCGAGACCCCGACCGGTGGATCGCCCGTGTCGGACCAGCCGTCGCCCGCTGAGCAGGCCCGTGCCCGTCCGCTGGTGGTGCCGGCGGACCTGGTCGCCCCGCTGTTGACCCGGTGCACCTTCCCGCCTGCCGGCACGCCGCTCACCTGCGCTGTCTCGGGCGGACCCGATTCGCTCGCCCTGCTCGTCCTGGCCGTGGCGGCGGGGTGCGCGGTGACGGCGGTCCACGTCGACCACGGCCTGCGCGTCGCCGGTGCCGCCGAGGCGCTCGTCGTCGCCGACGTGGCAGCCAGGTTGGGCGCCCGCAGCCGTTCGGTCCGGGTGGAGGTCGGCGAGGGGCCGAACCTCGAAGCCCGGGCACGCGTCGTCCGACAGGGGGCCGTCGGCCCGGAGGCGGCAACGGGTCATACCGCCGACGACCAGGCGGAGACGGTCCTCGTCAACCTGCTGCGGGGGGCTGGCGTCGACGGGCTGGCCGCCATGCGGCCGGGCTTCCGGCATCCCATCCTTCGCCTCCGGCGGACGGAGACAGAGGGCCTGTGCGCGTCGCTCGGGCTCGAGCCGGTGCGAGACCCGAGCAACCACGACCCGCGCTTCGTCCGCAACCGGGTCCGCCACGAGCTGCTCCCGCTCTGCTCGGCGATCGCCGGTCGGGACGTCGTCCCGGTCTTGGCCGGGCAAGCCGACGTGCTCGCTGGTGACGCAGACGTGCTTGCCGCCCTAGCCACCGTGCTCGACCCGACGGACGCACGGGCGCTCGCCGGAGCCCCCGAACCGGTGGCCCGGCGGGCGATCCGGCAGTGGCTGACCGGGTCGGGCCCCTACCCGCCGAGTCGCGCCGCGGTGGCCCGTGTGCTTGACGTCGCACGGGGCCGGTGGCGGGCGACCGAGCTCGCCGGCATGGGCCGGCTGTCCCGTCGTGACGGCCGCCTCACGCTCGGAGGCCCCTGCCCGTCCGCTGGACGAGACGAGGGCGTCGACGACGACGCTGTGCCATCCGAGGGCGTCGACGACGACGCTGTGCCATCCGAGGGCGTCGACGACGACGCTGTGCCATCCCAGGGCGTCGACGACGACGCTGTGCCATCCCAGCGGCGAGGTGTGCCGGACGGCACCGGCCCGGAGGGCGAGCGGGCGGTCGCATGGTGCTCGGATAGTCTCGGCCCGTGACCACGCCAGCCGGGGACGCCAGCGCCGCGCCGGCCGCCTCGGCCGCCAACCCGGCGCCGCGGCTCGGCGAGTCGGTCGGGCCGGTCGTGGTCGGCGCCGGTGAGCTGCGCCGGCGGGTCGCCGAGCTGGGGGCAGCGATCACAGCGGACTACGCCGGGCGTCCGCCGCTCCTGGTCGGCGTGCTGAAGGGAGCGTTCGTCTTCATGAGCGACCTGTCGAGGGCCATCGACCTGCCCGTCGACGTGGACTTCATGGCCGTGTCGTCCTATGGGAGCGCTACGCGTACTTCCGGTGTGGTGCGGATCGTCAAGGACCTCGACGCCGACCTCTCCGGGCGCCATGTCCTGGTGGTCGAGGACATCGTCGACAGTGGCCTCACTCTCAGCTACCTCCAGCGCTACCTGATGGCTCGGGGGCCGGCCAGCCTGGCGGTCTGTGCGCTCCTCGTCAAGGAAGGCCAGCAGCGGGCTCCCCTCGACCTTCGGTACGTTGGGTTTCGCATTCCCGCCGAGTTCGTGGTGGGCTATGGGCTCGATGCCGACGAACGTCTGCGCAACCTCGATGCCATCCACGTCCTGGCCGACCCGTCGTCCTCGGCGAGCTGAGGACCGGTGAGCGTCGACGTCGCCCGCATCGAGCGGGCCGTTCACGAGCTGCTCGAGGCCATCGGCGAGGACCCTGACCGGGATGGCCTGGCGAAGACCCCGACGAGGGTCGCTCACATGTACGAGGAGCTTTTCGCCGGGCTCGACGAGGACCCCGGCAACCATCTCGAGGTGACCTTCGCGGCCGACCACGACGAGATGGTCATGGTGCGTGACATCCCCTTCGCCTCGTTGTGCGAGCACCACCTCGTCCCGTTCATGGGACGGGCCCACGTCGCCTACATCCCGGGGGCCGACGGCCGCATCACCGGACTGTCCAAGCTGGCCCGCCTGGTCGACGGGTACGCCAAGCGCCTGCAAGTCCAAGAGCGCATGACGACGCAGATCGCCGACACGGTCGAACAGGCGCTCGTCCCCAAGGGCGTGCTGGTCGTGGTCGAGGCCGAGCACCTCTGCATGTCGATGCGCGGCGTGAAGAAGCCGGGGACCGTGACGGTGACCTCGGCGGTCCGGGGGCTGTTCCGGACGGACGCCGCGACCCGTGCCGAGGCGATGCAGTTCGTCCACGGCCGCTGAGCAGGTCCCTCGGGGTCGTCCCGACAGTGTTGGGGGAGCCGCCGGGCTCGTCGCGGGTGGTTTACGCTGGGCTGTCATGTCCGTGCCGGCTGCGATCGAACGACCGTTGGTGATGGGCATCTTGAACGTGACCCCCGACTCCTTTTCCGACGGGGGTGAGTGGTTCGAGGCCGAACGAGCCGTCGCCCGGGGGCGGGAGATGGTGGCTGAGGGCGCCGACATCGTCGACGTGGGCGGGGAGTCCACCCGTCCCGGCGCCACCCCGGTCCCGCTCGAGGAGGAGCTCCGGCGCGTGGTGCCGGTTGTCGAGGTGCTCGCGGAGGTCGTCCGCGTGTCGGTGGACACGACCAAGCCGCAGGTGGCCGAGGCCGCCATCCGTGCCGGCGCCACCCTGGTCAACGACGTGTCGGCCTCCCTGTCGATGGTGGCCGCCGAGCACGGGGTCGGCTGGGTTGCCATGCACTGCAAAGGGTCGCCGGCCGACATGCAGCGAGCACCGAGCTACGACGACGTGGTCGGCGAGGTGACTTCCTACCTCTGCGAGCGGGCCACCGAGGCCCGGGACGCCGGGGTGGCCGAGGTCTGGGTCGACCCCGGCATCGGCTTCGGCAAGACAGGAGCGCACAACCTCGCCCTCCTTGCCGCCCTGCCCGAGCTCGTGGCGTCGGGGTTCCCCGTGCTGGTCGGGACCAGCCGCAAGAGCTTTCTCGGGGCGCTGTGCGGTCCACCTGGGCACCCTGCCCCGGTCCACGAGCGCCTGGCCGGCTCCCTCGCCTCGGCCACCTGGGCGATGGCGTGCGGGGCGTCCATGGTAAGGGTCCACGACGTCGCTGCCTCCGTGCAGGCGGCGACCCTCCACGGTCCCACCCGTGCCGTCACCACGGCTCCGGCGGCTCCGACATGAAGGGCAAGTGGGCGGCGGGCATCCCGCCGCGCAACTTCACCTGGGTCATCCGCGACGCCCTGGCGATCAGCGAGCGGCCTGGCGGCTTCGCCCCGCACCATCGGCGGGTCCGACGCCACGAGGAGATCGTCTGGTTGCGCAGCCAGGGGTTCACCACCGTCATCTCCCTGTTGCCGTCGACCCACAACCTGCAGGCGTACGCCGAGCTCGGACTGCCGGCGCTCCATCGACCGTTGCCGGTGGCAGGGGACATCCGCCCCGCCCTGGCAGACCTGTTGCGCGAGCTGCGCGGACTGCTGCAGGCCGGGGGTCGGGTCCTCGTCCACCAGGACGAGCTGAGCGACCGGGTGGTGGGTGTGGCCGCTGCCTACTTGTGGTGGTCGGGCCGGTTGGCCAACGCCCAGCAGGCCATCATCGCCCTCGAGCACCTCGTCGGCCACCCACTCGCCCCGGCCGGGCGCGAACTGGTGGCCGTCGCGGGAACGCTGAGCGGAGGCGCCCTCGGGGACGCCAAGGCGACCTGAGTCGATGGTCACCGCCGGCGCCCCGAAGACCTCCCGGCCGGTCGGCCGGATCGAGGTGCGAGGGCTGCGCCTCGTCGGCACTCACGGGGTGCTCGACGAGGAGCGGACACGACCGCAGCCCTTCCACGTCGACCTCGACCTCGACCTCGACCTCGAGCGCGCCAGCCGCACGGACCGGCTGGACGACACCGTCGACTACGGCTCGGTGGTCGAGGCGGTTGCCGCCGTGGTCACAGGACCTCGACCGTTCTCCCTCCTCGAGGCGCTCGCTGCCGAGGTGGGGGTCGCTGCGCTGGCGACGTCTCCGCTCCTCGAGACGGTGACGGTCACCCTCCGCAAGCTCCGACCGCCGCTCGCCGCCGACGTGGCCAGTGTCGGCGTCCGGTTGACCGTCGGTCGGCAGGACGTTCGGGCGGCTGGCGCCGGAGGGCCCCGGGCCTCGGCGGACAGCACCCCGGGGGACCGATGACCGGCACCGGCGGCCGGACGGACCCGCCGCAGGGTGCCAGTGGCGCCGGTGGCCTGGGGCCGACGGCGCGGGCGTTCGTCGGGTTGGGTTCCAACCTGGGCGACCGGTGGGCGGCCCTCCGGCGCGCCGTCGACCAGCTCCGCGGCGCTGGCCACGTAGCCGTGGTCGCCGTCTCGCCCGTCTACGAGACGACGCCAGTGGGTGGTCCCGAGGGCCAGGGCCCGTACCTGAACCTCGTGGTCGAGCTGGCAGTACCGGTGCCGGTCGATCCCTATCGCGTGCTCGAGGAGTGCCGTCGGCTCGAGGCGGCGGCCGGGCGCGTGCGATCGGTCCGGTGGGGACCGCGAACCCTCGACGCCGACGTGCTGTGGATCGACGGGACGACGGTGTCGGACGACGAGCTCACGATCCCTCACCCCCGCTACGCCGAGCGTCGCTTCGTGCTCGCACCCCTGGCCGACCTCGCCCCCGACCTGGTCGACGAGGCAATGGTGGCGGCTGCAGCGGGTGAGGTGACCGAAGTGGGTACACTGTGAGCGTTCCACTGAGCTTCTGACGCGAACGGCACCCATCGGGGCCGGAACGTCGAAAGGGGTCTCGTGACCACCATCCGTATCCTCGGGCCCGGCCGGGCAGGCCGTTCGCTTGCTGCTGCGCTCACCGCATGCGACGGCATCCACGTCGTCGACCTCCAAGGGCGCGAATGCCCCCCGGCGCGGGCGGCAGCGGGTGTCGACGTGCTGGTGATCGCCACGCCGGACGGGGCCATTGCCGAGGTCGCCCGGTCGGTCGAGCCCCAACCGGGCACGGCGGTGCTGCACCTGTCGGGGTCACTGGGGCTCGACGTGCTCGCTCCCCACGGGCGACGGGGCTCCCTCCACCCCCTCGTTCCCCTGCCTACGCCGACCATCGGTGCGGCGCGGCTGCGTGCGGGGGCGACCTTCGCGGTGGCCGGTGACCCCGCTGCTGGTGCGTTGGCCAGAGCCCTGGGAGGCCGGGTCGTCGAGGTCGAAGAGGACCGACGGGCGGCCTACCATGCCGCCGCCTCCATCGCTGCCAACCACCTCGTCGCCCTGCTCGGCCAAGTCGAGCGGGTTGCCGCCGCCGCCGGCCTGCCTCTCGACGCGTTCGCCGGGCTGGTGCGGTTGGCCGTCGACGACGCCTTCGCCTTGGGCCCTGGGGCGGCCCTGACCGGTCCTGCCGCTCGGGGCGATTGGGGGACGATCGCTCGGCACCGAGCCGTGCTCGCTGCTCTCGACCGCGCCGCCGGGCAGGGGGAGGTTGCCCCAGGTGAC
>JBMFXC010000009.1:38042-49937 GCA_049964655.1 Acidimicrobiales bacterium
GCGGCCGGCCCAGGTGACGCGGCCGGCCCAGGTGACGCGGCCGGCCCAGGTGACGCGGCCGGCCCAGGTGACGAGGTCGCCGCCTACGACGCCCTGGCGGTCCTCGCCCGGCGACTGGCAGTCGTCCCGGAGGCGGTCGCCGAGGTCGGCGACCTGTTGGACCGGCTCGGCCCCGAGGTGTCTCCCGGTGTGGCGCGACCACGGCCGGCCGGCGCGGGGAGCCGGGCGTGACGCCGCCGGTCGCGGTCGTCCACCCGGTCGGTTTCGACGAGGTCGAGGTGCCGGACGGCCTCGACCTCCTGCGGCGGGGGGGCGACCTCGTGGCTCGTCTGGAGGCCGAGCGGGCGTCCGGCCGGATCGTCGGGCTGGTGCCCACCATGGGGGCCCTGCACGCCGGGCACCGGGCCCTCATCAGCCGGGCGGCGGCAGAGTGCGACGTCACCGTGGTGACCGTGTTCGTCAACCCCCTCCAGTTCGGTGACGCCGGTGACCTCGCCACCTATCCGCGCACGCTGGCGACGGACCTCGCCGTGGCACGAGCTGCCGGCGCGTCGGTCGTCTTCGCCCCCGAGGTGGTGGAGATGTACCCCTCGTACCCGGAGCCTCCCGCCACCTCGGTGTCGGTGGCCGGCATCTCGGACCGGTGGGAGGGTGCATGCCGCCCCGGTCACTTCGACGGCGTCGCCACCGTCGTGGCCAAGCTGTTCGCACTGGCCGGCCGGTGCCGCGCCTACTTCGGCGAGAAGGACTACCAGCAGCTTGCCGTCGTGCGCCGGCTCGCTTCCGATTTGTCCTTCCCTGTCGAGGTCGTTTCCTGTCCCATCGTTCGGGAGCCAGACGGCCTCGCCCTGTCGAGCCGGAACGTCCGTCTCGGCCCGGACGAGCGGCAGGCGGCCACGGCACTGTGGCGTGGTCTCGAAGCGGGAGCTCGTGCTCTTGCGGAGGGGGAGCGCCGGCCAGAGTCGGTGGCAGCGGCCGTCTCCGACGAGGTCGAACGCGAGCCGCTCGCCGAGCTCGAGTACGCGGCGCTGGTGCGGGCGGACGACCTCGAGCCGGCCGCGACTGTCGACGGTGGTCCGCTGCGCCTGCTGGTGGCGGCCCGGATCGGGTCCGTCCGGCTCATCGACAACGTCGACCCGCAGGACGAGGACCTCGCCCGCTGTCGCCGTCGTCACGACGACGTCGTCTCGCAGGAACGACCATCTGCCACCGGGCCACAAGGGAATCTGCCACCGGGCCACAAGGGAAAGGAGGCGTCTGACCGATGCGACGCCGGATGATGAAGTCCAAGATCCACCGGGCCACGGTGACGGACGCCAATTTGAACTACGTCGGCTCGATCAGCCTCGACCCCGATCTGATGGCCCTGGCGGACATCCTCGAGTGGGAGCAGGTGACGGTGCTCGACATCGACAACGGGGCCCGCTTCGAGACGTACGCCATCGTGGGCGAACCGGGCGACGTCTGCCTGAACGGTGCGGCGGCGCGTCTGGTCCACCCCGGTGACAAGGTCATCGTCCTCACCTACGCCGACTACGAGCCAGCGGAGCTCGAGGGCTTCGTGCCCCGTGTCGTCCACGTGGACCGGGCCAACCGGGTGATCGACGAAGCCTCCGCTCAGCTCGACGCCGAGCTCGACGGCGTGACCCGGGGGTGACGCCGGTCGCACGCGCTGGGGACGTCGTGCCGGAGGCGCTCGACGTGCTGGTGCTCGGCAGCGGCGTCGCCGGGCTGTCGGCCGCTGTGCGCTTGGCCTCGGGTGGAGGTGGCGCGAAGGGCATGCGCGTCGGGGTGCTGACCAAAGGCGAGTTGTCCGAGTCGGCCACCTGGTGGGCACAAGGGGGCGTGGCTGCCGTGCTCGGCGGCGACGTCGACTCGACCGACCTCCACTTGGCGGACACCCTGGCTGCTGGCGCGGGGCTGTGCGACGTCGACGCTGTCCGGGTGCTGGTGGACGAGGGCCCGGTGCGTGTTCAGGAGCTCATCGCCTTGGGTGCCGTCTTCGACCGTCAACCGAGCGGTGACCTGGCGCTCGCCCGCGAGGGCGGTCACTCGATGGCCCGAGTGCTCCACGCTGGCGGCGCCGCTACCGGGATGGAGGTCGAACGGGCGCTCGTCGCGGCGACCCGGTACACGGCGACGGCCGTCCTCGAGTCGTGGTTCGCCGTCGACCTGCTCCTCGACGGCGGCCGCTGCGTGGGGGTCGTCGCCCTCGACCCGACCGGGGCCGTCCGCGAGGTCCGTGCCCGCCACACGGTGCTGGCGACGGGTGGCGCCGGCCAGCTCTTCGCCGTGACGACCAACCCGGCCGGGGCGACCGGGGACGGGCTGGCCATGGCGATCCGTGCGGGAGTGGCGGTCGCCGACGTCGAGTTCATGCAGTTCCACCCGACCGCCCTCCACCATCCGGCCATGCCCCGGCCCCTGCTGTCCGAGGCGCTGCGGGGGCACGGGGCACTGCTCCGCGACGCCGAGGGCGAGCGGTTCGTCGACGAGCTCGCTCCCCGTGACGTGGTGAGTCGGGCCATGGCCAGCCGGATGCGGGACCAGGGGGTCGACCACCTGTGGCTGGACGCCACCGGGCTGGAGTCGTTCGCCTCGAGGTTCCCGACCATCGCCGCCTCGCTCGACGAGATCGGCCTCGACCCGGGTTCCGAGTGGCTGCCCATCGCTCCGGCCGCCCACCATCTCGCCGGCGGCGTCGTCACCGACCTCGTCGGAGCGACCGAGCTCCCCGGCCTGTGGGCTGCCGGCGAGGTCGCCTGCACGGGTGTCCACGGTGCCAACCGGCTGGCATCCAACTCGCTGCTCGAGGGGATGGTGTTCGGCGCCCGGCTCGCCGAGGCGGTGCGAGCGGGCGTCGACGGCCCATCTCCGACCGGCGTGCTGGCCTCGTTGGCTTCCGCCGCCGCCCGGCAAGAGCCTTCGCCGCCGGATGCCGACGCGGTCGCCCCGAGCGAGGGCACCGCTCGGTCAGAGACGGGCACGCTCCGCGAGGCGTTGGCACGTCTCGAACGAGCTCAGGTAGACGCGGCGGGAGTGGTGGCCCGGGGAAGCTCGGGTGACAGCGTCAAAGGGCGTGAACGGCTCCAGCGGTCGATGTTCGAAGGCGCCGGAGTGGTGCGGTCGGCCGCGTCTCTCGCTGCCGCTGCCACGGTCGTCGCCGACGTGGCCGAGGAGCTGGTGGGCGACCCGGCACCAGGTGGCCCACCAGTGGGTGGCCTAGCAGCGGGTACCCGTGGAGTGCCGGCTGCTACGGCGACCGCAGCCGGAGAGCTCGCCAACCTGGTGACCGTGGCGACCGCCCTGCTTCGGGCGGCGGCCCTCCGGACCGAGACGCGGGGAGCTCACGCTCGCAGCGACTTCCCTGATGTCGACGAGCGGTGGCGTCGACGCATCGCCCAGCTCCGTGGAAAGCTCGCGGTCCTCGACCCGCTGGTGGGACCGGGCACGGCGAGGGCCGAGGCCGGAGGCCCCCGGCGTCCATCGGAGGAACCGTCATGACCACCACCACCGAGCCGGTCCCTGCGGACGAGGCGCCGGCGCCGGACGCGTCGGCGGCTTCTGTCGACCCGCCGCCGCTCGCCGTCACCGACGCCGTCGCTCGCGCCCTCGCCGAGGACTTGTTGCCGCTGGGTGACCTGACGGCGTCGCTGGTCCCCGCTGCCGCCCGTGCCTCGGTGCGGATCGTCAGCCGTTCCCACGGCGTGCTGGCCGGGCGGGCGTGCGCCGCGGAGACCTTCCGGCAGGTCGATCCTGGCCTCGGCGTCACCTGGCACGCGGCCGACGGCTGGCGTCTGGCGCCGGGGTCGGTGGTGGCCCAGGTCACAGGGCCGCTCCGGAGCATCCTGTCGGCCGAGCGCACAGCCCTCAACTTCTTGGGCCACCTGTCCGGGGTGGCCAGCCTGACCCGGAGCTACGTCGATGCCGTGGCCGAGGCCAACCCCTCCACCCGGGTGCTCGATACCCGCAAGACGCTCCCGGGCCTCCGGGCCCTGCAGAAGGCGGCGGTCCGGGCCGGAGGGGGGTTCAACCACCGGGGGAGCCTGTCGGAAGCGGTCTTGGTGAAGGACAACCACCTCGGTGGCGTGGGTATCACCGACGCGGTGGCCCGGGCCCGCGAGGCATGGCCCGGACGCATGGTCGAGGTCGAGTGCGATCGGATCGACCAGGTCGAGGAAGCGGTGGCCGCCGGGGCCACCGTGGTGATGCTCGACAACATGCCCCTTGACGTCGTTGCCCAGAGCGTCCGACTGGTCCGGTCGAGCGGCACCGCCGCGCTGGTGGAGATCTCGGGTGGTGTGGACCTCGTCACCGCGCCCCTGTTCGCCGCGGCCGGGGCCG
The DNA here is from genome assembly GCA_049964655.1 of Acidimicrobiales bacterium. GTDB lineage: Bacteria > Actinomycetota > Acidimicrobiia > Acidimicrobiales > RAAP-2 > JAJZJT01. The sequence goes on from JBMFXC010000009.1 coordinate 42,387, forward strand.
ACCTCATCTCGGTCGGACGGCTGACCCATTCGGCACCCGTGCTCGACCTGGGCTTCGACCTCGTCGCGCCCGGGGAGACCGGTTCGGGGGAGACCGGCCCGGGGGCAGCCTGACCATGCTCCTCGCCATCGACGTCGGCAACACCGAGACCGTGGTGGGTCTGTTCACCGACGACCCCACTCCTCTGGTCGCGGCTGCTGCCGGAGAGCCTACGGGCCTCGCCCACCATTGGCGCCTCTCGACGGTGGCGGAGCGGACTGCCGACGAGCACGCCCTGCTCCTCACCCAACTGCTCGACCTCGACGGCCTCGAGATCGAGGACGCGGTCACCGGTATCGCCGTCACCTCGTCGGTGCCCGCGGTCACGGCGAACCTCCGCCAGATGGCAACCAGGTGGTTCGACGTCCCCACCGTCGTCCTCGAGCCCGGGGTGAAGACCGGGATGCCCATCCTCTACGACAACCCGAAGGAGGTCGGGGCGGACCGGATCGCCAACGCGGTCGGGGCCTACGACCTGTTCGGCGGACCCTGTGTAGTGGTCGACCTCGGGACGGCCACCACGTTCGATGCCATCTCGGCTGCCGGCGAGTACCTGGGCGGCGCCATCACGCCGGGGGTGGCCATCAGCCTCGACGCCCTCTTCGCCCACGCGGCCGCACTGCGGCGGGTCGAGTTGGTCGAGCCGAGGAGCGTCGTGGGCAAGTCCACGGTCGAGTCGATCCAGTCGGGCGCCCTGTACGGTTTCGCCGGCCAGGTGGACGCCCTCTGCCGCCGGTTCGCCGCCGTGCTCGGGGAGGCCACCGTGGTGGCGACCGGCGGGCTGGCCGAGCTGATCGCTCCCTACGCGGAAGAGATCGAGTACGTGGAGCCGTGGCTGACCCTCCACGGGCTCCGGCTCGTCTTCGACCGCAACGCCTGACCGCCTGCCCCCGGCGGTGAGACCCGACGGGTCCGGTTGCCGACCCGGAGGGCCGGGAGCGCGGGCCAGCGCCCGTGGCTGGCTATGTTCGGCCGGTGAGGTGACCGGGGTGCTCAGGCTGCTCCCGGCCCGTGTGAGGCGACCGGGGTGCTCAGGCGCCGGGAAGACCGTCGAGCAGTGAGCGGGCCAGTTCGGCGAGGCTGCGCGCCAGTGCCGGCGTCGCGCTGCCGGCAGCGGCTTGCTCCGCCTCTCGGACGTACCGGCGGGCCACGGCGACGGCGTTGGAGATCGCCGGGGAGGCGGCGATGATGCTCCGTGCCTTGTCGCGTTCGGGTTGTTCGAGCGGGCGTCCGAGCAGGACCCGCAGCTCACGTCCGGCATCGGCGTCCCCCAGGGCGAGGAGGACCGGCAGGGTGTAGATACCCTCGGCGAGATCTTGGCCGGCCGGCTTGCCGAGGTCGTCCTCGGTGCCGACGACGTCGAGGATGTCGTCTCTGACCTGGAAGATCATGCCGAAGCTGCGACCGTAGGCGGTCAGTGCCTCGACTTCGGCACGGGGCCGATGGCCGGTCAGGGCGCCGATGCGGCACGACGTGGCCATCAGCGAGGCAGTCTTGCCCGAGATCGCCGCCGTGTACTCCTCGAGTGTCCGGTTGACCTGGAAGGCAGCTCGGACCTCGGCCACCTGCCCCTGGCAGAGCTCGCCGAGGGTGGCGGCGAGCAGGCCGGCGATCTCGGTGCCGAGGCCGGCGGCGATCTCGGCCGAGCGGGCGAGCAGGAAGTCGCCGGCCACGATGGCGACGAGGTTGCCGAACCTGGCGTTCACGCTCGACACGTTGCGGCGCACGGTCGCCTCGTCCATCACGTCGTCGTGGTAGAGGGACGCCAGGTGCACGAGCTCCACGGACACTCCCCCGAGAAGGTCCTCTCGAGTGGCCTCTTGTGCACCCGCCGTGGCCGCAGCCAAGGTGAGCGCCGGCCGCAGCCGCTTGCCGCCCGCGGCGATGAGGTGCGTGGTGACCCCGTCGAGGAACTCGTCGCCGGTCACCACGCAGTCGCGCAGCAGCGGCTCGAGCCGGAGCAGGCTCGCATCGATGACGGGAAGACCGAGAAGCTCGACGACGTTCACTTCCTACAGACGATAGGCGAGGATGCCGATGGTCGAGCAAGCGACGAACCGACGCGGGTGCGACCACGAGCGACGCCTGTAGACTTCCCAGAGTAACCGAGCCGCGGATGGAGGCGGTCGAGTGTTCGAGCGATTTACGGACCGGGCGCGAAGAGTGCTTGTGCTAGCACAAGAAGAGGCGCGCCTGCTCAATCACAGTTTCATTGGCACGGAGCACATCCTGCTCGGCCTGATCCACGAGGGAGAGGGCGTTGCCGCCAAGGCGCTCGAGTCCATGGGGATCACGCTCGAGGCTGTCCGCGAGAAGGTCGAGGAGACGATCGGCCTGGCCGGCTCGGCCCCGACTGGTTCGCCGCCGTTCACGCCGCGGGCGAAGAAGGTCCTCGAGCTTTCCCTGCGCGAGGCCCTCCAGCTCGGGCACAGCTACATCGGCACCGAGCACATGCTGCTCGGGCTGGTGCGTGAGGGCGAGGGCGTGGCCGCCCAGGTCCTCCAGAGCCTGGGGGCGGACCTGCCGCGGGTGCGTCAGCAGGTGATCCAGCTGCTGTCGGGGTACCAGGGCAAGGAGGCCGTGGGTGCCGGTGCGCCGGGCTCGCAGGTGGCCGACACGCCCGCCGGTTCGCCGGTCCTCGACCAGTTCGGCCGCAACCTCACCGCGCTCGCCCACGACCACAAGCTCGACCCGGTCATCGGGCGCGAGAAAGAGATCGAGCGGGTCATGCAGGTGTTGTCCCGGCGCACGAAGAACAACCCGGTGCTCATCGGCGAGCCGGGTGTGGGCAAGACTGCCATCGTCGAGGGCCTGGCCCAGCGCATCGTGGCGAACGACGTTCCCGAGACCCTCACCGGCAAGCAGCTCTACACGCTCGACCTGGGGGCGCTCGTGGCGGGCAGCCGGTACCGAGGTGACTTCGAGGAGCGGCTGAAGAAGGTCCTGAAGGAGATCCGGACCCGGGGCGACATCATCCTGTTCATCGACGAGCTGCACACCTTGGTCGGCGCAGGCGCCGCCGAGGGGGCCATCGACGCGGCCTCGATCCTCAAGCCCATGCTGGCTCGGGGTGAGCTTCAGACGATCGGGGCGACCACGCTCGACGAGTACCGCAAGCACCTCGAGAAGGACGCTGCTCTCGAGCGGCGGTTCCAGCCCATCAAGGTCGAGCAGCCCAACGTGGCGCTCACCATCGAGATCCTCAAGGGCTTGCGCGACCGCTACGAGTCGCACCACGCGGTGACGATCACCGACCAGGCGCTTGTCGCTGCAGCCAACCTCGCTGACCGCTACCTCGCTGACCGTTACCTGCCGGACAAGGCCATCGACCTGATCGACGAGGCAGGGAGCCGGCTGCGGATCCGACGGATGGCCACTCCGCCCGCCTACAAGAAGCTCGAGGAGGAGATCACCCGGCTGCGGGCCGACAAGGAGGCCGCGCTCGAGAAGCAGGCGTTCGACCAGGCGAAGAAGCTTGCCGAGCAGGAGAAGGAGCGGCTCGACCGCAAGGAGTCCATGGAGGCCGAGTGGCGTGCCGAGGGCGTCGAGCTCTTCGACGTCGTCGACGAGGAGGTCATCGCCGAGGTGCTGGCCAACTGGACCGGCATTCCGGTCTACCGGCTCACCGAGGAGGAGACGGCGAAGCTGCTCCGGATGGAGGAGGAGCTCCACAAGCGGGTCATCGGGCAGGAGCCGGCGATCGCAGCCCTGGCACGCTCGATCCGCAGGACTCGTGCCGGCCTGAAGGACCCCAAGCGGCCCAGTGGCTCGTTCATCTTCCTCGGCCCGACCGGTGTGGGCAAGACCGAGCTGGCCAAGACGCTCGCCGAGTTCCTCTTCGACGACGAGGACGCCCTCATCCAGCTCGACATGTCCGAGTACATGGAGAAGCACACGGTCAGCCGACTGGTCGGCTCGCCCCCGGGCTACGTCGGCTACGAGGAGGGTGGCCAGCTCACCGAGGCCGTGCGGCGCAAGCCGTTCTCGGTCGTCCTCTTCGACGAGGTCGAGAAGGCACACGCCGACGTGTTCAACGCACTGCTCCAGATCCTCGAGGACGGACGCCTGACGGACGCCCAGGGCAGGTCGGTGGACTTCAAGAACACCGTGCTGATCATGACGTCGAACCTGGGGACTGCCGACCTGCGCAAGTCCTCGGTCGGGTTCGCCAAGTCGTCGGAGGCCGTCACCTACGAGCGGATGAAGACGAAGGTCAACGAGGCGCTGAAGGCCCACTTCCGGCCGGAGTTCCTCAACCGCATCGACGAGGTGGTGGTCTTCCACGAGCTGTCGAAGGACGAGGTCGTCCAGATCGTCGACCTGATGATCCAGCGGGTGGCCACGCAGCTCGAGCTGCAGGGACTGGGCCTCGAGCTCACTCCCGAGGCGAAGTTGCACCTCGCCGACAGGGGCTACGACCCCCAGCTCGGGGCACGGCCGTTGCGACGGGCCATCCAGCAGCTCATCGAGGACCCGCTCTCCGAGCGGATCCTGTGGAAGGAGTTCCGGGTGGGCGAGACGATCGTCGTCGACGTCGAGACGATCACCGAGGAGGTCGCCGCCGAGGCGGCCGGGCACGGCGATACGTCGCTCGTCGTCGGCGAGCGACGACTGTCCTTCCGGGCCATCGAAGGCTTCGAGCCCCCTCCGGTGGCGCTAGCTGGGAGCGGCGCCGGCACGGAGTGACCCCTTCGGGTCGCACGTCCGGGTCGGCCAGATGCCGGTCGGGCCGGACGGGGATGGCACGGCTCGGAGGCACTGCGACGACCACGACCGTCGTCTGGTCGCCCCCATAGGGGGCGACCAGCGCGTCGTGGCCCCGTAGGGGGGTCGTCGGTGCCCCGCCCGGGGTCGTCTCGGCCGAGCCCTTGGCGCTCGGCGGTCGAGCCGCGGCACAGCCGGTCTCTACCATGGCGACATGGCCAAGGCGACCACCCGGCACCGCTGTCTCGACTGCGGCGCGACGACGGTGCGTTGGGTTGGTCGTTGTCCGTCGTGTGGCGAGTGGAACTCGCTCGTGGCCGAGGCAGCGCTCGATCCCCTGGTGCAGGCTGTCGATGCGCTCGACTTCGCCGCCCCGGTGCCGCTCGGCGAGGTCGACCCGCTGGCGGCGGCGGCGTTCCCGTCTGGTGTGGCCGAGTTCGACCGGGTGCTCTCCGGGGGGCTCGTCCCGGGCTCGGCGACCCTGCTCGGCGGCGAACCGGGCATCGGCAAGTCGACGCTCCTGCTGCAAGTCCTACGGTCACGTGCTGCAGACGGGGCGCGAGTCCTCCTGGTCTCTGCCGAGGAGTCGGCTCACCAGGTGCGACTGCGGGCCGAGCGGCTGGGTCCCGTCCCTGCGTCCCTGCTCGTCCTGGCGGCCACCGAGCTCGAGACGGTCGCCGCCGCCCTTGCTGCCACGGAGCCCGCACTCGTCGTCGTCGACTCCGTCCAGGCTGTCTCGGCCGGCCCGAGCGCCGGTGGAGGGGCTGGAGCCGGGCCGGCGGGGCCGCCGGGGACCGTTGCCCAGGTGCGAGCGGTGGCGGACCGGCTGGTGTCGTTGGCCAAGCGTCAGGACGTCGCGCTGGTGCTCGTCGGCCACGTGACGAAGGACGGTGGGCTTGCCGGTCCGCGGACCCTCGAGCACCTGGTGGACACCGTCCTCTCCTTCGAAGGCGACCGCCACCACGCGCTTCGTCTCCTGCGAGCGGTCAAGCACCGCTTCGGCCCTACCGGTGAGCTCGGCCTCTTCGAGATGGGCGACCAGGGGCTGACGCCCGTTGCCGACCCGGGGCGCCTCTTGCTTGGGGACCGGGTGACCGGCGTGCCGGGCGGGATCGTCCTCCCTGCGGTGGAAGGTCGTCGGACCCTGCTCGTCGAAGTGCAGGCGCTGGTGACACCCATGGCCCAGGCGCAGCCCAAACGGTCGGTGGTGGGGCTCGACGGCAGCCGGCTGGCCATGGTGCTCGCCGTGCTGGCCCGCCACGCCGGCCTCCCGGCGCTCGTCGCCGACGTCTTCGCGTCGGTGGCCGGCGGTGTGCGGGTCCTCGAGCCCGCTGCCGACCTGGCCCTCGGGCTCGCCGTGGCCTCGGCCATCGCCGGTGTGCCCCTGCCGGCTGATGCTGCCGCGGTGGGCGAGATCGGCCTGGCCGGCGAGGTGCGGCAAGTCACGGCCCTGGCGCGACGGCTCGAGGAGTGTGCCCGGCTGGGCTTCCACCGGATCGTCGTCCCTCGGTCGGCGCCGTCGGGACCACGAGGCGTCGAGCTGGTCCGGGTGGACACCGTCGGTGCTGCCTTGGCGGCGCTCGGCCTTGCCGGACGCGGCGTCGACGGTGCCGGGCCGAGCCCCGGCGGAGGCCCGGGCCCAGGTACGATCGCTCCGTGAGCACGGACCAGAGCTCCGCGTTGAGCGACGCCCTGGCGCTCGCGGCACCCGGCCGCCCCTTGCGGGAGGGCCTCGATCGTGTCCTCCAGGCCAAGCGTGGAGCCCTGGTCGTGGTGGGGGACCAGCCTGCCGTGCTGGCCATCTGCTCAGGCGGCTTCCTGCTCGACGCCGAGTTCAGCCCACAGCGCCTCTCCGAGCTGGCGAAGATGGACGGCGCCATCGTGCTCACACCGGATGCGACGCGGATCGCCCGGGCCAACGTCCACTTGATGCCCAAGGCGACCATCCCCACCACCGAGACGGGGACCCGGCACCGGACCGCCGAGCGGGTGGCCCGTTCCCTCGACGTCCCCGTGATCTCGGTGTCGGCCGCCATGTCGGTCATCACGGTCTACCGCAACGACCAGAAGTACCGGCTGCAGCCCATCGGGTGGCTGCGTGACCGAGCCGACCAGGCACTCGCCACCCTGCAGCGCTTTCGTAGCCGTTTCGACCAGGCCCTCAGTGCGCTGTCGACCCTCGAGGTCGAGGACACCGTCGCCGTCGGCGACGTCGTCGGCGTGCTGCAAGCGGCCGAGATGGTCGTCCGCATCGCCCGCGAGGTCGCCGGCTACGTCATCGAGCTCGGAGACGACGGACGGCTCGTTCGCCTCCAGCTCGCCGAACTGATGGACGGGGTGGCGCCGGCCTTGCGGCTCGTCATCGAGGACTACCTGCACGACGCACCGGCCGAACCGACCGAGCGGGCCAAGGCCGTCGACCGGGCGGTGGCGCTGCTGGCCGAACTGCCTTCGGAGGAACTGCTCGACGTACGTAAGGTGTCCGAGGTCCTGGCCTTCCCACCCGGCCTGGCCGAAGCGCAGGAAGGTGTCGAGCCCCGCGGCTACCGGCTGCTCCACCGCCTCCCCCGGTTCTCCGAGGCGCTCATCGACCGTATCGTCGACCGCTTCACCAGCCTGCCCCAGATCATGGGGGCGTCACTGGACGACCTCGAGGAGGTCGAAGGGGTGGGTGAGGCCAAAGCTCGCTCGGTGAAAGACGGCCTCGCTCGCCTGGCCGAGGCCAGCATCCTCGAGCGCTACCAGTAGCGGCGGTCTGCCCGAGGATGTCCCGACGGGCGGAGGGGGCCTGGGCGGAGGGGGCCTGGG
>JBMFXC010000010.1:0-10396 GCA_049964655.1 Acidimicrobiales bacterium
CGTTGAGCAGTTGGGTGCCGTACACCTCGGCCTCGAGCCTGCCGTCTTCCGCCTGACGGACGGCGAGCACCTCGCCGTAGCGGACACCCCGCATGTCGGACAGCAGCCGGACGGCCTGATCCGTCGCCATCCCGGGACCTCCTCGGACTGCCCACGTACGGACATCTGGTGACATAGATGCATTCACAACACTCCACCGAGCGCTGGGCATACCGCGGTGGCCGTCCACGCCGGCGCGGCAGAGCTGGCTCACCGGCCGGCCCAGGCCAGGCCAGGCCCGCGCCGCGGCAGGTGTCGGTCTGGCGACATGACGACGGTTGGATGAGAGAACTCTCACGACGGGCTTAGCCCCGGCTCACCTGGGCTGCCGACACTGCCCTTGCACGAACGCAAGCGGGGTTGGGAGGTAGCGATGGTCCAGCGGCACGGGTGGCTGATCGGGGCGGCAGCAGCGGGTGCGGCGCTCGCCGGGATCGGGGCCACGGGCCACGCAATGGCTCAGCAGAACACGGCGTCCGTCACCGCGGCGAGTGCGCCGCCGACCACAGTCGCCCCGTCCCCGTCCCCGACGACCGACCCCGCAGCGGCGATCGACCAGCAGGCGCAGAAGCTCGAGTCGGAGATCGCCGCGACGCAAGAGCAGCTCGCCGCGGTCAAGACGCGCCAGGCCGCCCAGGCCGCCCAGGCCGCCCAGGCCGAGGCGGCTGCCCAGGCCACGACCACCACCGCTCCACCGACGACTGTGCCGGCTCCCACGGTGCATGCCACGACCGGAGCGAGCGGGACGACGTCCGGGGACGACGGCAGCGGCGACCACACCGACAAGACGGACCAGGGCAGCTCGAATGGCGGCGATGACTGAGCCGACGAGCTGGCGACGCCGCAGAGTACCGGCCGTGGTCGTCACAGCCGCCACCGCCGGAGCCACGGGGTTGAGCCTGGCCTGGGCCGTACCCGGGCCGACGATCGCCCCCACCGCCGGCAAGGTTGCGGCCTCGGTGTCAGTCGCCCCCGCCCCGACGACAACGACGACAGTACCTCCCCAGGTGACCCGGGCCGAGGCACAGGTGTCGCAGCTCGAGACCGAGCTGGCCGGCCTCGAGGGCCAGCTCTCCGTCCTGACCTCCGGCAGTGCGGTCTCCCCCGCCCCCGTGGCGACGCCGACAGCTACCCCGGCGCCTGCCCGGGTCGTCTCCCCCGCCCCGACGCCCCGCCCAGCCCCGCCTGTTGTGCACGCCACCACGGGCGCCTCGGGCGTACCGTGAGGTCGGCCGTGCTCGCCCCTGCTCCCGGCAACCAGGCACTGCCTGTCACACCGCCCGCCCCGCCACTGCCCCGTACGAGGTCTGGCAGCGTCCCTTCGGGGGCGACCAATCGGCAGGTCCCGCCCACCGACGGCGGATCGCGCGTGGTGGAGGTCGACGGCGGCATGGTCGTCGGGCGCGTCCGGGCCATGGCCTCCATGATCACGGTCCAGGCGCTCGGGCGCCCGGGCATGCCAGTCCCTCGAAGCGCCGGGTGGCATCGCGCCGTCTCGTCCCCTGGCCAGGCCCTCGACCGAGCTGCTGCCACGACCGACGGCAGCACCGCGGCCAGAACCGCCGACGGCACCGTGGTCGAGGCGGTCGAGCGCGCCCTCGACATCATCGAGACGGTGGCGGCGACGTGCACGCGCTTTGACCCGACGAGCCCGTTGATGGTGGCGAACGCCGATCCCGGTCGCTGGCACGGCCTGCCGGAGGTGTGCGCGTCGGCGATCGCCGAGGCGTACGCCGCCTACCTCCGCACCGACGGCCGCTTCGATCCCCGCGTCCTCGAGGACCTGGTCGGGCTGGGGTACACGGCGTCCCTCTCGTTCGCCGCCGGCACCGCCTCCGCCCCTGGCGCCAGGGCCCGTCGGCGCCTGGTCCCGCCGCCCTGGCAGCCGCGCTTCCGGGGTCGGGGCCGAGTCCACTTGGGCGGCCGACCCGTCGACCTCGGGGGCATCGGCAAAGGCCTCGCCGTGAGGTGGGCCGCCGAGGCGCTCCGTGCCGTGTCCGACGACCACCTGGTCGAGGCCGGCGGCGACTGCACCTGCGGCGGGCACGCGCCCGACGGCGGGCCCTGGCGGGTCGGCGTCGAGGACCCTTCCGGCGGTGGTGACCCCATTGCCGTGCTCGGGCTCACCGACACGTCCTGCGCGACGTCGTCAGTGCGGCTGCGCCGGTGGCGGGCCGGCGACCGAGTCGTCCACCATCTCATTGACCCCCGCACGGGCCTTCCCGGAGGCCCCGGCCTGGCGGCGGTGACCGTGGTGGCCACCGACCCCGCCGAGGCCGAGGTGTGGAGCAAGGTCCTCTTCCTTGCCGGCCGTTCGGCCATTGCCGCAGAGGCAGCTCGGCGGGGGATCGCCGCCCTGTGGGTGGCGACCGATGGCACGCTCGGCTGCTCCGAGCCGATGGAGCGACACCTCGTCTGGCGGGCGTGATGATCGACCGGCGTCCCCGTCTCCGCACCGGCGGCCCGGCACCAGGCCCGCCCGGCCCCCCGTCGTTGAGCGGCCCCTGGCTGGCCGCCGGCGCAGCAGCGGTCGTGGTTGGATCGCTTGTCGTGGCCCACCTGGTCGACGCGACGGCCGGGCGTGTCCTCCACGACCGAATGCTGCCGTGGATCGTCGGCCGCGGGCTCGGCGTTGCCGCCTACCTCGCGCTCACCGCCCTCGCCGGCCTCGGGCTGTGGTTCCGGCATCCCTGGCGTCGGGGCAGCCGGGCGTTGCTCAGGCCTGCCTCCGTGCTACGCGCCCATGCCGCGCTGGCCGCCGCCACCGCGGTGCTGGTCGCCGGGCACGTGGTCGCCCTCGCCCTCGATGCCTACGCGCACGTGGGGTGGGCGGGCGCGTTCGTCCCCGGGCTGTCCCGCTACCGGCCCGCCGCTGTCGCCCTCGGCACCGTCGCCCTCGAGCTCGGCCTGCTGGTGGGAGCTAGCGCCGCGCTGGCCGGTCGTCTCGTCGGGCGCCACTGGCTGGCCGTGCACCGCCTCGCCGTCGTGGCGTTCGCCTGCGCGTGGCTCCACGGGATCGAAGCGGGCAGCGACGTGGCCAGCCTGCGGTGGCTCTACCTGTCCTCCGGGGTGCTCGTTACGACGCTCGCCGTGAGCCGGGCGACCGCCCGGCGCGCCGAGCGCCGGTTGGAGAACGCCTCGTGACCCTCGCCCTCCGGCCGACGGAGATCGCCGTCGATGACGGGGCCTCCGCGTTCGGCATCGGCGAGCAGGGCGCGCGCCTGCTGGCCGGGCCGCTCGCGTCGGCGGGTGCCGAGCCGTTGGGCGCCCACCTCGCCCGGCTCGGGGCCCTGCCACAGGTCGAGGTCCGGCAGTTCCTCGACGAGGTGGCGGCGAGCGGGCTCGCCGGCCGGGGCGGCGGCGGCTTCCCAGTGGCCCGGAAGGTGGCCACGGCCCGGGCAGCGGCGGCCGGGAAGACGGTCACCGTGGTGGTCAATGCCAGCGAGAGCGAGCCGGCCAGCCGGAAGGACCGGACGCTGTGCGCCCTGCGTCCTCACCTTGTCCTCGACGGCGCCGCCGTGGCTGCGGCCCTCGCCGGGGCGTCCTCCGTCGTCATCTACGCACACCGCGGTGCTGACGCCGTTGCTGAGGCCTTCCGCCGGGCGGCGGCCGAGCGCCGGGGCTCGGGCCTGACCGACCCCGTCTTCCACCTCGGCATGGGACCGGCCCGCTACGTGGCTGGCGAGGCGAGCGCAGCGGCGTCATGGCTGGCCGGTGGCGAGGCGAAGCCCCGGGCTCTCACCGCACCGCTCGCCGCGGCCGGTCTGTCGGGGCAGCCCACCGTCGTGCACAACGCCGAGACCCTCGCCCACCTCGCCCTGCTCGCCCGGTTCGGTGCGTCGTGGTGGGCAGCGGCAGGCACGCCCTCCTCTCCGGGCTCACGACTGGTCACCGTGCACGGCGGCGACCACGGTGCCACCGTCCTCGAGGTGGTCGAGCCGGTGACCGTCGGTAGCCTCCTCGAGCACGCGGCGGCGGCAACGGCGGCGGCCGCGGATGGCTGGGACCGGCCCGGTGGGCCAGGATCCCGGGGAGCCGGGGAGCCTCCGGTGCGTGCCGTGCTCGTCGGCGGGTACGCCGGCAGGTTCGTCGACGGAGCGGACGTGGCCACGCTGCCATGCACGACCGAAGGGCTTGCCCTTGTCGGGGCCGCGCCGGGATGCGGGCTCCTCGCCCCCCTGTCGGCAGACGCCTGCGGCGTGGCGACAGCCGCCCGACTCGCCCGGTGGCTGGCGGGAGAGAGCGCCGGGCAGTGCGGCCCGTGCCTCTATGGGCTCGCCGACGTCGCCGAGGCGCTCGAGGCGCTCGTGGCGGGCACGTCGTCACGGCGCGCCGTCCGCACACTGCGCCGGCTCCTCGGCGAGGTCCGCGGCAAGGGCGCCTGCCACCATCCTGATGGCGCCGTGGCCATGGTGGAGAGTTTCCTCGACGTCTTCGCCGCCGAGGTCGACGCCCACGCTCGCCGGCGGCGGTGCCCAGTGGGTTGCGCCGTGCCCGCCTGGCCGTTGCCCCAGCCCGAGGAGGCCTGGCGGTGACGGGCCGGCTTCGGGTCGACCGGACGCGCTGTGCCGGGCACGGCATCTGCGCCTTCATCGCGCCGGGCGCCCTCGACCTCGACGCCTGGGGCTTCCCCGAGGTCGTCGCCACCGAGCTCAGCGGCGACGACCTGCGGCGGGCGAGGCGCGCGGCTGCCGCGTGCCCCCGTGGCGCGCTCATCGTCTCGGACGTGGTCTCGACGGTGCAGCCGCTTCGGGCACCATGGGAGCCATGACGCCTTCCGCCCGGCCATCCGGGCGCCCGGTTCACGCTGCGTGGTGGCTCCTCCCGGTCGTGGTCGCCGCACTCGTCGGCCTGGGCGTCGTCGTGACGTCGACGATCACGTCGGAGACCTCAGTTGTCGTGCCCGCTCCTGCCGACGTCGCCCCCGGGCACGGGACGACGACCACGACGACGCCGACGACCACCACCACGACCGTCGCCCCCCCGACGGCCGTCACGTCGCCCCCCACGACAAGCCCGGCCGTCACGTCGCCCCCGGCGACCAGTCCACCGGCGACCGCGCCCCCGGCGACCGTTGTGGCGCCCGCGCTGCCGGTCATCGAGCACGAGGACGGGGGGTCGTCGTCGACCACGACCACGTCGGAGTCGAAGGACAAGAGGAGCGGCGACAATTGAGCGCGGCGAACGAGGAGCCCGCCTCTCTGTCCTCGCCCGTCGGGTCTGCCAGTGCCGAGCCGGCCGGTCCGGGGCTGGCGGTGCCCGAACTGGCCGTCACCGGGGCACGCTGGCGCCCGCGGTGGCGGCCGGGACCGCTGCCGGGGTGGCGGTGGCGGCGGCCAGGCACGGCGGGCCGCCTTGTCGCGTTCCAGGTGGTCCTGCTCGTCGTCGTCCTCGGAGTCATCACCTTCGAGACTGAGCAGGTCTTCACTTCGCACGCCCTGGCCACCACGCAGACCTCGCTCGCCGCCGAGGCGACCGACTTCACCAGTGCCGCTGCAGCGCGGCCGACGACCGAGGGCCTCGCCACCTTCACGACCTCCTACTTGCGCACCCGCGTGTTGGCGGCCGATGAGCACGTCGTCGTGCTCATGGCCGACCGCCACCAGGTCGGCAGCGCCGGGTCGGAGCCCCTCCTCGCCTCGCCGGAGCTCGCTGCCCTTGCCTCGGCCCCACCGGACGGGTCGTCGTTCCTCCGGTGGGACGTCGGCGGGACCCCGACCGAGGCGCTGGTGGTCCCCTTGCGGGACGGTTCGCGGCCCGCCGGGACGCTGGTGGTCACCGGCGGGCTTGCCCGGCTTGTCTCCGACCAGTCGCGCGTGCTGTGGCTGGCTGCCGGCGAGGCCCTCGTCGCCATCGCCTTCGCCTCGGCCGGCGCCTACCTGCTGCTCCGCCGGCTCCTCGGCACGGTGGGGTCCATGACCGGACGCGCCGCTGCCATCGGCGGGGGCGACCTCGACCAGCGCCTCGACGACCCCGGCACCGACGACGAGGTCGGCCTCCTCGCCCGGACGCTCAACTGGATGCTCGACCGGCTGTCCCTCGCCCTCGGCGCCCAGCGGCGCCTGCTGTCGGACGTCTCCCATCAGCTCCGCACGCCCCTCACCGTCGCCCGGGGGCACTTGGAGGTGCTAGCGCGCACCGGCGCCGGCGACCCCGACGAGGTACGCGCCACGGTGGCCGTCGTCGTCGCCGAGCTCGACCACATGCGCTCCCTCGTCGAGCGGCTCCTGTTGCTCGGGCGCTCGCTCGAGCCCGACTTCCTCGACGTCAGCCCCGTCGACCTCCGCTCCCTAGTGGCCGAGCTTGCCCAGTCCGCCCGGGTGCTCGCCGAGCGCCGGTGGTCGACGGGGGTGCCCCCCGACGTCGTCGTCGAGGTCGACGAGGCGAAGGTGCGGGGAGCGCTCCTCAACCTCGTCGACAACGCGGTGCGGGCGACCCAGCCCGGTGACGCCGTCGAGGTGACCGCCGAGCGGCGCGCCGATGGCTGGTTGGTCCTCGCCGTCGACGACAGCGGGCCGGGGATCCCCGAGGTGCAGCGCGGGGCCGCCCTGGCCCGCTTCGGTCGTCCGGCGGGGTCGTCGGGCGAGGGGACGGGCCTGGGGCTCGCCATCGCCTCGGCGGTGGCCGAGGCACACGGCGGCACCTTCGAGCTCGGCCGGTCGTATCTTGGCGGGTGCCGCGCGGCGCTCGTCTTCCCGCCCGGCCGGGTGCTGGCGTCTGAGCAGGTGGTCGAGCGGCTGTGAGGATCCTCGTGGTCGAGGACGACCCCGGCATCGCCGCCTTCGTGGCCAAGGGACTGCGCGCCGAGGGCTACGTGGTCGGCGTCGCCGGGACGGTGGACGATGCCGAGCGCGAGCTGGTGGGCGACGACGTCGACCTCGTGCTGCTCGACCTCGGGCTGCCCGGGGTCGACGGCGAGGAGCTGCTTCTACGGATTCGGGGTGCGGGGTCGACGGTGCCGGTGATCGTGCTGACGGCGCGGGCCGAGGTCGCCGACAAGGTGCGCGGGCTCGACGCCGGCGCCAACGACTACGTCACCAAACCGTTTGCCTTTGACGAGCTGGTGGCCCGGGTCCGGGCCGCCCTGCGCAACGCTCAGCAGACGGGCTCGTCCACCCTCGAGGTGGCCGACCTCACTCTCGACCTGCTTGCCAAGGTGGCCTGGCGAGCCGGGCGTCGCATCGATCTCGCCCAGCGCGAGTGGGCGCTCCTCGAACTGTTCATGCGCCACCCGAACCAGGTGCTGTCGCGCTCGCAGATCCTGAGCCGGGTGTGGGACTACACGTTCGACCCTGGCAGCAACGTGGTCGACGTCTACGTGGGCTACCTGCGGCGCAAGCTCAACGCGCCCGGGCTCGAGCCGCTCATCCAGACCGTCCGCGGTGCCGGCTATCGGCTCGTGCCGGTCACTTGACCTGCCACCTGCCACCTGCCACTGGGCAGCCGGTGCACCGGGCCCCGACGCGTGAACGCCGGCCCGGGAGGGCCGGCGTTCACGACGGGACGGGCCCGAGGTCAGCTCACTTGGGCTGCATCTTGATACCACCGTCGACGCGGACGGTCTGGGCGTTGACGTAGCTGTTGGTCACCAGCTCGAGGACCATGGAAGCCAGCTCTTCGGGCTGTCCGAGCCGCTTGGGGAAGAGGACGCCCTTCTCGAGGTTGGCTTTGAAGGCTTCGGAGGCCTCGCCCTCGCCGTAGATGGGGGTGTCGATGAGGCCTGGAGCGACGGTGTTCACCCGGATGCCGACGACCGAGAGGTCGCGGGCGATGGGCAGCGTCATGCCGACGACCCCGCCCTTCGAGGCAGAGTAGGCATCCTGGCCGATCTGCCCCTCGAAGGCGGCGACCGAAGCCATGTTGACGATGGCGCCGCGCTCGCCGTCGGCCAGCGGCTCGGTGGTGCTCATGGCCGTCGCCGCGATCCGGA
The DNA here is from genome assembly GCA_049964655.1 of Acidimicrobiales bacterium. Lineage (GTDB taxonomy): Bacteria > Actinomycetota > Acidimicrobiia > Acidimicrobiales > RAAP-2 > JAJZJT01. Next base: position 7,970 of record JBMFXC010000010.1, read on the forward strand.
TGCAGTTGAACGTGCCGACCAGGTTGATCTCGATCACCTTGCGGAACACGTCGAGGTCGTGGGCCGATTCGTAGCGACCGTCCTTGCCGATGACCCGGGTGGCCCAGCCGATCCCGGCCGAGTTGACGAGCACCCGGAGCGGGCCGAGCTCCTTGGCCAGCTCGACAGCGCCGATGACGTCGTCGGTGTTGGTGACGTCGACGTGGGCGAACGCCCCGCCGATCTCGTCGGCGAGCGACTTCCCCTTGTCGTCCTGAAGGTCGGCGACGACCACTCGGGCACCTCGGGCGGCGAGCAGACGAGCCGAGGCTTCCCCGATGCCCGAGGCGCCGCCGGTGACGATGGCAGAAACTCCGTTGATGTCCATGCGCGCATCCTACGGTTGCGCGGCTCGACGGTGCATCTTCGGGCCAGCCGGCCCGGGCGGCTCTTCCGGTGGTCGCCCGCCGGGGCGGCCTCGTTGCCGCGACAGGAGGTCGGGACGGACGTCGCTGCACCACGCTGACCCGGCGTTCGCCAAAGGGCCGTTCGTCCCTGTCGCCACCGACGGCCCGCGGGCACAGTGGCCTGAGAGCGGCCGTCGTCGGGCGTGCCGCGGTGGTGACGAAGGTGGTGACGGCATGGCATGCGGCAGTCCCGTGCTCGACGGAGCGGGCGACTGGGCTGGACGCACGACGGTCGGCTCCGGTCCGGAGACAGGAACGGGGACAGGTCCAGAGATGCCGGTGGCCACCGATCGTCGGCGAGAGGAGGCGCGCCATGACGGCGGTCCCACAGCTCCACCCTCCAGCAGAGGCGTCTCCCTTCGACCGGCTGGTCTGTGCGGTCGACGGCACGTCGGCCTCGCTCGAAGCGGCTCGTCAGGCGTGCCGGCTCGCTCCGGGACGCCCGCTCACCCTGGTGTGTGCCCTCGACACGCTCGAGGAGCTCGACCGGCCTGGTGACATCCCGGCCCGGAGCCACCACCTGCGCCGGGTGGCGGAGGACGTCGTCGAGCAGGCGCGTGCCGACCTGCGCCGCTCGGGAGCCGCCGGCGTCATCGAGGTGGTCGTCGAGGAAGGACTGCTGGTCGACGTGCTGGCGTTCGTGACCGGGGGAGACGCCCGGGCCCTGGTCGCCCTGGGCTCGCCACGGGGCAGCGTCACCACGCCAGCCCACATGGCGGGGGTGCCCGACGAGCAGATCGTCGCCCAGCACGAGCGTCTGGGCACCGTCGTGCGCCAGGCGCCGTGCTCGGTGCTCGTGGCGCGCCGCCCCCGTGGCCCAGCCTCCTTCCCGTCGGTCATCGCCGTGGGGCTCGACGGCTCGGAGACGTCGCTGCGGGCGTATGCCGTGGCCATCCGACTGAGCGATGCCACGGGTGCCGCCCTTCGTTACGTCGTCGCCTTCGGCGGCAAGGGCGTCGCTATGGACACCCTCCAGGCCGTCGTGCCGGAGCTTCCCCTCTCCTCGGTCGACCAACGATCGCCGGTCCGTGCGCTGGTCGCGTCGGACGCCGACCTCGTCGTCGTGGGGCACCGTGGTCTCCACGGGCTACGCGCCCTGGGGAGCGTCGGCGAGCGGGTGGTGGCCCGGAGCCCGGCGTCGGTGCTCGTCGTGCGCTGACGACGGCGTTCGTCGCTCACGAAGAGCTGGCCAGCGGTCACGAGCGCGGGAGAAGTGCTCGCGGGTTGCCGACGGACAGCTGGCGCGAGAGAGCCTGTGCCGCTCTCCGCACGGCAGGTCCGGTGGCGTCGAGGTCGAAGCCACCCGCCGACCCGGTGACCGAGATGGCGGCCACGGCGCGGCGGTCGACGATGACCGGGCTGGCCACGCAGGCCAGGCCAAGGCGGGCCTCCTCGTGCTCGACGGCGATCGACGATGACCGGATGCGCACGAGCTCGGAGCGGAAGACGCCGACGTCGGTGATCGAGTTGCGTGTCCGTCGGGGGAGCCCTGCCCGCAGCACCTCGGCCAGCGCGACCGGGTTGAAGGCGAGCAGTGCCTTGCCGAGCGCCGTGCACGAGGCGGGGACGCGACCGGCCACCGGCGAGGCCACTCGCTGGTGGCCCTGGCGCCCGATGCGAGAGAGATAGAGCACGTCGTGCCCGAGGAGGACGCCGAGCTGGGTCAGCAGTTGCGTGCGCTCGACGAGCGCCTCTAGGTGGGGACGGGCCTCGTCCTCGAGCCGCCGCTGGCGAAGGGCGATCCCGCCCAGCTCGAAGAGGCGGAGGCCGAGCCGGTAGCCGTCGGGCTCGGTCTCGACCGCGCCGACCTGCTGGAGCTCGGCGGCCAGCCGGTGGACCGTCGACTTGGGCAGGCCGGTCCCTCGTGCCACGTCGCGGACCGTCGAGGGTCCTTCGGCGCCGGCCAGGTAGGCGAGCACCTGCCAGGACTTGGCCAGAGAGGTGCTCACTGTGCTGGCTTCACTGCGCTGTCTTGGCTGTC
>JBMFXC010000010.1:10496-16438 GCA_049964655.1 Acidimicrobiales bacterium
GACTTGGCCAGAGAGGTGCTCACTGTGCTGGCTTCACTGCGCTGTCTTGGCTGTCGTTGCTGTGCTGGCTCGGTGACGCGTCGGTAACCAACTGTCCCACGATGCGGGACAGATTACTGGATCGACGTACGCCGGGTGTCGTCTACTGGTCGAGGCACGGGTGCAGCGTCCGGCTCTCGCGGAGTGATCCCCTCGCACCGCGGACCGGACGGCCCCGGGCCGAGGGCCACCGTCGATCGACGCGAGGCCCGAGCACGCGATCGAGAGGAGGACCCGTGGCGATCGACGGCTTCATCGGCCAGTTCACCGACCCGGATCCGGGGGAGACCGAGGAGTGGCTGCAGTCGCTCCGTTCCGTGGTCGACGGCAAGGGCAGCCACCGGGCCGGGTACCTGCTCGCCCAGCTCGAGCAGGAGGCCCGCCGGGTCCACGTGGGTGCGGCCGACTCGCTCTCGACCCCGTACGTCAACACGATCCCCCCTCGGGACGAGCCGCCCTACCCTGGCGACCTCGTCCTCGAGCGGCGCCTGCGGGCGCTGGCCCGCTGGAACGCCGCCGCCATGGTCGTCAACGCCAACCACCAGGCTGACGGCATCGGCGGCCACCTGGCCTCCTACGCGTCGGCAGCGGCCCTCTACGAAGTGGGCTTCAACCACTTCTTCCGGGGGAGGACTGACGACCAGGTCGGCGACCACGTGTACGTGCAGGGGCACGCTTCACCGGGCATCTACGCCCGAGCGTTCCTCGAAGGCCGGCTCAGCGAGCACGACCTCGACGGGTTCCGGCGTGAGCTCTCCGCCGACGGCCTGCCGAGCTATCCGCATCCGCGGCTGCGCAGCGACTTCTGGGAGTTCCCGACGGTGTCCATGGGCCTCGGGCCGATCAACTCCATCTACCAGGCCCGGTTCAACCGTTACCTCGGTCACCGCGGGATCGACGACACCGAGGACTCGCGTGTGTGGTGCTTCCTCGGAGACGGCGAGTGCGACGAGCCCGAGACCCTCGGCGCCATCGGCCTGGCCGGCCGCGAGCAGCTCGACAACCTGGTCTGGGTGGTCAACTGCAACCTGCAACGGCTCGACGGCCCGGTGCGCGGCAACGGGAAGATCATCCAGGAGCTCGAGTCGGCCTTCCGCGGCGCAGGGTGGAACGTCGTCAAGGTGGTCTGGGGCAGTGCCTGGGACCCGCTGATCGCCGCCGACGTCGACGGCGTGCTCGTCGACCGGATGGGGACCACGGTCGACGGCGCGTACCAGCGTTATCTGGTCGAGCCTGGGAGCGTCATCCGCGAGGACTTCTTCGGCCCCGACCCGCGTCTTGCCGGGCTGGTCGACCACCTCTCCGACGCCGACCTCGAGGCCCTGCCGCGGGGCGGCCACGATCCGGTGAAGATCCACGCCGCCTACGCCGCCGCGGTGGCCCATCGTGGGGAGCCGACGGTGGTGCTCGCCAAGACGGTCAAGGGCTGGGCGCTTGGATCGGCGGTCGAGGGGCGCAATGCCACCCACCAGATCAAGAAGCTGAACAGCGAGGAGCTGGTCGCCCTGCGGGACCGCCTCCACCTCGAGGACGTCGTCCCGACCGAGGCCCTGGCCGGGGACCATGTCCCCTACGTCCGTCCCGAACCGGGGTCGCCCGAGGCGCGCTACCTGACCGAGCACCGAAGCCGGCTCGGTGGGTCGGTGCCGGCTCGCTCGACGAAGGTACGGGTCCCGTTGTCGCTGCCTTCCCCGGACGTCTTCACCGAGCTCGACGCCGGCTCGGGGCCACTCGCCGTCTCGACGACCATGGCGATGACCCGCCTCGTGCGAGGCCTGGCGCGTTCCGACGGGTTCGGTCGGCGGGTCGTCCCGGTGATCCCCGACGAGGCCAGGACGTTCGGCATGGACTCGCTCTTCCGCGAGCTGGGCATCTACGCGCCCAGCGGCCAGCAGTACCGGCCGGTCGACGCCGAGCTGCTGCTCTCGTACTCGGAGTCCGTCGACGGCCAGATCCTGCAGGAGGGGATCACCGAGGCTGGCGCCATGGCCAGTTTCATCGCCGCCGGCACGGCGTATGCCACCCGAGGGGTCCCCATGGTCCCCTTCTACGCCTTTTACTCGATGTTCGGCTTCCAGCGTGTCGGCGACCTCGCCTGGGCGGCAGCCGACGCCCAAGCGCGCGGGTTCCTGCTCGGGGGGACGGCCGGGCGGACCACGCTGCTCGGCGAGGGTCTCCAGCACCAGGATGGCCACAGTCTCCTGTTGGCATCGGTCATCCCCACGTGCCGTGCCTACGACCCGGCGTTCGCCTACGAGCTGGGTGCCGTGGTGCGCCAGGGACTCGAGGTCATGTACGGCGGGTCGGCCGGAGCCGGCGAGCCCATCGGAGGCGATCCTGTCTTCTTCTATCTCACCCTCTACAACGAGACGTACCCCATGCCCCCCCGGCCCGAGGGGCTGACCGACGACGCCGTCCTCCAGGGCCTCTACCGGTGGTCGGAGGCACCCGACGGGGTCGAGCCCCGGGTGACGGTGCTCTTTTCGGGGTCGGCGCACGGAGCGGCGCGGCGGGCCCAGGAGCTCTTGGCCGAGCGCTACGGCATCGGCGCCGAGCTCTGGTCGGCACCGGGGTACAAGCGCCTGCGCGAGGACGCGCTCGTCGTCGAGCGGTTCAACCGGCTCCACCCCGAGCTCCCCTCCCAGGTGGCGCCGGTGACCGAGCTGCTGGCCGGAGCGCCCGGGCCCATCGTGGCGGTCTCGGACTTCGTCCGTGCGGTCCCCGACCAGATCGCCCGGTTCGTACCGCCGATGACCGTGCGAGACGCCCGGGGGCGCCGGACGAGCAGGGTCCGGCCTCGGCCGTACGTGTCGCTCGGGACCGACGGGTTCGGGCGGTCGGACACCCGTGAGGCACTGCGACGGTTCTTCGAGGTCGACGCCGAGCACGTCGTAGTCGCCGCGCTCGCCGCGCTGGCCGACGTCGGCGACGTCGAGCGCTCGGTGGTGGCGCGAGCCGTCTCGGAGGCAGCGATCGCAGCCGACGAGCCGCCTCCGTGGAACCGGTAGGGATCGACAGGTTCGAGGAGCCCGGCCGGGCTCGGTCCACTGTCCGGCGGAGCGGAGCAGGACCACGCGGTCGGGCGAGCGACAGGGAGCAGGAGACGAGGCAAGCGCCATGACCCAGATCGAGATGCCACAGCTCGGAGAGACGGTGACCGAGGGAACCATCACCGCATGGAGGGTCGCCCCGGGAGGGACGGTCGCCGCAGGGGACGTCCTCTTCGAGGTGTCGACCGACAAGGTGGACTCGGAGGTCCCCTCCCCGGTGGCGGGCGTCCTCGCCGAGGTCCTCGTGCCCGTCGGAGAGACCGTGCCCGTCGGGGCAGTACTGGCCGTCGTCGAGGACGGGGCGGTGTCGGCCGTCGTCGAGGACGGGGCGGTGTCGGCCCGGCGGGAGCTCACGGCCCCACCGCCGGTGTCGGAGCACACCGGCGAGGTGGCAGGTCACCCGGACGAGGCGGCAGGTGCTCCGGTCGCCCCGGAGCTATCGGCTCGGCCACCCATCGCGTCGCCGATCGTGCGCCGCCTGGCCGCCCAGAACGGCCTCGACCTCTCGACCGTCGTCGGCACGGGACCCTCTGGCCGGGTCACTCGTGCCGACGTCGAGCGAGCCATCGACGGGGCTGCCGGGGCTGCCGCTCCCAGCCACGGCGCTGCCGGAGCCGGTCACCGGGCTGCCGGGGCTGCACCGGCCCCGGACCACGACGGCCCGACGCCGTCGGGGGCGGCCGTCACCGTGCCCACCCCGTCCACACCGCTTCCCATACCCCAGGCACCCTCTGCGGTGAGCGCCACGCCAGAAGCCTTCCCGATGGGCGCCACGCCGGACGCCGATCTGTCGGGCCTGTTCCACGACGGCGACGTCGTCGAGCCGCTGAACACCGTCCGTCAGATCACCGCGGCCCGGATGGTGACGTCGAAGTCGACGTCCCCGCACGTGATGACCGCCGTCGAGGTCGACTACGAGGCGGTCGAGCGCGTTCGCAGGAGCGCCCGCGACCGGTTCCGGCAGGAAGAGGGGTTCGCCCTGACCTACCTGCCCTTCATCTGCTGCTCGCTCGCTTCTACCCTGCGTCGGTACCCGCGTCTGAACGCCTCCTTCGCCGGAGACCGCCTTGTCCTGCACCGGCACGTCGACGTCGCCGTGGCCGTCGACCTCGACCACGACGGTCTGGTGGCACCCGTCATCCGAGGTGCCGACGACAAGCGTGTCCGCGCTCTCGCTCGTGACGTGGCCGACCTGGCTGCCCGGGCCCGCTCGCGCAGGCTCTCTCCCGACGAGCTGACCGGAGGGACCTTCACGGTGTCGAGCTCGGGGAGCTTCGGGACCTTCATGGTGGTGCCCGTCATCAATCAGCCACAAGTGGCGATCCTGTCCACTGACGGCATCGCCCGGCGGCCCGTGGTCGTCACCAACGAAGACGGGGACGAGAGCATCGCCATCCATTCGGTGGGGATGCTGGTGCTCTCCTGGGACCACCGGGCGTTCGACGGGGCGTATGCGGCGGCGTTCATGAGGGACCTGAAGGCCGACCTCGAGCGGCGCGACTGGTCGGCGGAGCTGTGAGGTCGCCACGGTGACCGGTCCGCCCGGGCCGGGGCCGCGGGTCCTCCCCGTAGCGGTCGGATCGTCGCTAGCGTTCGAGGGATGAGCGAACCCGTATCTTCGAGGTCAGGTCGACCGCTGGCGCTCGTCACGGGGGCATCGGGGGGGATCGGCGAGGAGCTGGCCCGGCTCGCCGCCCGCGACGGTCACGACCTCGTCCTCGTCGCCCGTCGCGCCGTGCGGCTCGAAGCGCTGGCCGGCGAGCTGCGGCGCCATGGCACCGAGGTCGAGGTGCTCGTCGCCGACCTCGAGACCGAAGCCGGCCAGGGAGCGGTCGAACGCCGCCTGGCCGAAGCCGGAGACCGCAGGCCGGTCGACGTGCTGGTGAACAATGCCGGCTTTGGGACCGTCGGACGCTTCGTCGAGCTCCCGATCGACGGCGAGCTCGCCCAGATCACCCTCAACGTGTCCGCCCTCGTGCGCCTGACCCGTGCCGTGCTCCCGCGGCTCGTCCGGGTGGGCGAGGGCGGTGTCCTGAACGTGGCCTCGCTCGCCTCGTTCGAGCCAGGCCCAGGTATGGCTACCTATGCGGCGACGAAGGCCTTCGTGCTCAGCTTCACCGAAGCGGTCCGCGAGGAGGTCGCCGGCTCGGGAGTCCGAGTGTGCGCCCTCTGTCCGGGCTTTACCCACACCGGGTTCCAAGCGCGAGCCGGGGTCCGCACCGACAAGCTGGCCGGTCTGGCCGCCATGGCCTGGCAGGATGCCCCCGAGGTGGCGCGGACGGGGTGGGAGGGGTTCGTGGCCGACCGAGCGGTCATCGTCCCCGGGCTCCTCAACAGGGCAGCGGCAGTCGGCGTCCGCTTGGCTCCTCGCAGCGCGGTCCGCAAGCTGTCGGCTCGGGTCGTCCGCCAGCTGCACTGAGCGGGCCCGATCGCCGTCCTTAGCTGATCCTTCAGGAATTCCTAGCTCCTCTTTAGCGACCTCCAAGGTATTCGCGAGGTTCAGTCCGCATCGTGGCTTCAGACCACCACGGCGGTGGTCGAGCGACACCGAGCACCGAGGAGCGAACCATGGAACCACGAGCACAAGAGCCGTCCCGACCGGACCACGGAGGGCCCGGACCCGCCCGGTCCTCTGTCGGCCCGCCGAGCCCTGTCCAGAACTTCTGGCGCGGCCGCCGTGGTGTGGTCCGGGTGACCAGCGCCGCGGCCGTCGCCCTCGGGCTCGTCGTGGCTGGCGGCTCTGTTGCCTACGCGTCGACAGGCGGGAGCGCGCCCACGGGCCAGTCGGCACCGGGTGTGGGCGGGCCCCACGCCCGGCCGGCGGCCGTCGGCACCGTGAAGTCGGTCGGTACT
>JBMFXC010000010.1:16538-21522 GCA_049964655.1 Acidimicrobiales bacterium
GACGGCCACGACGGTGCTCATAGGCTTGCCGCCCCGCCCGGGCCCGGGCGGGCCCCACGCCCGGCCGGCGGCCGTCGGCACCGTGAAGTCGGTCGGTACTTCGAGCTTCGTGCTCACGACCCACGCGGGCACCGAGGTGACCGTCGACGTCACGGGCCAGACGACCTACCGCGACCCGAAGGTGGCCACGCCGTCGCTGTCGGACGTCACCCCCGGGGCCCACGTGGCCGTGCTCGGCACGACGAGCTCGTCGACGGTGACGGCCACGACGGTGCTCATAGGCTTGCCGCCCCGCCCGGGCCCGGGCGGGCCCGCTCCGGCGCCGACCGGCGCAGCGGGCGCAGCGGCGGCCTGACGTCGAACCGGCCTGTGTGCACCCCGCTGCCGGCTCGGCCGGTGGCGGGGTGCACGGGGCGCCCCGCCCCGGGTCCCCTAGGCGGCGACGCGGGCAGAGCCTCGGATGGTCGGCCGGACGAAGGAGGGGGCCTTGCGCATGCTGGCGTGCTCGACGCACTCGACGGTGAGGCCAGCAGCGGTGATCGCCGTTTCGGTGCGCCGGGTGAGGTGGCAGTTGCCGGCGACAGCGCGCCACACCGGCTCGACTCGCTGTTGCCAGCGGAGCCGGGGCGGACGGTCCTCGGCGGCCACGTGCTCGATGAAGAGGAAACGACCCTCTGGACGCAGGACACGTCGAACCTCGCTGAGAGCGCGTTCGGGGTCTCGGACTGAGCACAGGACGAGGGTGGTGACGACGGTGTCGAAGCTGGCGTCCTCGAAGGGGAGAGCCTCGGCTGGCGCGTCGACGACCTCGACGGGACGTGGTCGGTCGACAGAGACGACGGCACGCCGGAGTCGGGTGCGCATGGAGCGGTCGGGCTCGGCGAGGACCAACCGGGAGACGTCGTCGGGGTAGAAGGAGAGGTTCCGTCCCGTCCCGGCACCGAGCTCAAGGGTGGCCCCGCACGCCTCGCCGAGCAGCTCGGCTCGCCAGCGTGACAACCCGGCTTCTTCGACGCCGGTCATCATCCGGTCGTACACCATGGCCATCAGGCTCATCGGACCCCCCTCCGGCCCGGTAGCGTCGGTCGCTCCCGGTCCACCCTATGGTGGCAGCATTGCCTCCTGCAGGCGCTGCGGGCTGTGGAGCAGCCGCGCCAGGATCCGGTTCCGTCGTGCCGCCAGGCGCACGAGCGCGCCGGCTCGGATACCCGTGGGGGTATGGTACTCTGGCACCATGCAGATCGACGAAGCGACGAGTGCCGACGTGGTCAAGCGGCTGCGGCGGGTAGAAGGACAGCTGGCTGGCATCGTGCGGATGATCGAGGACGGTCGTGAGTGCGACGACGTCGTCATGCAGCTGTCGGCGGCGAGCCGAGCGCTCAGCCGTGCAGGCTTCAAGATCGTCTCGTCGGGGCTCCGCCAGTGCCTCGACCCGAACGTGGCGGACGACCGCTCGGGTGTCGACACCGAGCGGATGGAACGGCTCTTCTTGTCCCTCGCCTGAGACGGCAACCCCGCCGGACACAACCGGCGGCCGAGGGTGATGGTTGTGCAATATACCCTACCGGGTAGGGTGAACTCCGGCCTGGCTTGCGTTCGCCGGCCTAGCCCCGCACCAATCCAGCCGCACCAATCCAGCCGCACCAATCCAGCCGCACCAATCCACGAGCTCCGGGCGCTCCTCGCCGCCGCTCGGCCGACCGACCCGACTGACCGACCAGACCGACTGACTGACTGACCGACCAGCTCCGGGCCCCTGGGCCCTCCGACACACGAGAGGACAGCACTCCATGAGCATCGAGACCGACGACCGCCGACTGACTGCCGCCGGTGCGACGACCGTTCGCCACCGGGGCGGGTCTGGGGGGACCGACCCCGGCGACACGGGCGCCGCCGCTCGCACGCCCGTGCTGGCCGCCCTGGGGACCTGGACGGCGACCCATCTGAAGCACGTCCTCGTGGCCTGGGCAGTCGCCCTCGTGCTCTTCGGGGCCTTCGCTCCGCGCGTCGAATCGGCACTTGCCGGCGCCGGCTGGGAGAGCTCGACCAGCCAGTCGGTCGCCGCCCGCACGGTCATCCAGCGCGACTTCTCCGGGCTCGGCTCGACGGCCCTGCAAGTGGTGGTGGTCGACCACAACGGTCCGATCGCCGGTGGTCCGGCTGGCCGGCAGGTCGTCTCGGCCGTGACGTCGACGCTTGCCGCCAGCCCAGCCGTCTCGACTGTCGTCCCACCACGCCCGGGTGTCAGCCTGTCGGCCAACGGCCGCACGGCGGTCGTCGAAGCGGGCGCCCGGGTCGGTCCCAACGCCATGGTGAAGGCCGCGGGCTCTCTCGAGCCCGAGCTGGCCAGGCTGGCCCGACCGGGCATCTCGGTCGAGCTGACCGGTGACAGCGCTCTTTGGAGCCAGTTCAACTCGGCCAACCGCAGCGCCATGCTCCGCTCCGAGGTGCTCTCGTGGCCGGTCACGATGGTCATCCTCGTGCTCGCCTTCGGCACCCTCGTCGCCGCCGGGCTCCCACTCATGCTGACGTTGGCCGGGCTCGTGGTGGCCGCAGGAGCACTGGTGATGGCGACGCACGTCGCGCCGGTGTCGATCTGGGCGCTCAACTTCGCCCTCATGTTCGCCCTCGCCCTGGGCATCGACTACGCCCTCTTCCTCGTGGTGCGCTTCCGGAGCGCCCTCGAGCGGCGTCAGGTGACCCGCGGTGACCGCACCGGCGTGGTCGAGTCGGTGGCCGAGACGATGAACACGGCTGGCAAGGCCGTGGCCTTCTCGGCCGTCACGGTGCTCCTGTCCCTCTCGGCCGTCCTGCTCGTCCCGAGCCCCGCCTTCCGGTCGATGGCACTCGGCATCATGCTCTCGGTCGTTGCCGTCCTCGCCGCCACCCTCACGCTGCTACCCGCTGTCCTCGGGGTCCTCGGGACCCGGGTCAACGCCGGGGCCGTCCGCCTGCACCGGCGCCCGCGACCGGCGGCTCTCTCCGTCCTCGCCACGTCGGCCACTGCAGGCCGTCACCACCTTCCCCACGGCGCCGCGCTCGACCGTCGTCTGCACGCGTGGGCCCGCTTCGTGTGGCGCCGGCCTGCCGAGGTCGCAGCAGTTGCCGGCGTGCTCTTGGCCCTGGCTGTCGCCCCCGTGTTCGGTTTGCGGACGTCCATGCCGTCCATCACGATCATCCCTGCGTCCTCGTCGGCCCGGATCGGCTACCAGCAGGTGACGACCGCCTTCGGGCCCGGGGCCCCGGGCACCCTCCAGGTCGTGGCACCGGCGGGCTCCGGTCCTCAGGCGCTTGCCGCGGCGCGCTCGACCGCCGGGGTGGCCGCCGCCCTCTCCGGGCCGGTCTCGCACGGTTGGCAGTTGCTCCAGGTCGTGCCCACCACGAGCCCCTCGGCACCGGCGACGGCAGCGACGATCAGCCGCCTGCGCTCCGCGCTGCCTGCCGGCAGCCTGGTGGGCGGGGCCGCGGCCGAGAACGTGGACCTTCAGTCCGCCCTGGCTGCGAAGACCCCGCTCGTCTTCGGCATCCTGGCTGGCGTCGGGTTCCTGATGCTCCTCGTGGCACTCGGGAGCCCGTGGCTCGCCCTGGTGGGCATGGTCGTGACCGGCCTCTCGGTCGCCGGGGCCTTCGGCGTCGCCCGCCTGATCTTCCAGGACGGCTCCGGCGCCTCGTTGCTCGGGTTCGTCCCCCAAGGGTTCGTCGACGCCTGGGGACCGATCTTTTTCGGCGCCATGGTGACCGGCGTGGCAATGGACTACACGCTGTTCCTGCTGTCGTCGGCGAAGGAGAGCTACGAACTGCACCGCGACCCCGAGCACGCCATGGTCTCCTCGGTCCGCTCCGCTGGGCGCGTGGTGGTGTCGGCGGCGGCCATCATGGTGGCCGTGTTCCTGACCTTCGCTCTGTCCGGTCCGCTCGCCCCGAAGGAGATGGGCGTCATCCTGGCTACGGCCGTCGCCATCGACGCGCTTGTCGTCCGGATGGCGCTCCTGCCCGTCCTGCTCCGCTTCGGCGGCCACCGCATCTGGGGCAGCCCGGCCTGGCTCGACCGCATCGTCCCCACCGTCCGCTTTGCCCACTGACCGTCGACCCTCGGGGTCGGGCGCGCCCGGGCCCCACTGATCCGAACCGAACAAGGAGGAGCATCCATGCAGGGTCTCACCACCACCGTCAACCGGCCCCTGTCCGAGGTCGACCCCGTCGTACGCCAGGCCCTCTCCGAGCAGGGCTTTGGCGTGCTGACCGAGATCGACGTGGCCGCCACGCTGCGCGCCAAGCTCGGTGTCGAGCGCACCGGGCTCGTCATCCTGGGCGCGTGCAACCCCAACTTCGCCCATCAGGCTCTCCAGCAGGATCCCACCGTCGCCATGCTGCTGCCCTGCAACGTGGTCCTCGAGGAGGTCGATGGCGGGACACGGGTCAGCATGGCCGACCCTCGTCAGCTGATGCCGGACCCCGGCTTCGCCGAGCTGGCTGCCGAGGCGACCGATCGGCTCATCGCCGCGCTTGCAACGGTGGAGGCCGCCGTCTGATCTCGGTGGCCGGACGTCCCGGCACCGGGGTGCCGGGGGCACCGCACCGACCGGTCAGCCGAGCCTCTCCAGTACGGGACCACCGGCACCGAGACAGTGCCCGAGCGTCGGGCAGGACAGTGCGACCGGTGCCTCGGGAACGAGCTGCGTGCGGGCCGAGGCCCACGACTGGCCATCGCCGCCCGTCAGGAGGAGGACCCCGGCCTGCGACGCGGCCGCCGTCGTGCTGCCGGCAGCGACGCACGCCGAGGACGTCGGGCACGACACGCTGGCGAGCGAGGCGATCGAGCTCCCGACTGCTTGCGGCGTCCAGCTCGCCCCGCCGTCGGAGGTCGTGAGCAGCACGGCCGAGCCGACCCGTGGGTCTCCGAACGTCATCCCTGTCGTGCCGGCGACCACGCAGTTGCCGTCGGGCACCGCCGGTGAGGTCGCCGGCACGGTGGTGGTCGTCG
>JBMFXC010000010.1:21622-39471 GCA_049964655.1 Acidimicrobiales bacterium
AGCTGCCGGTGGTCGTCGAGCTGCCGGTGGTCGTCGAGCTGCCGGTGGTCGTCGAGCTGCCGGTGGTCGTCGAAGCGCTGGTGCCAGCCCCAGCCCCGACACTTCCCGCGGCCGAGGTGCCCGGGGGCGGGCTGGTGGCGGGCGTGCAGGCGACAGCACTCACGATCCCCGTGCCACTAGGCAGGGCGGTCGTTGGCACCCAGGTCGCCCCACCGTCGCTCGTGGCCAGCACGGTTCCCGTTGCGTGGTCAGGCTGCGAGGACTGGTAGGTCGCTGCCCAGCAGGCGGTCGGGCTCGTGCACGACACCGATGTGGCCGACATGGCCCCGTTCCGCAGGGGGCCCTGCAGTGCCCACGATGTGCCAGCGTTCGTGCTGACCAGGGCGAGCGGGCCGAACGCACTGGTGCCGACGGCCAGGCACCACTGGTCGGCCAGGCAGGTCAGGGTGGTCACGTCGGTGACGCCGCCGGGTGCCCCAACGGTCGACCAGGTCGCCGTGGGGCCGGCGCGCACGACGAAGACACCGGTGGGCCCGGATCCGGTCAGCTCCTGCCCGCCGGCGACGCACCACGTCGCCGGACAGGAGAGGTCCGACAAGAAGGAGATCGGCGACGGCGCAGCCGAACGCGTCCAGCGGCTACCTCCGTCGGTCGTCGTGAGCAGCACCGGACCGACCGAGGTGGCTGTCGTCGTCGTGGTGGCGCCCGTCCCGGGGGCACCTCCTGTCGTCCCGACGGCGACGGCGCTGCAGTCGGCCGCCGTGGCGCACGAGAGTGCGTCGACGGAGGTGACCCCGGTGAGCAGTGACGAGGCGAACGACCCGGGCCATGGTTGTGCCGAGGTCGGAGTGTTCGCGGTGGTGCGGGGTGGGTTGGCCGGAGCGGTGGACGACGTGCATGCCGACGCGACGAGCGCCACGGCCACCAACGCGGCCAGGTACCCCTGTCGCGCCCTCGAAGCGGTCCCCGCTGCCCGTGCCGCCTCTTTCGCCCTCACCGACCTCGGCCCTTCTGTTCCGACGCAGTCAGCGGAGCTTGACGACGTCGGACGTCGCCGCCTTGTCGTGCCAGGCCTGGCGCCTCCGGTCCCAGAGCGGGGAGAGCGCGTTGAGGGCGCCGGGGACGAAGAAGAGCGCGAAGAGGATGACGTAGATGAAGCGCCGGAGGACGGCTCGCCACGTCCCGATCGGCCCGCCTGTATTGGCGTCGCGAGTGGCGATGCCGAGCATTCGCTTACCCACCGTCTGGCCCGTCTGACTACCGTCGAGCCAGCCAAAATAGGCGAGAACAATGGCGAGCGAGATCAGCTCACCGAGCGAGCCGGTGGCCGAGCCGGACGTGCCAGCTGCGCCCGACGCCGAACGGTTGAGCAGACTCGAGACGATCAGCGTCGGGACGGACAGAATGAGCATGTCCACGATGATGGCGACGGCACGCTGCCACCAGGCGGCCAGTGGTCGTCCCAGCGAGTCGACGGGCCCGGCGGTCAGGCCGTAGCCGGGTTCGCTGTAGGGGGGCGGACTGTACGGGGGCGGTCCGTAGCCAGGTGCGCCGTAGCCGGGTTCGCTGTAGGGGGGCGGACTGTACGGGGGCGGTCCGTAGCCGGGAGCGCTGGGCGGCTCCGGAGGCTCCTCGCTCCCGTCGTCCGGTGTCGGTGGTGTGGTGTCGGTCATGGAACCACTCGCTCACGGTAGGTGACCGACGTTGGAGCCGGCACGCTGGCGTCCACCCGAGCACGACGGCACGCCGCTGGGCGGTGTCCGAGATTGTGGCACGCAAGCACCACCGTCGGGGCGATGGTCCGCCAGGGGAGTCGTGGCCGTCTACCGTGTCGGTGTGCTGCGACCGCTCCGACCGCACCACCCGCACCCTCGTGCATGTTGTTCGGGACGGGGGGTTCAGGGGTGAACTGGGTCGACGTCGTCATCTTGGTCATCGTCGCCCTCGCCGCGGTGCATGGCCTGCGGGTCGGGGCCGTCTTGCAGGTTTTTGCCTACGGCGGGCTGTGGATCGGCTTGGTGCTCGGCGCCCTGCTGGCGTCGGTCACCGTACGCGGGTTCCACACCTCGACGTCACGCACGATCGTCGCCGTCGCCACCATGATCGGCATCGCCGTCGTGCTCAGCGGAGCCGCCCGTTTTGTCGGCGCGCACCTCTTTCGGCGCGTTCACCGCAGCGTGCTTGGCCCGTTCGACTCGGCCCTCGGCGTGATCGTCTCGGTGGTGGCCTCGCTGCTTGCCGCCTGGCTGGTGGCCAGCATCCTCGTCAACACCCCGGACACCCAGCTGAACGCCGCCCTGGCCCACTCGCGGATCATCCGCTCGCTCGACTCCGTCCTGCCACCCCCGCCCTCGGCCTTCTCGCGGGTCCAGTCCTTCCTGTCCGCCCAGGGCTTCCCGCTCACCTTTGCCCAGCTGGCACCAGCGTCCGCCGGTCCGGTCACCGTGGCGTCGTCCACGGAGGTCGCTACCGCGGTCGCCGACGACGGCTCCTCCACGTTGAAGGTCGTGGGTGAGGGGTGCGGTCAGATCCAAGAGGGTTCGGGCTTCGTGGTGGCACCCGGAGTCGTCGTCACCAACGCCCACGTGGTCGCCGGCATGCCCTCTCCGGTCGTCGAGGACGCCTCGGGCACTCATCCGACCACCGTCGTCTACTTCGACCCCCGATTCGATCTCGCCGTGATGCGAGTGGCCGGCCTCACCGAGCGTCCGCTCGTGCTCGACCCGACCGACGTCCCGAGGGGAACGACGGCGACGGTGCTGGGCTACCCAGGTGGCGGGCCGTTCACTGCTGCGCCCGCTGGCGTGATGGCGTCTTTCGACGCCGAGGGGCGCGATATCTACGGTCAGGGTCTGACCATCCGCAACATCTACGAGATCGAGGCCGTGGTCCGGCCGGGCAACTCGGGTGGACCCCTCGTGGCCGGCAACGGCGAGGTGCTCGGCGTGGTGTTCTCGCGCTCGACCACCAACGGGGACATCGGCTACGCCCTGACGTCCCCGGGCGTCCTCGCCAGGGTGCATGCCGCCGAGCGGTCGACGTCGGCGGTCTCGACGGGGCCGTGCACCAGCGGATGACCGGGCCGCCTGCCCGGCGGCGGAGGGGCTTCGGCGACTAGACATGGTGGGCATGGCGCTCCCGATCGAGGACTACGGAGTCATCGGGGACCTGCACACCGCGGCACTGGTCGGCAGGGACGGGTCCATCGACTGGCTCTGCCTGCCCCGCTTCGACTCGGCGGCTTGCTTTTCCAAGCTGCTCGGTACGTCCGACCACGGGTCGTGGCGCATCGCCCCCAAAGGCGTCGAGCGGGCAACCCACCGCCGCTACCGGGGCGAGTCGCTCGTGCTCGAGTCCGAGTTCGTCACGCCAGAGGGGACCGTCCGAGTCGTCGACTGCATGCCCATCCGCCAACGCCACCCCGAGGTGATCCGCCTTGTCGAGGGCGTCCGTGGGGTCGTCCCGATGGAGATGGTGCTCACCATCCGCTTCGGCTACGGCCAGATCGTCCCGTGGGTGCGCCGGCTCGACGGCATCCTCACCGCCATCGCCGGTCCTGACGGCCTGTCGTTGTGGACCCCGGTGCCGACCCGCGGCGCCGACTACGCCACGATCGCCGACTTCACGGTGTCCGAGGGCCAACGGATCCCGTTCTCGTTGTCGTGGTTCCCGGCCAACGAGGAACCGCCCCGACCGGTGGACGCCGTCTACGCCATCGAGGACACCGAGACGTGGTGGCACGACTGGGCGTCACAATGCACCTACGAAGGCGACTACCGCGAGGCCGTGGTCCGGTCCCTCGTGACACTGAAGGCGCTCACCTACCAGCCGACCGGGGGCATCGTCGCCGCCGCCACGACCTCGCTGCCCGAGGCCCTGGGGGGGAACCGTAACTGGGACTACCGCTTCTGCTGGCTGCGCGACGCCACGCTCACCCTCGAGTCCCTCATGCGCGGCGGCTTCTACGAAGAGGCGCTGTCATGGCGGGACTGGTTGCTGCGCGCCATCGCCGGCGACCCGTCGCAGATGCAGATCATGTACGGCCCGGCCGGCGAGCGCCGGCTCGACGAGTGGCAGGCGGACTGGCTGCCCGGCTACGAGGGGTCGACGCCGGTACGGATCGGCAATGCCGCCGCCGGTCAGTTCCAGTTGGACGTCTTCGGCGAGGTCATGTCGGCCCTCTACGAGGCGTGCCGCGCTGGCGACGAAGTGCAGGACCCGGCCTGGGACGTCCAGCGGGCCCTGATGGACTTCCTCGAGACGGGGTGGCGCGAGCCCGACGACGGCATCTGGGAGGTTCGTGGGCCCCGACGTCACTTCACCCACTCGAAGGTGATGGCCTGGGTAGCCATCGACCGGGCGATCAAGACGGTGGAGGAGTGCGGGACCGAGGGGCCGGTCGACCGGTGGCGGGCCGTGCGGGCCCAGATCCACGACCAGGTCTGCGACGAGGGCTTCAACCCGGCCAAGGGTTCGTTCACCCAGTACTACGGCTCGGACAACCTCGATGCCAGCCTGCTCATGATCCCCATGGTGGGCTTCCTCCCTGCTCACGACGCTCGCGTCCGCGGCACGATCGAGGCCATCGAGCGAGAACTGCTCGACGGGGGGTTCGTGCTTCGGTACCAGACTGCCGACGACGGCGCCGTCGACGGTCTGTCGGGTCGGGAGGGTGCCTTTCTGGCGTGCTCCTTCTGGCTGGTCGACTGTCTCTCCATGCTCGGGCGCGACCACGACGCCCGTCAGTTGCTCGACCGGCTCCTGGCCCTCCGCAACGACCTCGGGTTGCTCGCCGAGGAGTACGACCCGGTTGCCGGTCGCCTGGTCGGCAACTTTCCCCAGGCGTTCTCGCACGTGTCGCTGGTCAACTCGGCCGCCAAGTTGGCCGGAGCTACCCCACCCGAAGTCCGGCCCGAGACGCTGGTGCGGGCCCGTCGACTGATGACCCGTTCGACGTCCGGTGCAGGCCGGATGCACCTGGCCGGGCAGGTGTCCGCCCGTCTGAGCCAACACCGCAACAGGAAGCCCACCGAGACGCGGGCCCGGTGGGACGGCACCGAACGACGCCGCGGCCAAGACCGGCGTGGCGCGGGAAGGGACGCTCCCGACCGTCGGAGCGGCGCGCCGTCCAACGAGCCCGGCTGACCCGTTGGCGGCCAGGCTCACCGGCGCGCCACTCGACACCAAGGAGGTCACCATGCAGGCACTGACCGTCGTCCCGCTCACCAAGGGGTCGGCCCGGCTCGATGACGTTCCCGAGCCGCCCGAGGAGGACGGTCCGGTCCTCGTCGAGACGCTCGGCGTCGGCATCTGCGGGACCGACCTCGAGATCCTCTCGGGCGACTACGGATGGTCGCCCCCCGGCCGTGAGCGCCTGGTGCTTGGCCACGAGTCCCTGGGTCGCGTCGTCGAGGCCCCGGCCGACAGCGGGCTGGCCTCCGGCGACCACGTGGTGGGCATCGTGCGACGTCCCGACCCGGTGCCCTGCGCCAACTGCGCCGTCGGCGAGTGGGACTTCTGCCGGAACGGGAAGTACACCGAGCGTGGCATCAAGGAGCACGACGGCTACCTCTCCGAGCGGTACCGGATCCAGCCGGACTTCGTCGTGAAGGTCGACCCGGGCCTCGGCATGCTCGGCGTCCTCCTCGAGCCGACCAGTGTGGTGGCAAAGGCATGGGAACAGGTCGACCGCATCGGCGGCCGTGCCCATTGGTCGCCGACGTCGGTCGTCGTCACCGGGGCCGGCCCCATCGGTCTGCTCGCCGCCATGATCGGCGTGCAGCGGGGGCTCGACGTCCACGTCATCGACCAGGTGGCCGACGGGCTCAAGCCGAAGCTCGTTGCCGAGCTGGGTGCCACCTACCACACGGGCCCGATCGAACAGGCTGTGGCCGCGCCCGACGTCGTCCTCGAGTGCACGGGTGTGTCGTCGCTCGTCCTCGACGCCATGGAGCACGTGGGACCGGGGGGAGTGGTCTGTCTGACCGGCGTCTCGTCGGGCGGGCGCCCAGTGCAGGTCGACGAGGGTGATCTCAACCGGTCCATGGTCCTCTCCAACGAGGCGGTGGTCGGCTCGGTCAACGCCAACCGCCGTCACTACGAGGCCGGCGCGGCGGCGCTCGCCGCCGCCGACCGGGCGTGGCTGTCCCAGCTCGTCACTCGTCAGGTGCCGCTCGCGTCGTGGCAAGATGCTCTTGACCGGAGGCCTGACGACGTCAAGGTGGTGATCGAGGTGGGCGAGCCATGAGCGGACCCGACGACCATGCCGGTCACGACCATGCCGGTCACGGGGCCCGAGGAGGGACGGCCGCTGGGCGGGTCATCGCCGAGGGCGTGATCGAGATCGACACCCTGCTCGGAGGGTGGGAGCGGGTGACGGCCGGCTATCTCATCGACGGGCCGGCGCCCGTGCTCATCGAGACGGGGAGCCAGAGCTCGGTTCCCGTGCTCCTCGACGCGCTCGACACGTTGGGGATCGCCGCCTCGGACCTGGCTGGCGTGGCAGTCACCCACATCCACCTCGACCACGCCGGCGGTGTCGGCGACGTGGCCCGGGCCTTCCCCCAGGCCACCGTGTACGTCCACCCCAACGGGGCACGCCACCTCGCCGATCCCACCCGGCTCGTCGACTCGGCCTCACGCGTCTACGGCTCGCTCCTCGACTCCCTCTACGGTCGTCTCGACCCCACCCCGGCCGAGCGCCTCCACGTGCTCGAGGACGGGGAGACGATCCAGGTGGGGCCCGGTCGCGAGCTCGTCGCCGTCGACTCGCCCGGGCATGCCAAGCACCACGTTGCCCTGCACGACTCGCTGTCGGGGGTCCTCTTCGCCGGGGACGCGGTTGGCGTCAAGCTCCCCGACGGAGGCGTCCTCCGTCCATCGACGCCACCGCCGGACTTCGACCTCGACCAAGCCCTGCACTCGCTGCACCGCTTCGGGGAGCGCAGGCCGGCCGGCATCGCGCTTGCCCACTACGGACTGCTCGACCAGCCCGCCGACCTCCTCGAGGAGGCCGAAGGCACGCTGCGGCGGTGGGCCGAGGTGGCCGAGGCGGCGTTCCACTCGGGTGCCGACGTCGCCGACGCGCTGGCCACCACCTTCGCCCACGATCTCGACGGGGTGGCCGACGAGCACCGCCGGAAGCTCGAGGTCATGAACGGGGTGCACTCGAACGCCGCCGGCCTGACCCGCTGGCTGTCGAGGCGGGCCGAGCGCTCGGCCCAGCCAGACGAGGGCTGACCCGTCCGATGAAGAATGGCTCCTTGCGAGGGTAACGCACCGGGCGCGGCCGGCCGGCTCTGGGGCTCGGGCACGAACGACCTCTCCGGGTCTCGAGGGCGGTGCCGGATGGCTGGGTACCCGGCTCAAGGCCCACACCGGCGGTGCCGACATCACGCCCTGTGGAGACGGGCGAGGAGGAGCCGCAGGCCCTCAGGCAGCGGATTGACCAGTTGGAGCGCGACTTGGCGGCTCAGCGGTCACTCGCCGACCTTACCGCGCGCTCCCCGCACCCGGTCGTCGTCCACTGCGACGGCAAGATCCGGCGGGCCAACCCGGCGGCCGCCGCATTGATCGGCGACCTGCCGGTGTCGCACTGCATCGGACGGGACGTGCTCGACTTCCTCACCGAGGAGTCGAAGGCGCCGGTGGCAGCGCGCATCACCGAGCTCCTGCGCGACGAGAAATCGTAGGAGCCGGCCAGCGGCGCACCTCGTCGCCGAGGACGGCAGCACGGTGGCCGCCGAGTGTCATGTCACGCTCATCGAGGGGGACGGCCGGCTGGCGGTGCACCTCGTGCCGTGGGACGTCACCGAGCGGCGCAACGAAGCCAGCCGGCTTGCCTGGGAGGCCAACCACGATCCCCTGACCAGGCTGTACAACAGGCAAGCTGTCTCCGAGCACGTCGAGTGCCTCCTCCACCCCTCGGAGGGGGCGGCGTCCGGGACGCTCGTGGCCCTCTTGCTCGTGGCCCTCGACGGGTTCAAGACGGTCAACGACACGCTCGGCTACCAGGCCGGAGACCTCGTGCTCGTCGACGTCGCCCGTCGCCTCCAGACGGCTGCTCCGGGGAAGACCGTCGGTCGTATCGGTGGTGACGAGTTCGTGGTGGCGTGGGCTTCCAGGCGCTTCGGCGAGGTGGCACGGGTTGCCGCCGCGGTCAACCAGGCGATCGTGCTCGAGGTGCCGCTGGTGGCTGCTGGGAGGTTGCCTCGATCACCGCCAGCGTGGGGGCGGCGGTCGCACGCCCAGGTTCCCTGTCGGTTGCCGAGCTCTTCCGGCGCGCCGACCGGGCGATGTACTGGGCCAAGCGAACCGGCGGACGATGGGCGTTCGACGAGCCGTCCTTCTTCGGGGCGCCTCGGTTGCCGACCGGCTGGTCGGACCTGGCCGGCTGCTGACCACCTGCCGGGCGGCTACGTCTTCGGCGTAGGCGCAGGGACCCTCGTCGGCCGCCGGCGGTTCTCGATCTGCACCGCAACCGGTGCACTCGTCGCCGTCACGCCGTCGTCGTCGGCGACGACGCTCCGGACGCTATAGGTGCCGTTCGGAAAGCTGGCCGTGGCGAAGGTGGCGACCCAGCCTGTCGGGGTCGAGGTCCCGGCGGCGACCACCTGGTCGTGCACGCGCTTCCCGTCGAGGAGGAAGGTGACCTTCTTCACGCCGGCGGCCGCTGCCGCCAGGGCATCCAGCTTCGTCTGGCCGTCGAGGGTTGCATGCGTCCGGGGGATCGAGAGGCTGGTGGTCGGGGGGCTTGCCAACTGGTTCTGCTCGGGCACGTACGCCCGGCATGGCTCGCCCCGGAGCGAGCCGCACGGTGGCAGGGTGGTGGTGGCCTGCACCCCGTGGACGACGTCGACGACGAGCGCCGAGGCGACGGGTCCGCCGAAGCCGACGGTGGACTGCTGGCCGTCGTCGAGCGTGTCGAACTCCCACACCGGTCGGTCGCCGCCTGGTGCCGACAGGACGATGCGAAGCTCGGTCCCCGGTCGAAAGGTGTGGGCGATCGGGTCGATGGGGATCCTCACCAGCTCGTAGTGGGTCGGCGATAGATAGGTCGACTGCGACCCCAGGTAGGTGGGAGCGGTGAACAGGGCGGTCGATCCGCGACGGTCTCTCTGGTAGGTGCTGCGCAGGAAGCCAGAGGTCACGTACTCCTCGTGGCCGGAGCTCGGACGCACCTCGGTGACCGTCGCCTGGAAGTCCTCGACCGGGGCCGACGCCTCGACCCACAGGTCGAGGGTGGCCGGTCCGACGATGGTGGTGGCTGTCGTGAACGGGGTCGTCTGGAAGCCGAGGCCGTCTGCGGCCGGCACGGGCGTCCAATCCCAGCCGGGGTTGGCCGCCCAGGCGTTCCCACCGGGGGGCAGGCTCGTCTTGGGCCGGACGGTGGGGTCGAGGGTGAAGGTAGCGCTCCCCGGTTGAGGTGGCCTGGTGGGCCGGAGCGCGCCACCCTGACCGAGGTAGAGGGTGGTCACCGTCCCTGCCGGGGGCCAGCTGGAGAAGCCGGCCGAGTAGGTCGACTCGATGTTGCCCGGCCCGGCGCTTCCGGCACCGTTGTCGAAGAGCACCCGCACGTGGGGTGTCTGGGCGGCGAATTCGGAACGAGCGGTGGCGAGGTTGGGCGCCGTGGTGAACCGGATCGGCGGGAGCGGGGCCTGGGCCGACACGTTCGACGCTACCGACGCGAACTTGTCCAGCATGACGGCGGCGAGCGCGCTCGGCTGACGGGGCACCTCGTCGGCGACATAGAGGTCGAGGAACTCGAGCCAGCGGCTCATCGTCTGGGGGTCGAGCGAGTCGATGTGGCCGCCGTTGACCATGTTGGCGAAGACAGGGGTCCGCTTGGGGAAGGCGTCGATGAGCGCTGGCCACTGGGGGCCGGTCTGCTCGTCTTCGAGCGCTCCGGAGAGGAACACCGGAACGGTGACGTGGTGAGCCCAGTCGGTCATCGAGCGCCGGTCGAACAGTGACGGAGCACGCCCTGGGCCGGTGCGCGGGGCGACCAGTTGTGGGCCGACCAGGCTGACCAGGTTCTGGGACTGGTCGTGGAGCGCCTGGTTGGCAAGGCAGGTCGACGACTTCCCGCCGCTGGCGGCGAGCTCGGCGTCGATCTCGTAGTAGGTCCAGGCCTGACCGACACCACTGATGGGCGTCGTCGACGCCTGGACGATCCTGCCGTCACGGTAGACCGCCGCCGGCCTGGCGTCGTCGATGCGTTCCTGCATCCAGCTGGCGGCGAAGCCGTCGTTGTAGATGCCACCGGGGTAGCCGGTGGAGAACAGGTCGTCGGTCGGGCTCATGGGCGTGATGGCAGCGAGGCCAGGGGGATCGGTGCCAGCCGCCGGGAGCTGGGAGAGCCCCGAGAAGCTGATGCCGACCATGCCTACTTTGTGGTGGGCGACCCAGGACTGGTGGGCGACGATCTCGATGGCGTCGTAGGCGTCGTAGTCGGTCGGGTAGCCGAAGAGGTCGAAGGCCCCGCCCGAGCACCCGGTGCCCCGCATCTGGAGGCTGACGGTGGCGAACCCCGAGACGCGAGCGAGCACGGCCCCGACGTAGGTGGCTGAGTCGGGCAACAGGTCGGGGTTGCCGCAGTTCGTGCAGGGCACGCCGAGGACGCCGTCGACCAGTGGAGGGATGGGGTCGGTCGGGCCGGCGACGTCGTACCCGGACCATTCGATGACTGTCGGGCATGGGTGGGTGGCCGAGCACGTCTCGCCGTAGGGGTAGCGGACGGTGGCGGCAAGCTTGATGCCGTCGCGCATCGTGAGGTAGTTGAGCCCCTCGTGCATCGGCTGGTGGGTGTAGAGGGGAGAGTTGGTCGCCGGGTTGTCCCCCGGCCGCAAGACGGCGAAGGTCCCGGTCCGCCGACCGGTCGTGTCGTCGCGCCACGAGTAGCCCGGCCCGGGCTGGAGGTCGCGGACGATGAGCGATCCCAAGGGCCCGGCAGAGCTGGGATTGTCCGGGTTCGCTACCGGCGCGCCGTCACGCAGGAGGGTGATCCGGTTACCCGGATGGGCGCCGGTCAGCCAGGCCTCGTCGACCGAGCCGTTGCCGACGAGCGTCGAAGCCGACGGCGGTCCTGACGTTCCGGCGAGCCCGGTTCCTGGCGTTCCGGCGAGCACGGCCGTCACGTTCGTGAAGACCGCCACGACGGCGGCCAGCACGAGCAACGCCTTCGAGCCGACGACCCCGCTCATTGCCATCCCCCTGAGGTTGTGCTGACCACGGTTCTAGCAGGTGGTTCGGCCCGGCGTCCTCGGGAGCCGTAACGCACGGAACGTGCGCAAGTCACTTGCGGATAGTCTCCTGGGTATGCCACGGAGCTCTGCCATCGCCGGAGAGGTGCTCGCCATCATGCGTCGGCGCGCCCGGCACTGCTGGACGCTCGACGACCTCCAGGACGACCTGGCGTTCAGGGGCCTTACCCCGAACCCCTCGTCGGTGTTCCGAGCCGTCAGCGGGCTCGAGCGAGAGGGTGTCGTCGTCCGGGTGCCGCTGGGTGACGGACGGGGGCACTACGAGCTCACTGCCGAGCACCACGACCACCTCGTCTGCGACGCCTGCGGCCGGATCGAGCCGCTCGCCTGCTCGATCGTTGACCAACTGGCGAGCGACGTCCGGACCTGGTCGGGGTTTCGCATGTCGGACCACCAGCTCGTCCTGACGGGCACGTGTGGTTCCTGTGCCGGCGACGACGGATCGACCGGGCATCGAGTCCACCGGCCTGCTTCGGCCGACCAGCCGGTACCGGCGACGAGGAGGCCCACGTGACGGGGCTCGTGGCGGCGATCAACCTGTGGAACCCGACCCACGTCGGCGGGTTCGCCATCGTGGTGACCGCGTTCGTCCTCGGGATGGTGCACGGGGTCACGCCTGACGAGCACACCTGGCCGATCACCTTCAGCTACTCGATCGGCGGCTACTCGAGCCGTCGGGGGATGCGCGCCGGGCTGATCTTCTCGCTGGCCTTCACCGTGCAGCGAGCGATCGCCAGCGAGCTGGCCTATCTCGGCCTGGCGCACCTCTTCATGTTCGCCTCGGTGGACTACGTCGTCTACGTCGTCGTGGGGGTACTGATGGCGGCGGCCGGCGTCCTCGTCGTCCGGAGACGGCGGACTATCCACCTCCACCTCCCCGGGCTGCGCAGCCATCCCCTGGACGCCAGCGGCGCCCATGGCGACCTCGACCTCGAAGACCCGCGTCCTTGGATGCCTGCTGTCCACGGCTTCGTCGCAGGCTGGGGGTTCGGCGCCTTCGCGCTCATCGTCTATACCGTGCTCGCTCCCGCCGAGCATGGCGCGGCCTGGGGCTGGGTGCCCGGTGCTGTGTTCGGGCTCGGGACGACGGTGATGCAGGTACTGGCGGGTGGTCTCTTCGGCCTGATTGCCTCCCGACGGGGGCTCGACCCGGAGGCGATCCGGCGGGTGGCACTCCGCACGGCTGGCAACACACTGACCTGGGGCGGTCTCGCCTTCGTGGTGGGTGGTGTTGTCGGCCTGCTGTTCCCCCACCTCGCCGGCGTCACGCTGGCCACCGGGGTCCACGTGCACAACCTGGCCCACTTCGGGATCGCCTTGGTCCTCGTGACCGTCAGCGTCGTCGGCGTGGGGCTCACCACCCTCGTTCGCCAGACGCGTGCCGAAGCCCGCCTGGCCAGAGCAGCGTCCCCGGTCGTCGGCGGTCCGGCGGGCTGAGCCCTCGGACCGGTGGACCGCGCCCGCCGTCGGGACGGGGGGCGTCCGCCGAGTGGAAGGCGACGGGTCCGCCACGGGAAGGGGCGACGACTGGTCGGGACGGGGCCGGCGTACGCTCGGGGCATGGTATTCGGACTGCTGGTGTCGTGGGTTCTCGGTGGGCTCGTCATCGGCGCGCTCGGCCGGTTGGTGGCACCCGGACATGCGCGGATCGGCCTGGTGGCGACGTTCCTCGTCGGGATCGCCGGCTCGTTCATCGGCGGTGTGGTCGGCGTGGCGATCGGCGCAGGGTTCCTCGTCCGGTTCCTCCTCGCCGTCGCCGGGTCAGCGGTGATCGTCTCGGCGCTGCACGGCACGAGACACTTCTCACGGCGTCAGTTGACTCGTTAGCCCCGTGACGACGCCGGTGGGCGGGCGGGGGCCGCACCAGCCCAACCTGCCGGTCGACCGTGACGACGCGGACGCCTCCTTCCGCTCCTGGCGGTTCTGGTTGGTCGTCGTGCTGGCCGGTGCCGGGGCCGGGCTCGGGGCTGGGATGCTGATGGCCGTCCTTCACGGTGTCCAGCACCTCGCCTACGACTACCACCACGGGGACTTCCAGACGGGAGTCGCCGAGGGGCCGGCGTGGCGCCCCGTTCCCGTCCTGACCATCGCCGGGTTCGTGCTCGCTACGGCATGGGTTCTCTTGCGCCGGTTCGGTGGTCCGGTGCGGGGGCTCGACGACGCCGTCTGGGAGCACCAAGGACGTCTTCGCCCGCTCGACACGGCGGTGAACGCCCTCCTGCAGATCGTGGCGGTGGGTGCTGGCGCCACCCTCGGACGGGAAGGCGCTCCGAAGGAGCTCGGTGCGGGGGTGGCCAGCTCGCTGTGCGACCGAGTCGGGCTCACGCCGGCGCAACGGCAGGTGCTCGTGGCCTGTGGGGCGGGGGCGGGCATGGCTGCCGTCTACAACGTTCCCCTGGGCGGCGCCCTGTTCGCAGCCGAGGTCCTCCTGGGCAGCCTGTCCCTTGCGACGATCGTCCCCGCGCTCGCCATGGCCGGGGTGGCCACGGCCACGTCGTGGCTGCTCCTACCGGACCAGCCCACCTACGACGTCGGGCACCTTTCGCTCGGCGCGTCCCTCACCATCTGGGCTGTAGCGGTTGGCCTGCTGGCTGGCTTGCTCGGCGCAGGACTCGTCGTGCTCGTGGGCTGGGCGAAAGCCCATGCGACGGCGGGGACGAAGGCCCTCGGTTCGATCACCATCGCCTTCATCGCCGTCGGAGCCGTTGCTGTCGTCCTGCCCCAGGTGCTCGGCAACGGCAAGGACGTGACCCAGTCGGCGCTCTCGGGATCGCTGGCTCTTCCGCTCGTCGCCGCCATCGTGCTGGTGCGTCCCCTCGCCACCGCCGCCTGCCTACGCGGTGGTGCCGTCGGCGGGCTGTTCACGCCCACCCTTGCCGTCGGGGCGCTGGCCGGCACGCTGGCGGGCCGTGCCTGGGGGGCCGTGTTCCCTGGCGGACCGGTCGCCGGCTTCGCGCTGATCGCAGCGGCGGCGCTCCTCTCCGGAGCGATGCAGAGCCCCCTCGCCTCGATCGTGCTCGTCGTCGAGCTGACCCACAGCGGCTTGGGCCTGCTCGTGCCGATCGGCCTCGCCGCGGTAGGGGCGACGGTCGTCTCGCGGATGCTCGTCCCCGCGTCCCTCTACACCGCAGCCGGCTGGTGGAAGGACGGCCGGAGCTTGCCGAGGCGACGCAGGTTGTGGCGTCGACCGACGGAGACCTGAGCTGATGACCTCACCTCGGGGCGCGTCAGAGAGCGACGCGAGGTGGTCGGGGTCCGGACGTCCGCGGAGACGGTGGCCGATCCGTACGGCAATGCCCTCGCCGAGGCGCTCACGGTCTCGACACGACCGAGTCCACCTACCGGCCCGACGCCCACGACTGGGACGACACGGGCCACCCGAGGCCCTCACTCTCGATTGGGCCCACGGGTTCAACGTGGCCAGGCTGCATGACGCCCGCGACCAGGTCCCTCCAGCGAGCACGAAGCAGGGTTCTTAGCGCCGGCGACGATCAGGTCCCAACTGGGCTTGGAAAC
Source organism: Acidimicrobiales bacterium (assembly GCA_049964655.1). GTDB lineage: Bacteria > Actinomycetota > Acidimicrobiia > Acidimicrobiales > RAAP-2 > JAJZJT01. Next base: position 36,400 of record JBMFXC010000010.1, read on the forward strand.
CACCCTGGGGTCTTCGTCAGACCCCAGGGTGGTCCGGATGCCGCTCGCCCCGGCGCCCCCGGTCGTTACCGAACTACGGACCCAAGGCAGAGCGGCGGGGCAGGCCGGTCCGCCCGATAGGTCGACGAGGTCGGTAACGTTGTTGATGGCGCAGGCGGGAGTACCGGGGTCGAGCGGCGGTGCCGATGCTGGCCGCCCAGGAGCGGGGAGGCCCGGGCAGCCAGAGGGGGGACCCATCGGCGTCGGCACACTGTTGCGCTTTGCTACAGCGCGCTCGTGATGGTGGAGAGGCTCGGCAGTGACGACGAGCTGGGCAGGCTCGGCAGTGACGACGCGCCGGGTCCGGTCACGCAGACCGAGACGCCCTTGGTCGATGCGGAGACCGACCCACCGTCACCGTTGACACTCAGCGAACCACCACCTGAGGCCGAGCCTGGCAGTGAAGAGAACGCTGGCAGGCCTGGCGTCGACACGCACTTCGTGCTCGTCGCCAGAAGCGACGGGGTGTCCGACCCCGACCCCCATCCCGACCCCGACCCCGACCCCGAGGACGCCATCCACCACGCCGCCGACTCTCAGGCGGCATGATCAACACAACCAACCTGTCCGTCGAAGCGCGCCAACTCCAAGGGACGAGGCGGTCCCATGTGGGCGGCCGCCAGCAGGACGACCCCCTCACCGGGAGCTGGATCGTTCCCACGATCTCCGGCAGACGGCGGCTCCACCCGGTAGCACGGCCTTGCCGAGCAGCGCGCTCAGGCTCTAGCGGGGCGCCCATCGGACGCCCCGCCCTACCCGGCCGGGAATTTTACGAGGTCCTAGCGCCGAACTCTCCGAAGACCCCTCAGCGGAGGGAGTGGGATTCGAACCCACGGTGGGCAGGACCCACAACGGTTTTCGAGACCGTCCGATTCGGCCACTCTCGCATCCCTCCGGCGAGGAGCCTACCCGCGACGACGGTCCCGGAAGAACGACGTGATCAGGTCGGAAGCGGCGTCCGCTCGCAGGCCGGCCAGCAGCGCCGGCTCGTGATTGAGCCGCGGGTCGGCGCAGAGGTTGTAGAGCGAGCCGCACGCCCCAGCTTTCGGGTCGGGAGCGCCGAAGACGATCCGTCCGATCCGGCTCGCTAGGAGTGCACCGGCGCACATGGGGCATGGTTCGAGGGTCACCACGACGGTGGCGTCATCGAGGCGCCATCGTCCGAGGTGAGCGGCCGCATCGCGCACCGCCAAGATCTCGGCATGGGCGGTCGGGTCGCCGGTCAGCTCGCGCTCGTTGTGCCGGGACGCTACGACCCGCCCGCCGACGACGACCACTGCGCCCACGGGAACGTCCCCGTGCTCCGGCGCGGCGGCCGCCTCGGCGAGTGCCGCCGCCATGGCGTCGTCGTCGGTCACGGCTACGTCCTCCGCTCTCGACGCTGTTGCGTCGTCCAATCCGGTGCCATGCACCAGTTCCGGCGGAGGCGGTGGGATTTGAACCCACGGTGGGTTGCCCCACACACGATTTCCAGTCGTGCCGATTCGGCCGCTCTCGCACGCCTCCGGGCGGGTACCGCCCACCGATGGATGGGCGGTCTCCGCAGGTCCGCCAGGCTAGCCCGCCCGCCCGGAACGACCGGTACAGCAAGCGCCGAGCGAGCCGATAGGCTCTCGGGGTCCCCGGTGCCGGGTGCGGCGGCTGGGTCCTGCGCAACGGCTCCCCGTGAACCGAGTCAGGGTCGGAAGGCAGCAGCTCTCAGCGGGCCCGGCCGGGTGCCGCAGCCAACCTGGCCGCCGCACCGGGCACCGGGGTGAGCTGCGCCAGCGGTGGGACCGCCCTGGCTGGCGGGACCAGGGAAGCGTGAGGGTTGCGACCAGTAGGCTGGCGCAGCGTGGCCGACGTCTCCGATCCGGTTCCCTATCAGTCGCTCTATCGACGCTTCCGACCGGCCACGTTCGCGGCGGTGCGTGGGCAAGACCATGTCGTCCTCGCCCTCCGCAACGCCGTTCGAGAGGGGAGGGTGGCCCACGCCTACCTCTTCAGCGGGCCCCGGGGCACCGGAAAGACCTCGACAGCGAGGATCCTGGCCAAAGCGCTCAACTGCACCGACCTGCGTGATGGCGAGCCGTGCGGCGCCTGCCCGTCCTGTACGGAGATCGCCCGTGGCACCTCGCTCGACGTCCACGAGCTCGATGCTGCTTCCAACAACGGCGTCGACGCCATGCGCGACCTGGTGGCTCGCGCCGCGCTCGGCACGCCCGGCCGGCAGAAGGTCTACATCGTCGACGAGGTCCACATGCTCTCGACGGCGGCGTCGAACGCCTTGTTGAAGACCCTCGAGGAGCCTCCGGCCCACGTCGTCTTCGTGCTCGCCACGACCGACCCGCAGAAGGTGCTGCCCACCATCCGGAGCCGGACCCAGCACTTCGAGTTCCGCCTGCTCGGGGCCGAGACGTTGTCGGGGCTGCTCTCCGAGGTCCGCACCGCCGCCGGTCTCGCCGTCGACGACCAGGCGCTCGATCTCGCCGTCCGCCGGGGGAGAGGCTCGGCTCGCGACGCACTGTCCGTGCTCGACCAAGTGGCCGCCGCCGAGGTCGTCGACGACGACCTTCCCGAGCTGGACGGGGTCGCCACAGCCCTCGCTGCCCACGACGCCGAGGCGTGCCTCTCCGCTGTCGCCCGCCTCGTCGAGACGGGGTTCGGGGCTCAGCAACTGGCGGGTGATCTCGTCGAGCTGTTGCGCCAGGCCTTCCTGACCGCGGTGGCGCCTGATCTGGTGTCGGTGGTCGGCGCGGACCGCACGCGCGCCACGGCCATTGCCGAAGCTCTTGGCCTCGCCGCCGTGGTCCGGGCGATCGAGGTGTTGGGGCGGGCCCAGGTGGGCATGCGGGACGCCTCCGATCCCCGGGTGCACCTCGAGGTGGCCCTGGTCCGTCTGGCCAACCCGACCGTCGACACCGACGTCGAGTCGTTGCTCCAGCGGGTCGAGTCGCTTGAGCGCACCGTCAACGCCCTTTCCCCCGCACCGCAGGCTGCCCCCGCACCGCAGGCTGCCCCCGCACCGCAGGCTGCCCCCGCACCGCAGGCTGC
>JBMFXC010000010.1:39571-49183 GCA_049964655.1 Acidimicrobiales bacterium
CCCCGCACCGCAGGAGCCACACCCTGGCCGGCGGCCCCCCGGTTCCCTGCAGCTTCCCGCTCCCGGTCGGTCGGACATCGTGGTACCCGGAGCCGACGAGACCTCCGTCAGCAGCACCCGAGGGACGCGCCCTTCCCTCGGAGCGCTCCGTCGCGAGGCCGGCCTGTCCAAGCCGTCAACGTCCCCGGGTGAGCCGTCTCCCCCCGCCCCTCAAACCGGTGAGTCGTCTCCGCCCGCCCCTGGGCCGGCTCCCATGCAGGCCTCGGGCACCGGAGCCCCCGCTCCCGCAGTGGCGGCCACCGACGTTCCATCTCGCGACGAGCTCGTCCAGGCCTGGGGGGACACGGTGCTGTCGTGCCTACGACCCAAGGCAAAGGCGCTCTACCAGGCGGGCCGTTTCGTCGGCGTCGAACGTGGACGGGCCGTGTTCGGGCTACCCAACGAGATCCACCGCCAACGTTGCGACGAGGTCCGTGGTGACGTCGAGACGGCCCTTGCCGAGCATTTCGGACGCCCCGTGTCACTCGTGCTGGTCGTCGACGATGGCAGCGGTGGCGGCAGCGACGGTGGTCTACCGCCCTCGGCACCGCCGCCCTCGTCACCGCCGCCAGGACGTTCGTCGACGACACGTGGAAGTGCAGCACGCAGACCGTCGACCGGCCCGGTTGCTGCCGGGCGGCTGGACGTTCCTCCGGCCGGAGACGGCGAGAGGAACGACAGCCAGGTCTCCGCTGCCGGCGCTGGTGGCGTGGCCGCCACCGTGGCGGACGACGAGGAGGAGTTCCTCGACGAGTCCGAGCTCGGCGAGGTCGTCGACGTCGACACGTCTGCCGAGGCGCGGGTCCTCGAGATCTTCCCCGGCGCCGAAGAGGTCCGCTAGTGCCGGCCTTCTCCGCCCCGGTCCAGAACCTGGTCGACGAGCTCGGACGGTTGCCCGGCATCGGCCCGAAGTCGGCGCAACGCATCGCCTTCCATCTCCTCAAGGTTCCTTCCGAGGACGCGCTGCGGCTTGCCCAGGCGATCGTGGCTGTGAAGGAGCGCGTCACGTTCTGCCCGCGCTGCTTCAACGTGGCCGAGGGCGACTTGTGCATCGTGTGCGCTGACGACCGTCGCGACCCGAGCGTCGTGTGCGTGGTGGAGGATCCCCGTGACGTCGTGGCGGTCGAGAAGACCGGTGGGTTCTCCGGTCGGTACCACGTGCTCCAAGGTGCTCTGAGCCCCATCGACGGCATCGGGCCCGACCAGTTGAAGATCGGGGAGCTGATCGCCCGCATCGAGCCCGAGGGGATCTCCGAGGTCATCCTCTGCACCAACCCCAACCTCGAGGGCGAGGCGACAGCGGCCTACCTCGCCCGCCTGCTCCAGCCGCTTGGGGTGCGGGTGACCCGCATCGCCAGCGGTCTGCCAGTCGGTGGTGACCTCGAGTACGCCGACGAGGTCACCCTGGGGCGGGCGCTCGAAGGGCGACGGGTCGTCGAGTCGACCGCACCAGCCCAGACGCGGTCAGCCCGGTCCGACGAGGGATGACCCCAGCCGCGTCCGAGGACCGGTCGACGGGCCGGACGCGGTCGAGCCCCCGTCGTCCGCCCCTGACCCTGTGGGTGATGCGGCACGCCGAGGCAGCGTCGGGAGCCCCCTCGGGAGGGGGGGACCAGGCCCGACCGTTGACCGCACGGGGCCGACGTGACGCGACGGCGCTCGGGCGTCGTCTGGCGGCAGGACCCGGCGTCTTCGGTACGGGCGCCTTCGACTCGGACCGTGCTGGGTCCGACGCCGAGTCGGTCGACCAGCCTGACGTCGGCAGGGGGGCGGGGCGGGTCCCCGTGGCGATGCCCGAAGTGCTGGTGTGCTCGCCGGCCGTGCGTACGCGCCAGACTGCCGAGCTCGTCGCGGCCTCCCTGGACAACGTGGCGGTGGTGCCCGACGTTCGGCTGCTCCGTGGCGGCGAGGAAGCGGCGTTGCAGGCCATCCGCGAGGTGGCGGGGACGCCACGAGGCGTCGCCGTGGTGGGTCACAACCCGACCGTCTTCGCGCTCACGTGGGCACTGCTCGCCGGTCCGGAACCGGAGGGGTCGACTACGAGGCGCCAGAACGCCACCAACCAGGTGGGTGACGATCGTCACCACCTCGAGCAGCACGGGTTCCCACCGTGCACCGTCGTCGCGCTCACCTTCGCCTGCTCGCAGTGGCCGGCGCTCCGAACAGGGACGGGACGGCTCGCCGCCCTGGCCAGCCCGCCCTACTGACCTTGGCGACCTTCGAGCAGAAGCGAGCAGAAGCCGTTCCCCTCGGCGCCGGCGCTTCCCAGCGCGTGGGGCGCATGCTTCGAGTGAGCGTGGAGCGGGCGCTGCGCCGGGTGATCAGCCCACCCGGAGACCCGCCGGGCGATCAGCCCACCCGGAGGACAGCAGCGTCGCCTTGGCCACCGCCACCGCACAGGCTGACGGCAGCGACCCCGCCCCCTCGCCGCTTGAGCTCGAGCAGGGCGGTGAGGGCGAGCCGGGTGCCCGACATCCCCACGGGGTGGCCGAGGGCGATCGCCCCGCCGTTGACGTTGACCTTTGCTTCGTCGATGCCGAGGGCGTCGACCGACGCCAGCCCGACGGCGGCGAACGCCTCGTTGATCTCGAAGAGGTCGACCGCCGACGCCTCCAGACCCGCCTTCGCCAGCGCCTGCTCGGTCGCCGCCGAGGGCTGGTTGAGCAGTGACGGCGAGTCGGGTCCGGCCACCTGGCCGTAGGAGACGAGCGTACCGAGGGGGGTGATCCCGAGCTCGGCTGCTTTGGCCGCTGACATGACGACGACAGCGGCGCCGCCGTCGGAGATCTGGGAGGCGTTGCCCGCGGTGATCGTGCCCTCCTTGTCGAAAGCAGGCCGCAGCTTGCCGAGGGTGTCGGCGGTCGTCCCCGGCCGCACGCCTTCGTCGGTGTCGACCATGATCGGGTCACCCTTGCGCTGCGGCACCGACACGGCGACGATCTCCTCGGCCAGCTTGCCGGCCTTGATGGCGGCGGCCGCCTTTTCGTGGGAGGCGGCGCTGAAGGCGTCCTGGCGCTCGCGGCTGATACCGACGGCGCGGTTGTACCGGTCGGTGCCGAGCCCCATGGCGCACTGGTCGAACGCGCAGAAGAGCCCGTCGTACATCATCGAGTCGACGAGCGTGCCGTCGCCCAGGCGGTACCCGGCTCGGGCACCGGGCAGCAGGTAGGGAGCCTGGGTCATCGACTCCATCCCCCCGGCCACCACGATCTCGGCATCGCCGGCGTTGATCATGAGGTCTGCCAGGTAGATGGCGTTGAGCCCGGACAGGCACACCTTGTTGACCGTGGTGGCGGGTACCGACAGGGGGATCCCTGCCTTGGTGGCCGCCTGACGAGCGGTGATCTGCCCAGCGCCTGCCTGGATGACCTGGCCCATGAAGACGTAGTCGACCTGGTCGGGACGGAGGCCAGCTCGTTCGAGCGCCGCGGCGATGGCGAACCCGCCCAGCTCCGCGGCGCTGAAGCCGGCGAGTGCCCCCGAAAGCTTGCCGATGGGCGTGCGGGCGCCTGCGACGATGACGGATCCGGACATGTTGACCTCCGGGGCCGGAACGGCCCGATCGAGCGGCGTTCCCCCACCTGGGTGCGCCACGGCACGACTCGCTTGCGGGCGACAGTCTACGACGCTGCAGGACGCGGTGCCCTTCCGAGGGTCCACCCCTCCGGTCGGGGGTCCGACCGCACCCTGGGGCTTGGGGTCGCGGCACGCTATCCTCGCCCACCATGCAGCACATCCTCGACGCCATCCTGGCGGGTGCGTCCGGCGACGAGCTGGCCGCCCTCCCGCTTCCCGACGTCTACCGGGCCGCCCTCGTGCGGCGCGAGGACGCCGACATGTTCGAGGGGGTCGACTCGAACGACAAAGACCCACGCAAGTCCCTCCGGGTCGAGGAGGTGCCGGTCCCCGAGCTCGCTCCCGACGAGGCCTACATCGCGGTGATGGCGAGCGCCATCAACTTCAACACGGTGTGGACGTCGATCTTCGAGCCACTGCCGACCTTCGGCTTCCTCGACCGGCTCGGTCGTGAAGGCCGATGGGGAGCACGCCACGCCCTGCCCTACCACGTGGTGGGCTCGGACGCCGCCGCCGTCGTGCTGCGGGTGGGATCGGCTGTCCGCAACTGGAAGCCGGGCGACAAGGTCACCATCCACTGCAACTACGTCGACGACCAAGATCCGAGCGCCCACGACGACTCGATGCTGGCCTCCAACCAGCGCATCTGGGGCTTCGAGACCAACTTCGGCGGCTTGGCCGACCTAGCGCTGGTGAAGGCCAACCAGCTGATGCCCAAGCCGGCCCACCTGTCGTGGGAGGAGGCGGCCGTCAACGCCCTGTGCAACTCGACCTCCTACCGCATGATCGTCTCGCGCAACGGGGCGGCGATGAAGCAAGGCGACAAGGTCCTCGTGTGGGGGGCGACCGGTGGGCTCGGTGCGTACGCCGTCCAGTACGTCCTGAACGGCGGAGGTATCCCCGTCGGTGTGGTCTCCTCACCCGAGAAGGTCGATCTCCTCAACGCGCTGGGCGTGGAGGCCGTCATCGACCGCAAGGCGGCGAACTACCGGTTCTGGAAGGACGAGCACACCCAGGACGAGTCCGAGTGGCGCCGGCTGGGCAAGGACATCCGGGCCCTGGTCGGAGACGACGTCGACATCGTCTTCGAGCACCCGGGCCGTCAGACCATGGGTGCTTCGGTGTTCGTCACCAAGCGGGCGGGCACGATCGTCACGTGCGCGGCAACCTCTGGCTACATGATCGAGTACGACAACCGGCACCTGTGGATGAAGCTCAAGACCATCAAGGGCTCCCATTTCGCCAACTATCGCGAGGCGTGGGACGCCAACCAGTTGGTCTGTGACGGCAAGATCCTCCCGCCGCTGTCGGCGGTCTTCGACCTCGAGCACGTGGGTGAGGCTGCCTACCAGGTGCACCACAACCTCCACGAGGGAAAGATCGGGGTCCTGTGCCTGGCTCCCTCCGAGGGCCTCGGCATCGACGACCCCGAGGCGAGAGAGCACATCGGGGAGGATCGCATCACCCTGTTCCGGAGGAGCGAGGCGTGACCAGGTCCCTGCTCACCGAGATCGACCACGTCGCCATCGCCGTACACGACCTCGAGGCGGCCATCGGCTACTACCGGGACACCTTCGGTGCCGACGTCGTCCATCGGGAGCGGGTGGACTCCGACGGTGTCGAGGAGGCCCTGCTGGCGGTGTCCGACAGCTACGTGCAGCTCCTCACTCCGACGACGGACACCTCACCGGTGGCCAAGTACTTGGAGACCAAAGGCGAGGGCCTGCACCATGTCGGGTACCGGGTGGCCGACTGCGCCGCCGCCCTCCAGTCGGTGAAAGACCACGGAGGCCGGACGATCGACGACGCTCCCCGTCCGGGCTCGCGGGGGACGACGGTGGCCTTTGTGCACCCCAAAGGCGCCTTTGGGACCCTCATCGAGCTCGTCCAGGAGTAGCGCGCCCGGCAGGAAGCGCCCGGCAGGAAGGACAGCAAGGAGCAGCCGGTTCGGGCCCACCGGCCCGGCCGGATGGACCCTCCGGGGCCCCGTGCCGGTCAGCTCGAGCGGCGTCGCTGCGGTCGGTCAGCTCGAGCGGCGTCGCTGCGGTCGGTCAGCTCCCACTGGCGGCGTTGGGGTCGGCCGACGGCGGACCGAGCAGCGCCCCGGCCAGGGCGCCGACCACGGCGGCGAGCGTGTGGTCGGCCGCCGGCGCCGACGGCGAGCCGAGGGCTGCCAGGTAGGCGTCGAAGCGGGCTCGTGCGACAGGCTCGGTGATCGGAGCCAGTGACGGGGGCTGCTGGGTGGTCGCCGGCGGCCTGCCCACGCCGTCGAAGGCCGGGTTCGACGTGAGCAGAGCGAGCCGGTAGGTGTCGAGAGGGCCGTTCTGGGCGAGGTGACCGTCGACGGGGACGGGTGGTCCGTAGACCCCCCAACCGTTCGGGCACGTCCCGTGCGTTGCGCCGCAGTTCTCCTTCCACGTCCAAAAGACGGTGCTCACCCGCGCCTGGCGCTGGGCGGCCACCATGCCGGCGAGGATGGTCGAGTCCTTGGCTGGCGGGTCGCCGAACTCGGTGACGACGACGGCAGCCCCGAGGGAGGCGGCCTCGGCCTCGGCGGTCGCGTAGCCAAAGGTGTAGGACGGCGGGTACTGCGGCCCGGACGTCGCCGACGCGCCGAGCAGGGTGTCGACGGTGAAGACGTGGGTGTAGATGTGAGGAGCGAAGGCGATGTCGGGGTACTGGCTGAACGGGTGGGCAGCCAGGGCTTGACCGGTGGAGAGCTGGGGCGAGAAGTCGACCAGGTTCCGGTAGCCGGTGGGTTCGAACAGGACGAGCTGGTGGCGGACGAGGGTCGACCCTGCCGGATAGGCGCACGGGTCGACCTCGGCGGGGACCTGGGGGATCGTCGCCCGGTGGAGCGCCGCCTCGGCGGCCGTTCCCGACGGGTCGCTGGCCGGACAGGTGGGCTTGTTGTCGCGCACGCCGGTGAGGGCTTCGATGGCCCGCTCGTAGAAGGGAAGGAGCTGCTGGTCCGAGAAGTCGTAGAGGTTGGCAACTGGCGGGATGGCCGAGCTGCCCGGCATCGGTTCGTTCATGAGCTCGTAGCCCAGCACCACTGGGTTGTCGGCGAAGCGGCGAGCCAACGCCTCGAGCGCCCCGATGTAGTGGTCCTGCAGGCCGGTGCCGGGGGCTTCGCCCTGGGGGGCGGGGACGGTCCGGTTGGCCCAGAAGTTGGCCCACGCTTCGGCGGCTGCCGGGTTGAGCTGGCTCTGTCCGTCGAACGCGCAGCTCGGCTTGCCGTCGGTGAAGACGGCCCAGGCGGGAGCACCGTCCTGTCCGTTCGACGGCGTGCAACCGGCCGGAGCCGTCTGTTGCGGGACGGACGCGTCGGCCGGGGTGGTCAAGAAGCGCGAGTAGCCGTCTTGGTGCAGGTCGAGGATGACCCGGATCCCCTGCTGACCGGCCCATCCGACGACCTGCGCGATCCGGTCGAGGAAGGTCGTCGAGTAGTGGCCCGGAGTCGGTTCCAGCTCGCTCCAGTCGATGGTGAGCCGCACGAGGTCGAACCCGTCGGCCCGCATCTGGGCGAAGTCGTCCTCGGACCCCGGTGCGCTCGACTGGCGCCCTGGGGGCAGTGCAGCCTCGACCTCGCACACCGGCGGGTCCGGAGCCCGCCCGTCGTTCGTCGGGCACCGGCCGTCGTAGGCAGCCGGGTCAATGGGGTAGTGGGGGGTCGTGCCGGTGGCGCCGCTGTAGGCCTGGTCCTCGAACCCGCTGGCTGCCACCCCCCGGAGCACCACCCGCTGTCCGGCCGCGTCGGCCAGATAGGGGACGGCGGCAGCCGTTCCGGGAGCGGCACCGCTCGGGTGGACGACGTGCAGGGGTGGAAAGGCGGTCAGCGTTTCCTTTGCCGGCGACGTCGTTCCCGTCGCAGCGCCGGTCGTCGAGGGCGATCCGCAGGCGGCGAGCGTGGCTGCGGCAACGGTGATCGCGGCGAGGGCCACCAGACGGCTCCAGCGCCTGCGTTGTGGTGCCGTCCGTCCGGCCCTTCGGTCGTGCCCCGTCGCCAGGGGCCCACGGCCCCTCTCGTGGTGCCGTGCTCCCGCTGCGCCACTGCTTCCCATGGGACGATCCTGCCACGCGTGCCTGTCCACTGGTGGGAACCGAGCCCGATAGCGCTCTGCGAGCACCGGCCCGCCGTCCGATAGCCTCGCGGGACATGGATCACCCGATGACCCAACGCCTCGCCGAGCTCGCCGAACGGCGCGAGCAGGCTCGCAACGCCGGATCCCCCCACGCGGTCGAGCGACACCACGCCAAGGGGAAGATGACCGCCCGCGAGCGGCTCGACTACCTGCTCGACGAGGGCTCCTTCCAAGAGCTCGACATGCTGGCCCGCCACCGGGCTCACGGCATGGGCCTCGAGGACAACCGTCCCTATACCGACGGTGTGATCACCGGCTTCGGGACCATCGACGGCCGTCGCGTGTGCGTCTTCAGCCAAGATTTCACCGTCTTCGGCGGTGCCCTCGGCGAGGTCTTTGCCGAGAAGATCCACAAGATCATGGACCTGGCCGCTTCGATCGGCGTCCCCATGATCGGCCTCAACGACGGTGCCGGTGCCCGTATCCAAGAGGGCGTGGTGTCGCTCCACTCCTATGGCGGCATCTTCCACCGCAATGCCCAGGCCTCGGGGGTCATCCCTCAGATCAGCGTGATCCTCGGGCCGTGCGCCGGGGGCGCCGTCTACAGCCCGGCCATGACCGACTTCATCTTCATGGTCGAGGGCACGAGCCACATGTTCATCACCGGTCCCGACGTCGTGAAGACGGTGACCGGCGAGGAGGTCACCCTCGAAGAGCTCGGCGGCGCTATGAGCCATGCCACCAAGTCAGGGGTCGCCACCTTCGTCTCCCCTGACGAGAAAGCCTGTCTCGACGACGTCCGCTACCTGTTGTCGTTCCTCCCCTCGAACAACCTCGAGGAAGCGCCTCACATCGAGACGGGTGACGACCCCGAGCGGTCGACCCCCGAGCTCTCCGCCCTGATGCCGGCGTCCCCGAACCAGCCCTACGACATGAAGAAGGTCATCGAGGCGGTCGTCGACGACGGTGAGTTCTTCGAGGTCCACCACCACTGGGCCATGAACCTCGTGTGCGGGTTCGCTCGCATCGGGGGCCGGGCGGTCGGCATCGTCGGCAACCAGCCCCAGATGCTCGCCGGCGTCCTCGACATCGACGCCTCGGAGAAGGGTGCCCGCTTCGTCCGCACCTGTGACGCCTTCAACCTGCCGCTCGTCACCTTCGTCGACGTCCCCGGGTTCATGCCCGGTACCGACCAGGAGTACGGCGGGATCATCCGCCACGGGGCCAAGCTCCTCTACGCCTACTGCGAGTCGACGGTCCCCCGGGTGCAGGTGATCACCCGTAAGGCCTATGGCGGCGCCTACGTGGTCATGAACTCGAAGTCGATCGGTGCCGACTTGGCCTTCGCCTGGCCGTCGGCGGAGCTGGCCGTCATGGGTCCCGAAGGCGCGGTGGAGATCGTCTACCGCCGCGAGCTCGCCGAGGCGACCGACCCGGTGGCCCGGCGCCGCGAGCTCGTCGAGGAGTACACCGAGCGGTACGCCAACCCCTACGCGGCGGCCGAGCGTGGCTACGTCGACGACGTCATCGACCCGGCTGACACCCGTCGGGTACTGGTGCGCAGCCTCGAGCTGCTCGTCTCGAAGCGGGAGGACCTTCCCAAGCGCAAGCACGGGAACATGCCGCTGTGAACGAACCCACGTCGCCTGAGCCGGCCGCAGTCGCCCCGTTGCCTGCTGCAAGCCCTGCCCTGAGGGCACCGGCGCCTCCTGCAGCTCTCGTCCCTGGCAGCGCCGTGACGCCCCGGATGGACGATGCGCTTCTCGCTGCCGTGGTCGCTGCGGTGGACCAGGTCTGGCCACGTCGGCGTGTCATCGCCGAGCCCGAGCCGAGCGGCCTGCCGACCTGGCGGTTCAGCGGGCGGTGGTGGTCGCGACCGACCGTGTCGCGACGCGATCGCCCCTTCGTCTAG
>JBMFXC010000011.1:0-18245 GCA_049964655.1 Acidimicrobiales bacterium
GCACGGGGACCGAGGGGAGCGGCGCAGGAGAGAGCGCCGTCGGCGCGGGGACCGGAGGGCGGTCGTGAGCGTCGCCACCCTGGCGCCACGGGTCCACCCGGCCAGGCGTGTCGCCCGGGCGCTCGGCGACACCGCGACCATCACGCGCCGCAACCTCCTCCACTACACGCGAGTGCCGATCAACTTGTTCTTCTCGCTGGTCCAGCCGGTGATGTTCGTCCTGCTCTTCCGGTACGTCTTCGGCGGTGCTATCCACCCTCCGTCCAAGGTCCCCTACGTGGACTTCCTGCTCCCAGGCGTGTTCGTCCAGACGGTGGCCTTCGGCGCCGTCTCCACCAGCATCGGTCTGGCCGAGGACTTGCAGCAGGGCCTCGTCGAGCGCTTCCGGGCCCTGCCCATGGCTCGGGCGGCCGTGCTGGCCGGACGCACCTCGGCCGACTTGTGCCGCAACGTGGTCGTCGTCGTCATCATGACCGGCGTCGGTTTCGCCGTCGGCTTCCGTCCGTCGGGGAGCGCCACTGCCTTCCTTGCCGCCGTCGGCCTCATTCTCCTGTTCGCCTATGCGCTGTCCTGGGGGTTCGCCTTCATCGGCCTGTCGGCGCCGAACAGCGAGACCGCCCAGGTCATGTCCTTCCCCCTGCTGTTCCCGCTGACCTTCGCCTCGTCCACCTTCGTCCCCGTCCAGTTCATGCCCGGCTGGCTCCGGGGGTTCGCCACCTACCAACCAGTCAGCGTCACGGCCACCGCATGCCGCGACCTGATGATCGGCGGGCCGGTGGCCACCTGGGTCGTCCAGTCGGTCCTGTGGACCACCGGCTTCCTCGTGGTGATGATCCCCCTCGCCGTCTGGCGGTACCGGAGCTCGTCGCGTTGACCCACCCGAACTGCCCTGGCCCGGTGGGCCTCGTTCCCAGAGCGCCGTCGTCGGTCGACCCAGATGGTCGGGCAACTCCGACGAGGCGGGCAACCCCGGCAGGACGGCGCTCCTAACCCACCTGCTCGGCTCCACCGACGGGCCCCCGCCGCAGCCGCTCGGGCAAGTGCATGGTCACGAGCAGGTCGGTCAGGTTGGCAGGAACGGCCCCAGGGGTGAGGAGCGAACCGACCACCATGGCAGCGAAGGCGACGGGGACCGTCCAGATGGCAGGCTCGCCCAGCAAGAGCGCCGACCACCCGGTGCCGCCGAAGCCGGCCATCGAGGCCACCACGGCGAGCGAAGACGTCCCCCCGCCGAGGGCCAGTCCCCACATCGCACCCACCCGGGTCAGCCGCGGCCACCAGATGCCAAGCAGCAAGAGCGGGCAGAACGACGAGGCGGCCACGGCGAACGCCCAGCCCACCAGCACGTTGATGGGGACCGACGCCACCAGCAGCCCGGCCCCGGTGACGAGCATGCCGAGCACCAGGGCCGACAGACGGAACGCACGTACCCCCCAACCCATGATGTCGTGGGACAGCGCGCCAGCCATGGCGATGAGCAGGCCCGAGGACGTGGAGAGGAAGGCCGCGAACGCCCCCGCAGCCACCAGCGCGGCCAGGACCTCGCCGCCGAGCCCCGCCACCATGATCCGAGGCAGCACCAGCACCACCGAGTCGGTCTGCCCGGTCAGGTAGAGGGCAGGCGCCTCCATGCGGCCCAGTACGGCGAACACCGCCGGGAACAGGTAGAAGGTCGATACCAGCAGCAGGACGAAGGCCGTGGTCCGGCGAGCCGCCTGGCCGTCTCGGTTCGTGTAGAAGCGGACGAGGATGTGCGGAAGGCCCATGGCACCGAAGACGGTGGCCAGCAGCACGCCGTAGGTGGCGGCCAGCGGATGCCCGTGGCGTCCGCCCAGGTGGAGGAGGGGCGAGGACCACGAGCTGCCGGTGACCGGCGACACGGTCGGTGCCGGCGCACCGGCCGGGAACCGGAGCGACGTCCCGGCCGCCACGACCTGCGGGCCCGGACGGAGCGTGAGGGTGCCGTGCACCCGAGTGCCGTCGACGGTGCCGGTGGCGCGCACGGTGACGGGCCGGAGGACGTTCATGCGCGTGGTGTCGGGGAACCGCACCAGGGTCGCGCGGGTGAAGGTGGTCGGTGCCGGACCCTCCACGGTGCCGAAGGACGGGTGGGACACGGCGAGCACGAGGACGACGGCAGGTACGGCGATCGCCGTCACCTTCATCCAGTAGAGGAACGCCTGGACGACGGTGATGCCCTTCATCCCCCCGCTGGCGATCCCGGCGGTGACCACGACGCCGAGGACGACGACGCCGACCCAGTAGGGACCGCCCAGGGTGGCCTGGAGGGTGATGCCTGCCCCGTTGAACTGCGGGATCAGGTAGAAGCCACAGATGACCAGCACCATCACCGTCGCCCACCGGCGCAGGCGGGGCGACCCGAGGCGTCCTTCGGCGAAGTCGGGGATGGTGTAGGCGCCGAACCGACGCAGCGGGGCAGCCACGGTGGCCAGCAGCACCAGGTAGCCGGTCGCGTAGCCGACTGCGTACCACAGGGCGCCCAGCCCCTCCAACATGGCCAGGCCGGCGATGCCGAGGAACGACGCCGCCGACAGGTACTCGCCGGAGATGGCCGACGCGTTGAGCAACGGCGGGACCTGGCGTGCCGCCACCATGAAGTCGGCCGGAGTCCGGGCGACCCGCATGCCCCGCATGCCGATGACGGCAGTCGTCACCGTGACGACCACGACGGCACCGACCGACAGCGGGGCAGCCACGTCAGCGGTCGTCCAGCAGCTCGCCGAACCGGCGTTCCAACTGCTCGGCCCGCCGTACGTACCAGAAGCCGAGCGCCACGAGCGGCGGGTAGATCCCTCCCCCCAGCACCACGAGCGTGAGCGGGACCCCGACGACCTGGTCGCGACCGAGACCTGGGACCAGCACGGCCAGGAGGGGATAGAGGGCGAGGAGGAGGACTGCCGGGCCGAGCACGCTCACCGTCGCCCCCAACTGCGCCCGCATCAGCGAGCCGAGGAGGGCGCGGCCGTACTCGTCGCGACGCAGGAGGTCGTCGCCGCCCGGGATGCCGGTGCGGTCGATCGTGCCTCGGACCGGGGCCCGCACTGCCTGGCGCACGGGTGCCCCGTCCGAACGAGGGGTGACGCCCGCCGGGACGGGCGGGACCGGAGGGGCGGTCATCGCCGGTACCCCAGGGTGCCGCCCAGCAACCGATGCCGGAGCTCGGCGGCGTGCCGCCGGCTCACCGGCAGGACCGTGTCGCCGACCTGCACCGACGTGCGGGTGCCCTCGGTGCGGACCTCCCGCACCTCGGCCAGGTCGACCAGGTAGCCGCGGTGGACCCGGACGAACCCGTGGGGCACCCACTGCTCCTCGAGGGCGACCATGGGTATGCGCACCAGGTAGTGCGACCCGTCCTTGGTGTGGATCCGCACGTAGTCGCCCGAGGCCTCGACCCAGGCCACCTCGTCCCGCCGGATCATCCGGGTCGCGCTCCCGACGTCGGCGGCGATCACGTCGAGGCGACCCCCGTTGTTGTTGTCGTCGGCAGCCGACCACCGGGCCGGAGGAGCAGCGCGGTCGAGCACGCTGGCCAGCCGGTCGGCGGTGACGGGCTTCAGCAGGTAGTCGACAGCCCCCACGCCGAACGCGTCGACGGCGTGCTCCTCGTGGGCGGTCACGAAGGCGATCGCCGGTGGCGTGGCGAACCTGGTCAGGATCGTCGCCAGCTCGAGACCGTCGAGCCCGGGCATACGGACGTCGAGGAGGACCAGGTCGAACGGGCGATCCCGGAGGAGCCGGAGCGCCTCGGTAGCGTTGGAGGCGGCCTGGGCGATCTCCACCCGAGGGTCGGTCCGCAGCAAGTAGACCAGCTCGTCGAGCGAGGGGCCCTCGTCGTCCACAGCCAGGACCGACAGCCCGCCGACCGGCTCGCCGATGCTGCTCCCGCCACCGGTAGCGATCACGACGCCGGCACCGCCACCTGGTACTTCGGGATGCGGACGGTGACCTTGGTCCCCGCGTCGATCCCCGTCTCGACCACCAGGCCGAACTGCTCGCCGAACACCGTGCGCAGGCGCTCGTCCACGTTGTGGAGGCCGACGGCGTCACCGTTCTCCCGCCCCGACAGCACCCGCCGCACCCGTTCCGGGTCGGCACCGGCACCGTCGTCCTCGACCGTGATCACCGCGTCGCTGCCGGCGTCGTGAGCGGCGATCGACAGGTGGCCCGTCCGACCGCTCGGCTCCAGCCCGTGGCGCACCGCGTTCTCGACCAGGGGCTGGAGGATGAGCGACGGCACCCGTACCGAGAGCACCTCGGGCGCCACGCGCAGGGTGACGGCCAGACGGTCGCCGAAGCGGGCTCGCTCGAGCTCGAGGTAGGTGTCCACCAAGCGGAGCTCCTCGGCCACGGTGACGAACTGGTCGCGCCCTCGAAAGCTGTAGCGGGTGAAGTCGGCGAACTGCACGAGCAGCTCACGGGCTCGGTCGGGATCGGTGCGCACGAAGGACTCGATGGCGGTGATGGCGTTGTAGATGAAGTGCGGCGAGATCTGCGCCCGCAGGAAGCGAAGCTCAGCCTGGGCGGCGCGCCGGCGGGAGCGGTCGAGCTCGGCCAGTTCGAGCTGGGTGGCGATGAACTGCGCCACCTCGCTGGCCAGACGGAGCAGTCCGGCCGGGGCCGACGGTCCGGCCGCCACCAACGCACCCACCACCGTGCCGTCGACGGCCAACGGCGCCACGACGGCGGCCTGCAGCGTACAGGTGGGACCTCGGGCACAGGCGAGGTCGGCGGCCGCCAGCACCTGGGGCTCGCCGGTGGTCACCACCCTCGCCACCGGGCCCTCGAGCAGCACCTGGTGAACCTCGTCGACGCCGGCGACGGCGATGACGCCCGCCACGTCGGCCAAGACGACGCCCGGCGTGCCGAGCAGGGACTGCAGATGGGCCGTCACCTTCCCCGAGCCTGCACCGTGGAGCCCGCTCCGCAACGACGGGGCGAGGAGGTTCGCCGTCCGCAAGGTGGCGTACCCGGCCCGCTGGGCAGGCGTTCCCAGTCGGCGTTCGCCGCGGACGACAAAGCCCAGGACGACGCCCAGCAGCACCACCACGGCGGCGACGGCAAGCCACAGCAGCTCTGTCACGATCTCCTTACCACTGGCACCGTTCCGGCGCGGGCGACGACCGCCCACAGCAGCGAGGCGCCCCCCCGTCAGGCGAGCTCGACGTGGTGGCCAGCATGCCACAGCGGCCTGCACGGCACTCGACCGTTGATTGGTCCTGCTTCCGGGAACTCCCGGGCACTCCCGGACACTCCCGGGAACTCCCCGGCTCGCCCCGGCTCCCGTCCAGCCGGTGCCCTGCCTCCCCCCGCCGGTCGCCCGTTCGTCGAGCCCTACCGACCACTCGTCGTGTGCCCCCAGCCGCTCGAAGACTTACCGGTCAGTGTCCTTGCCTGCGAGCGCGTCCCTCTGCACCATCGCGAGAGAAACGCTGTACACCCAGGGGAGGGAACTTCATGAGCAACGACTCGCCGTCGGTCCACGACACGCCGCCACCCGCGCACCGGGTAGCCGACCCGGGACCGCTCGGGCTGGCTGCCTTCGCCATGACCACCTTCGCGTTGAGCGTCTCCAACGCCGACATCTGGGGCCCGGCCGTGAGCACCGCCCTCGCGCTCGCCCTCGTCTACGGGGGCGTTATCCAGATCTTCGCCGGCATGTGGGAGTTCGCCCGGCGCAACACGTTCGGCGCCCTCGCCTTCACCTCGTACGGAGGCTTTTGGGTCTCGTTCTACGTGCTGATCAAGTTCATCATGCCGGGGGTGGCCAAGGCAGACGCGGCGACCGTGGTCGGCGTCTTCCTGCTCGGGTGGACCATCTTCACCGCCTACATGCTCATCTCGACCTTCCGGTTGTCGGTCGTCCTGGTGGTGACCTTCGTGCTGCTGACCGTGACCTTCGTCCTGCTCACCATCGGCAACTTCCAGTCCTCGGTAGGGCTGGTGAAGGCCGGCGGCTGGTTCGGTGTGGCCACCGCTGCCGCAGCGTGGTACGCCTCGTTTGCCGGGGTGACGAACGAGACGTTCGGCAAGGCCGTGCTGCCGACCGGCCCGCTCGGCCGTTGATCCCGCCCGCCACCGGCCGACCACACCGCTACTCGATCGAATCACATCCCAGGGCGACCCTGGGGGAAGGACGACCACGATGACCGACACCAACCCACCGCAGACCGGCCCCGCCCTCTCTGCCCTCCTCCACGAGACCCGCCAGTTCCCGCCTCCGCCGGGCTTCGTCGAGCAGGCCAACGCCCGTCCGGGCATCTACGAGGAGGCGGCGGCCGACCGCCTCGCCTGGTGGGAACGCCAAGCCGGGCACCTCCAGTGGGAGCAGCGGTGGGAACGGGTCCTCGAGTGGGACCTTCCCTACGCCAAGTGGTTCGTCGGCGGGAAGCTCAACGCCGCGGTCAACTGCGTCGACCGCCACGTGGCCGCTGGCCACGGCGACCGGGTGGCCTTCCACTGGGTGGGCGAGCCCGAGGGCGACACCCGCACCATCACCTACGCCGACCTCGAAGGGATGGTGTGCCAGGCGGCCAACGCCCTCGCCGAGCTCGGCGTCGTAGCCGGCGACCGGGTGGCCATCTATCTCCCGATGGTCCCCGAGGCAGTGGTAGCCATGCTGGCCTGCGCTCGTCTCGGCGCCCCTCACTCGGTGATCTTCGGCGGGTTCTCCGCCGACGCTCTGGCCAGTCGCATCCTCGACGCTGACGCCCGGGTGGTGATCACTGCCGACGGCGGATGGCGCCGTGGTGCCATCTCGCCGCTCAAGCCGGCCGTCGATACCGCCCTCGAGCAGTGCCCCGAGGTGCGCTCGGTGCTCGTCGTACGGCGGACCGGCCAGGACGTGGCGTGGCAGGAGGGGCGGGACCACTGGTGGCACGACCTGGTCGACCGCCAGCCCAGGACGCACGAGGCCGAGGCCTTCGACGCCGAGCACCCGCTCTACATCATGTACACGAGCGGCACCACGGCGAAGCCCAAGGGCATCCTCCACACCACCGGCGGCTACCTCGTCCACACGTCGGCCACCCACCGCCTGGTCTTCGACGTGAAGCCCGAGGAGGACGTCTTCTGGACGGCTGCCGACATCGGCTGGGTCACCGGTCACAGCTACATCGTCTACGGCCCCCTGGCGAACGGCGTCACCTCCGTCATGTACGAGGGGACCCCGGATGCCGGCGGACAGGACCGGTGGTGGCGCATCGTCGAGCAGTACCAGGTGTCGATCCTCTACACGGCGCCCACCACCATCCGCACGCTCATGAAGTGGGGCGAGGAGCTGCCGGCCGCCCACGACCTCTCGAGCCTCCGGCTGCTCGGCTCGGTGGGCGAGCCCATCAACCCCGAGGCGTGGATGTGGTACCGGACGAACATCGGGCGCGACCGGTGCCCGATCGTCGACACCTGGTGGCAGACCGAGACGGGCGGCATCATGATCTCGCCGCTACCGGGGATCACCGCCACCAAGCCGGGGGCGGCCATGCGTCCGCTGCCCGGTATCAGCGCCAAGGTCATCGACAACGACGGCAACGAGGTCGGCAACGGCGAGGGCGGCTACCTGGTGCTCACCGAGCCGTGGCCGGGCATGCTGCGCGGCATCTGGGGCGACCCCGAGCGCTACCAGGAGACCTACTGGAGCCGCTTCCCCGGTTACTACTTCGCCGGCGACGGGGCCAAGCTCGACGACGACGGCGACCTGTGGCTGCTCGGCCGGGTCGACGACGTGATGAACGTGTCAGGGCACCGGATCTCCACCGCCGAGATCGAGCACGCTCTGGTCAGCCACCCCCGGGTGGCCGAGGCGGCCGTGGTCGGGGCCAGCGACGCCACCACCGGGCAGGCGGTGGTGGCCTTCGTGACCGTCAAGGGAGAGGTCGCGGGAGAAGAGGGCGAGTCCCTGGTGCGCGAGCTGCGCGACCACGTGGCCACCGTCATCTCCCCCATCGCCAAGCCCCGCCAGATCCTGCTCACCCCGGACCTGCCCAAGACCCGGAGCGGCAAGATCATGCGGCGCCTCCTGCGCGACGTGGCCGAGCACCGCGACCTCGGCGACGTCACTACCCTCGTCGACTCCTCGGTCGTCTCCATGATCGACGAACAGATGCGCACCAACCCGACTGCCGGGGACGAGGACTAACGAGGCGAAGCTTCAGGCTCACCACGGACCGGCCCGCTCGGTGGCGGGCCGGTCCGTGCCCACCTGGGCCCAGCGCCCGCATGGCTCTGCGCCCGCCGTCGTCCCCCGAGTCGTCCCCCACGAGACCGGTGCGGCGTCGACGCCCACGTCCCGCTCCGGAAACCTCGAGGTCGAAGGCTGTCAGCCGGCCTCGGGGCCGCGCCAGATCGGCCAGGTGCACTGCCACTCGGGGATGGCGGGCCGACCCTGGCGGACGAAGTAGTCGCTCAGTGACTGCTGCTGTTCGCGGTACCAGTCCACCTGGAGGGCGTGCAGCTCTTCAGGCCGGCAGGCAGCCAGTTCCTCCTTGGCGGCCGCGATGGCGAGCACGCAGCGGACGGCGGCGTACACGTCGCTGGTGGCGTCGTGGAGGTCGCCGCGACCCGTGACGCCGTAGTGGGCGCACAGGTCGACGAGGCGACGTCCACCCTTGCGGTACCGGTCGACCTGGCGGTCGAGCACGCGCAGGTCGAGCACGGGGCCGGACCAGCCCTGTTCGACGAGGCCATCGTCCCCGAGCCGGCGCAGCGTGGCGTCCACCATGGTGAGGTCGAAGACGACGTTCATGCCGACCAGCGGGATGCCGGCCACGCTGGCCTCGAGGAGCGCCGAGGCGATCGCCCGCACGGACGTGTCCAGCGGCTGTCCGGTCGCTGCCTGCTCGTCGGTGATGCCGTGAACGGCAATGGCGCCGGCGGGGATCGGGCGACCGGGGTTGACGAGCCCCTGGTCGACACGCATCTGCCCCTCTCGGCGCCACACCAGGGCGTACTGGACGGGGACGTCGGTGAGGGGATCGGGGCCGGTCGTCTCGAGGTCGAAACCGACGAGATCGCCGTCGGACCAGGTTTGGCCCGAGACCAGATCCTCCCGTTGCGCCATAGGCCACAGCATGGCACGGACGTGCGACAGCTCCGAGGTGGCGGCTGCTCAGGGCTGCATCCCGACGCGCCGAGGCGCGAGCCAGGACCTCATCGCGTTCTACCTACTCGGGGCAGTCGCATCCCGACGCGCCGAGGCGCCGAGGCGCGAGAGTGGTGCCGTGCGGCTCACACCACTGGTCGGGACGAAGGTGTGGTTCGGCCCCCGACGACTGGGTTGGGGGCTGGAGCCGGTCTCCGTCGAGGGCTGGGCCGCCACCGCCGCCTTGATGGTCGTTGGATGGAAAGCCCGGCGCAGCCTCAATCGGCCCATGGCGTGGGCGCTCGTCACGGCGTACGTCGTGCTGGTAGTAGCCAAGGGCACCGCTCCCGGCGGGCCACGCGCCAGGGCGGGCCTGGCCGCCGAGCAAGCCGGCACCTGAGCAAGCCGGCACCGCCGGCACCGCCGGCGCGAGGCTCGTCGACGCCGGGAGGCCGGAACCCTGCAGATGGCCCCGGCACGAGCGATCGAAACGGCGGACAGCGGTCGCGACGCGCACCGGCCGGCGCCGCCTGAGCGACACCGGCCGGTCATCGGTTCCGGTCGGGCTCGTCCACCGAGCCCGCCGTCAGGTGGCTACCAGCCGAACGGCCAGAAGAACCCCCCGTTGTGTGTTCCCACCACCGTGAACGGTGTCGACGCCGTCGCCGTGCCTTGCGTCGCCACGATCGGATTGGAGCCGGCGGTGTCCGAGCTCGTCACCGACAGGAATCCGCCCAACGCTCCCGAGCTGTCGACCGCCGCCGTTCCGGTGGATGCCGGATGCCCACTCGTGAACGCCAACTGAGCTGCCGTCGTCGGGGACCAGCCAGTGCCGATGACGGCGACCTGAGTACCTGCCGCACCACTGGTCGGCACGGTGACGAGCTGGTGCGGGGCCCCGGTCAGTCCGTTGACCAGGGCGGCGTGGAAGGTGAGCGACGAGGCGCCGGGAGCCAACGGCAGGCCGGCCAGGATGTTGACCAGGCCGGCGACGAGGCCGGGGCACGACGACGTCGCCTGGACCGCGGGGACGGCGAAGTCGTTGGCCACGAGCACCCCCGACTCCTCGCCCGTCAGGGCCCCGGTGAACGGTGTCCCGGTCAGGGAACCGCTGCTCCCCGTCGTCAAACTGGCCACGATCGGTCCGATGGTGCACGAGAACGGACCGACCTGGGCCGTCGTCGACAACGACGAGGTGAGGGTGGCATTGATGCCGCCAGAGCCGAGCGTCGCCGTGCCAGTGATGGCGCTGTTCGCGCTGAACGTCGTCGGCAAGTCGAGCTTGAGGAAGCCAAGCGACATCGTCGCCGTCGTCGGAAGGAGCTGCACGTTCTTCTGCGGGAGGACGACGTCGAACACACCGCCTGCCCCCAGCTGGAGCGTGCCGGTGGCCAGACCGGTGATGCCGCTGGCCGAGATCCGCTTGCCGATCGTCGCCGTGCCACCCGTCAGTGCCGACGCAGTGGCGATCCCCGGAGTCGCCGCCCCTGCGGGGGGGGCGGCCACCGCCACCCCGCCCACCACGAGAGCGTACGCACCCACCCCGGTCGTCAGCGCGCACCCCACCCTGATCCATCTTGCTCGCTTGCGCATGACGAATACGGTGACCGCCCAGTAATAAAACGTCAATCTTGATCTTTTCCAACAGATCCGCTACACGCCAGTGCTGCCGCCAGGTTGGCCCGGTCGTCGCTCGGATTGGCACGGAATTGGCCACCGAATGCAGCACCTTTGATACTCCACGTAGTGGGTCTGTGGCGCCACCACCAAGCAGCTCTCGAGACGCGGTGAACCCGCGGTAGTGAACGCACCGTCGCACGGTGGCGGAACCAGGCCCGGCCTCGAAACCCCACCACGTAGGGGGCTCATGCCCTCGAGTCGCCGCCCTGGCGCAGGTCCGGGCGTCCTTGGGCCGTTCGGCACTTCCCGCTGCCCGGTATGGGGCACAGGCTGACAGGAGCGAGGGCCCGGGTCCCTGCGGACCTCGGACCCCACGGTGCGGAAAGGAGTGGAGAATGCCGAAACTACACGAAACCAGCCAGGACACCACGAAGCTTGACGGAGCTGCGGCCGAGCAGGCGCTCCAGGAGTGGCGAGGACGGATCGACGAGCTCCGGCTTCAGCTCGACCTGGCGGCGATGGACGTGCGCGACCAGTTGCGCGAGCGGATCGACGTGGCCGAGAACGCCTACCTGGCCGCTCGGTCAGGTCTGGGCGAGGCCGGCCGGGACACCGCCGATGCGCTCGCCGCGGGCCGCCTCGCCGTCGAACAGCTCCTTCGCGACCTCGAGCGCGCCTACCAGTCCGCCGAAGCGGTCGTCCGTCGCGCTTCGGACTGAAGCTACCGACGACAGGAGTGCCAGGGGACCTCCAACGGACGCCGGGTCACCGTGCGACTACGGGTATCCCCGCGCTCCTCAGCCACCGAGAGGGAAGGCTCGCGCTCCGAGCCGTCCGCTGCAACCCGGCTCGGCAGCCCCGGCCGATCGGACCGAGCCGCCACTCCGTCCACAATCCGCCGGGCCTGCGTCTGGAGCGGGGGCCTACCGGCGTGGTCAGTCCATCACATGCTTGACAGTTATACATAAAGTGTTTCACTATACGAGTAAAGCTTGACGGCAGGAGCGGGGCTCCTTCGGGTGCCTCGCGTTGGTTGGCGGTGGCTGTGGGGGAGGGTGCATGACGGCTAACGCGCTCGATGTCGGTTACCTCGAACGCCTGAAGCAAGGGCAGCTCGACCTCGGCTGGCTGCGGGGCCCGACTGGCGAGTGGGGCGTCCACGCTCAGCCGTCCAAAGTGGGCCTCACGTTGCGGGACATCGCGACGGGGAGCTACGGGCAGGTCCCTGACGTCGCCACCGCCCGCTCCATGGCACCCCGGGGCTCGGCGGTCGATCCCGACATGCCCGACCTCGGCTACACCATCAACTCCAAGGCCGAGGTCTGGTCCGACAACGTGATGGAGCTCTACGAAGAGGCCGTCAGCCGCCAGTGGAGCGCGACGCGCGACATCCCGTGGACCGAGCTCCCCGAGCTCGACCCCGACCTCGAACACGCCATGTCGCAACTGTGCACCGTGCTCTCCGAGGTCGAGATGGTGGCCTCGGACTTCCCGGCCAAGTGGCTGTGGCGGATCAACCACCAGTTCGTGGAAGCCAAGATGTTCCTCTGCACGCAGTGCATGGACGAGGCCCGGCACACCGAGGTCTTCCGGAAGCGGGCTCTGGCCAACGGAGGCGGGCTGGGGCAAGCCAAGTCGGTGGTCGAGCGCTTTCTCGCCCTCATCCTCGACGCCCAAAGCTACGACGAGGGCTCGGCGCTCATGCACCTGCTCGGCGAGGGCATCGTGCTCTCGCTCTTCCGGGCAGGCGAGCTCATCGCCCCCTCCCCCGTCGAAAAGCGGATCTTCCGCCTCTGCATGCAGGACGAAGCGCGCCACGTCGCCTACGGAACCATGCACCTCCGCTTTCGCCTGAACGAGGACCCGTCACTCGCCGAGGACTACCACGCCTACCTCGATCGGGGCGAGGACATCATCTCGATGTTGTTCTCGACTCCCGAAGTCGTCGAGCCCACCGCCATCCTGCTCGCCGGCAGCGTCGAGGCGGCCACCCAGATGGGGGCCAGCGGCAGCGACGTGGTGCGGCGACAGATCATCGAGGAGTACTTCCAGCGGTGTGAGCACGCCGGCCTCCCCCGGCGCCATCGGACCAAGCTGCCCGCGGTGCTGCTCGAAGGCAGCGACGTGGTCGGTTCCGGCGCCGGCACTGGCGTGCGGACAGGGGCATGAGCTGACATGGCCACGACCACTTCCGACCTGCCGGCCCTGGGTGCCGACGACGGGCCAGACGCCTGGTTCGAGGCGCTGGCGGACGTCGCTCAAGGCGAGGCCGAACGGCTGGCCGCGCTGGGCATGGCCGACTTCCGGCTCCTCATCGAGGTCACCTCGGAGACGGACACCGCCCGGTACGGCGTCGTCCTGGACGGCTACGACATCACGGTCACCCACCGGCTCGGCCCGCAAGAGGTCTCGTCATTCGACGCGGTGCTGCGCGGCGAGACGGCATCGTGGCAGGAGCTGGTGGAGAACATCCTCGCCAACGACGGCGCCGACATCTCCCACTCACTCAATGCCCTGAGCATCGCCGGATGGCCGCTCCAGCTCTCGTCGGACGACCCGGTGGGGCGAGACAAGTTCTTCCGCTACGCCGAGACGCTCCAGGCCCTCTTCGACGGGATCGGCCGCGTGCGGTCCAGCAGAGACGCCACGACAGGACAAGAGGCGTGATGGCCGTCGCCGTCACCGCCGAGTGCTTCGGCTGCGGCGTGTGCGAGGCATCCTGCCCGCACCGGGCTATCAGCCAAGCCCCGTCGTTCCCGGTCACCTACGTCGTCGATCCACTGGGGTGCAACGACTGTGGGGCCTGTGTCCCGCTGTGCCCCGTCGAGGCCATCGTCGACGACGGCACCTGGGCCGTGTGCCACGGCAGAGGCTGCCCGCTCATCTCGCACCGTTATGCCGACGTGACCTGCACCGAGGGCGACCCCGACGTGGCCTGCCCCACGTGTGGAGGCCCGCGGTGGACTCGCGCCGGTGCAACCTGGTGGTGCCCGACGTGCGACCGCCCCGGAGGCGTAGCGGGTGCCCGTTGCCCGAAGGCCCGGCGGGCCGCCGTTTTGGCCCGTGGAGACGCCTGACAGATCGTCGGCTCCAGCGGGCCACCCCCGCTCGCGGGAACCGGACGACAGCCTCGTCCCCGGGGTCGAGACACCCCCCTCGACCCCAGGGACGGGGCCCTGATGACCGTTATGCCCGGCCCCCGCCACCTCTATGTGGCACGGGCTCGCCGCCCCTTCGACCCCCCGATGCGGCAGAACGACTCCTACCGACGGCGCCCGTCGAGCTCAGCTCGCAGTGCGATGCGAGAGGTAGACCGCCAGCTCCACGAAGGTCAGCACCACGACCGGCACGAGGACGGCCAGCATCATCCCCTGGTATCCGACGGTCGGCACGATGGCACCGAGCGCCAGCGGCACCACGACCGACGACAGGTTCGTGCTCCCGAGGAGCGTGGCGTTCGCCCGAGGCAGCGCCTCGATCGGCGTCGCCTCGGCCACCAGGGCGAGGGCGAGCGGAAAGGTCAGCCCGTGGGGGATGCCGAGCACGCCCATGGCCACGAGGAGGAGGGCGAGCCCGTGGCCGGTGCCGATCAGCGCGAGCCCGGTAACGGTCAGGGCAGCAGAGAGCCACAGCAAGGCGTGCTTGGCAGTGATCGGTGACCGCCACGCCACGGAAGCCCGGGCGAGGAACGAGCACACGAAGAAGACGGTGAACCCGAGCTCGGCCTGGGCGGCCGTGACCCCGAAGCCGCGCCGGGCCACCAGAGCGCCGAAGACGGTGATCCCCGAGAAAGGCACGTTGTAGAGCAACTGGGCCACCATCGCGGTGCGACCGGCACGGGAAGCGAACAGGCCGGGCTGCCTGGCCGGCTCAGGTCCGGACCCGTCGCTCGCTTCCACGGAAACGTCGCCGACCACATCCACGTTCACCGTCGTCGCTTCGACCTTGGCCTCTTGTGTCGTCGGAGCGGCTTGGTCTCCGGACGCCGCCGGTCCAGCCCGACGCCTTCTCCGCCGGGCGTTCACCAGGACGGCCACCGCCACCAGGGGAAAGACGGTGAAGACGACATAGGGGACGCGGACGTCTTGGTGGGCGATCCCGAGGACCACGGTCTCGAGGAAGGGGCCGACGGCGAGGCTCACGCTCAGGGTGACCGTATAGAGGGCGATGACCCGCTCGCGCTCTGCACCTGCTGCCGACGCGATGGCATTGAGGAGGCCCGGCATCGCGACCCCGCTGACCACCCCGAGGAGCACCGCCCCGACGGCCAGCACGCCGAAGGACGGCGCCACGGCCAACACCAGGAGCGAGACGACCAGCCCCGCCATGGACCACATGGCCGAGGCGGCGGCCCGGTGGTGGGGCACCCGTCGGGAGAACAGCAGGGTGACCAGAGTCCCGACCAACCCGACCCCGGCTCCCAGCACGCCGATCTCCGTTGCAGACACGTGGACCGCCTCGCCGGCGAGAAGCGAGAGGGTCGTCGACGCCATGTTCTGGGTCATCCGGAACAGAGCGGTGGCAACGAGCAGCGCGACGAGCAGCCATCGCCCTGCGGTCGACCGAGGAAACCTCCGGTGCCGACCGGTCGGTGGAGAGGGCGTCGGCACTGACTCGACCCTACCGACCCCCATCCCGACCGGCCAGATGGCCAATCTCGCCCTGGGCAACGACGAGGCGACGACCGAGGGGTACCGCCCGGTCGCTGGACCGCAGAGTCGTCGCGACGCGCCTTGGAGCCCGTCGGTGGCATCCCGGACGGCCGGTACCGCCTCCGGGAGGACCCGCGGGTCGGTCCGAGGGAAGCCGGGCCTGGGTGACGAGAGCCAACACAGTCCGGTGGGCCGGCTACTTCGTCGAGGGTCCGTGCCGGGCGCTGGCTGTCGGAACCGGGAGCGATCCCCGGGTCAGCCCCCCTGTCCCCCCAGCTCGAACACGCGCCGGGGGACGTCGACCAGCATCGTGGTCAGTTGCTCCTCGGTCACGCCGTGCGCACGCAGGTACGGCAGGACGTCGTTCTCGATGTGGAAGTAGTTCCACTGAGGCAGGAAGGCGAGGACGTTCGGATCGATCCAGTCGATGTAGCAGGCGGCATCCTGGGACAGGACCATCTGGTCGGCGAAGCCGCGCCGGCACAGCTCGACGACGACGTCGGCACGCGCCTCGAAGGTCGTGTCGAGGTTGATCCCGAAGCGGTCCATGCCGAGGACGAACCCCGCCTCGGCCAGCTCGGTCAGGTGGTCGGCGTCGGTCGTGTCGCCGCTATGGCCGAGCACGACCCGATGCGGGTCGACGCCTTCCTCCGCGCACAGCACACGCTGCACGTCGAGCCCAGTGCGGTGGCCGGGATGGGTGTGCACCGTGACGGGCGTCCCGGTGCGGTGGTGGGCCGACGCCACGGCACGCATCACCCGTTCGACGCCCTCGGTCATCCCCTGGGCGTCGATGGCGCACTTGAGCATGCCGGCCTTGACCCCGGTGCCGGTGATCCCCTCCTCGATGTCGGCCACGAAGAGGTCGACCATGGGATCGGGCACCTCGGTGCCAAGGGCGGCATTCAGCGCCGGCCCACGGTGGTGGAAGAAGAACGGCACCGAGTCGTAGGTGTAGCAGCCGGTGGCGACCACGATGTTGAGCTCGGGAACCGCCTCGGCAACCCGCACGACCCTCGGCAGGTACCGACCAAGGCCCACCACCGTCGGATCGACGATGGTGCGGACCCCCTGGGCGGCCAGCGCTCGGAGCTTGTCCACGGCGTCGGCCACCCGAGCGTCTTCGTCCCCCCACTCACCGGGGTAGTTCTGTTGGACGTCCGCAGTGAGCACGAAGATGTGCTCGTGCATGTAGGTGCGTCCGAGCTCGGCAGTGTCCACCGGGCCTCGGACCGTCTCTACCTGGGCCACGATCGGCTCCCCTCTTCTCTGTGTCTCTCTGCTCTCTCTGTTCTGCACTCTCGGGGCACCTTCGGCGGCGTCATGCCACCGAGACCGCGGCGGCCGAACAGCGTCTGAGCGACCGTTCGACGAGCTCGTTCGGACCGAGCGCCCACCGCAATGTCCGGCACAGGGCATGAGCCCGCATCCGGTTCGCCACGAGCACCGGCCACGGTTGCCACAGTCCGGCCAGAACAGCGGCCCAGTCCGGCATGATCGACACGGCGGATCCGGCGAACGCCGCGTAGCCCATCCGTTCGCCGGGATTGGTGGACTTGGGCTCGAGGATGAAGCGGATGGCATGTCGGGCTTGGTCGCCGACGGCCAGTTCACCGCGGAGCTCGGCGAAGCACCGGGCCACCGATTCGGCATCCTCCGGTACGGCGGTCGCGCCGAGCTTCCGTGCCACTACGGCAACCTCGGCGAAGTACCGGTCGACCTCGGCCGGTGCAAGGGGCTTCGGACCGAAGAGCTGATAGGCACGGAGGAACTGGGCATGCTCGGCAACGTGGACCCAGCGCAACAGCGTCGGGTCCGACGCCCGGTACGAAACCCCGTCAGGACGCGTCCCGACCACCCGACGGTGGACCCGGCGCACGTTGTCGATGAGTGCCTCGGCGGTGAGTGTCGAGCCAAAGGTCGTCCCCGCCACGAAAGTACCCGTCCGCCGCAGCCGGCCGGCGGGATCGTGCTCGTAGACCGAGTGGTCGGCCACACCGGCCATGGCTCCCGGGTGCAAGAGCTGGACCAACAGCGAGGAGACCCCACCGACCAGCATCGAGGGCGTGTCTGCGTGGACCCGCCAGGTCACCGACTCGGGTCCGAAGAGACCGGGGTCACCAGGCCGATCATCGAAGGAAGCTCTGGGCTCGCCCAGCGAACGTCTCAGCGGAGCAGCAAGCACCGTGCGAAGTGCCGCGAGGACTTCGTCGACCGCGGGTCCGACCGCGAGCTCGGCGACCGAGCTGACCATCGGTACCCGCACCGGGCACCGAGCCATGGCACCACCTCCGTCCCGGGTCGGCGCCCATCGGCCCGCAGAGTACCGGCGGCACCCAATCGGGTCGGCGGATCGACCACTGCGGGGTCGACGCTACCAGCGTGCTCGCCACAAGCGGGGTCCGCACGGTGCTCGTGGCTCGGCTACTGCGCATCGATGGTCGTGGACCGTGCCACAGGCCGATCCACCGGGACGCGCTGACGTGGGACCGAGGACCCCAACGTCAGCCGGGCACGGAGGGGCCGGAGCCACGCTGACCGCAGATTACCCGGCAGGCACTTCATTCGGCGTACCCTGGTGACGAGGTAATAGGGGTCCGTGCCACGCGGGCGGGCATAGAGATCGGTACAGGCATGAGCGACACGTCACAGGGAGACGGGTGGTGGTTGGCTGCCGACGGCAAGTGGCATCCGCCTGAGCTGCGGCCTCCGAGCGCACGCCGGGGTAGCCCGGAGGGATCATGGTCGCCGGTTGAGGAGCCAGAGCCCCCAGTCGACGCTGGAGCCGACGCTGGAGCCGACGCTGGAGCCGACGCTGGAACCGACGCTGGAACCGACGCTGGAACCGACGCTGGAACCGACGCTGGAACCGACGC
>JBMFXC010000011.1:18345-25811 GCA_049964655.1 Acidimicrobiales bacterium
TGGAGCCGACGCTGGAGCCGACGCTGGAACCGACGCTGGAGCCGACGCTGGAGCCGACGCTGACCGGGAGACCCCTTCCCGCCCACGCCTGTCGTCCACCCCGATCGGGCCGGCACCACCAGCACGCCTCGTGGGGCTCGGCGCCGTCCGCCCCCCGCTGCGCCCCGGCCCTCCACCGGCACCACCTGCTCGACGACCACCCACTCGACCCGTTGCCTCTGCGTCCGCGCCGATAGCACGAGCACGCCCCGGGCAGACGCCGTCGGGGAGCACTGTGTCGGGTGATCTCGGTCGACCGAGCGGTGAGGTACGTGACCCCGACGCAGAAACGGGGCTCAGCGAACCTTCCGAGTCGGCTGTCTCGCTGCTCGCCAGCGACCCCGGAGGGCTCGCTTCCGAACCGACCTCGTTGCTCGACTCGGAGCCATCAGCCTCCGAGGTCAGTCACGTGCCGGCGACCACCGCCCCTGCCGTCGGGTTGGCGGACGGCGACCACGAGCCGGAGCTGGCGTCCGACCACGAGCCGGAGCTGGCGTCCGACCACGAGCCGGAGCTGGCGTCCGACCAGTCAGAGGGCTTCGACGAGGAGACGGGTGAGGGCATGCTCTCGATCCACGACCTCTTGCTCACCCCGGAACGTATCGAACCGGTTGCTGAAGAGTCCGACCCCGTCACCACGGACCTCGACACCCCCACCACCCGTCCTGCGGCATCGGCATCAGTGCCCGTGGCATCGGCATCGGTCCCACCGGAGACGAGCACCAACGAGCCAGCATCGGTGCCGGGCGTCGAGGTGCCGGGCGTCGAGGTGCCGGGCCCGGACCCAGCTCCTGTCCCCACCGTGCCGGCGGCAGACCTGAGCACCGCGACCCGACCGGTCGTCGCGAGCACTACGGCTCCCAGCGAGGCACCCCACATCGAGACAGCGAACGGGGCCGGGGCCACAGAAGGGGCCGTGGAAGCAGCCGGCGCTGCCGTGAGCGCTTCCGTCGACTACGACATCCAGCCGGCGACTCCCCGACCCCCGGCTTCGGGGCCCACCGACAGGGCTGCACGGGACAGCGAACCGCCGACTTCCGGCTTTGCCACGGCGCCGAAGCCTGCGGGCGTCAAGGGGGGTCCTGAATTCCCCGACATCCTGAAGATGGCTCTCGACGGGAGCTCCCTGGCCGACGTCGTCACCGTCCAGTACGACGGGGCTAGCCCCCGGTCTCGCGAGACTGGCCAGACCCGAGGGTCGGAGGACGACGAGGGCGGGAAGCGTCGACGCCGTCGACGACGCTGAGGGCCTCGGGGGGCGCTGCGCCAGGATCTCGCGCCGTCGCTGCCATCATGGCGTCATGCAGTCACGTCGCCCCACCCCAGTCGGGTCGCCGGCCAGACGGCGTGCCGGTCGGCTCGTCGGAGCCATCGCGCTGGCAGCGCTGACCCTGGCCGCCTGCGGAGGCAACCCACAAGGAGCCACTCCGGCAACCTTCGGCAACTCGGTCGGCCTGCACGACCTCCTGGCTGGCCAGCCATACGAGGTCACCACCCGAACGATCCCCGGCCTCGGGTCGGTGCTGGTCACCGGGCAGGGGCTGACCCTCTACCTCTTCGTGCCCGACCACCGGTCGGTACCGACCTGCTACCAGATCTGCTCCGTGCAGTGGCCCCCCGACCTCCTGCCGGCTGGCGTCGCCCGACCGGTCGCTGGTCCCGGCATCTCGGCGAAGCTGCTCTCGACCGTGGCTCGTACCAACGGCTCCCGTCAGATCACCTACAACGGCTGGCCGCTCTACCGTTGGTTGCCGGACACCGCGCCCGGGCAGGCCACCGGGCAGGGGCTCTACAACCTGGGCGGTCAGTGGTGGGTCGTCGACGCGGCTGGACGAGCCGTGACCCGCTGAAGCGCTGGGCGCCCCGGAGACACCCGCTGCAGCACTGACCGCCACGGAGCCGAGGTGGGCCCTCGGCTACCGTATCGAGGTCGTCGCACCCGAGGAGCCTTGATGACGAGCGAACGTACGACGGTCCAGCACAAGGTGGCCGATCTCGGTCTCGCCGAGTTCGGCCGCAAGGAGATCACGCTGGCCGAGCACGAGATGCCGGGGTTGATGGCGATGCGGTCCGAGCTCGCCGCCGAGCAACCACTACGAGGAGCCCGGATCACCGGGTCGCTCCACATGACGGTCCAGACCGCTGTCCTCATCGAGACCCTGGTGGCACTGGGCGCCGAGGTCCGATGGGCGAGCTGCAACATCTTCTCGACACAGGACCACGCCGCCGCCGCCGTGGTGGTCGGGCCCGACGGCACGGTCGACGAGCCGCGAGGCGTGCCCGTCTTCGCCTGGAAGGGCGAGAGCCTCGAAGAGTACTGGTGGTGCACCGAGCAGGCCCTCACCTGGCCGGTTGCGGGACCGACCATGATCCTCGACGACGGTGGCGACGCCACGCTGCTCGTCCACAAGGGCGTCGAGTTCGAGAAGGCCGGTGCCGTGCCCGCCCCCTCGACGGCGGAGTCCGAGGAGTTCGCCGTCGTCCTCTCCCTGCTCGCACGCAGCTTGGCCGAGGACCCGTCCCGTTGGACGACCATCGCCAACGGCATCAAGGGGGTCTCCGAGGAGACCACCACCGGCGTCCACCGCCTCGCCGAGATGGAGCGGGAAGGCACCCTCCTCTTCCCGGCCATCAACGTCAACGACGCGGTGACCAAGTCGAAGTTCGACAACAAGTACGGCTGCCGTCACTCGCTCATCGACGGAATCAACCGGGCGACCGACGTCCTGATCGGGGGAAAGGTCGCCGTCGTCTGTGGCTACGGCGACGTCGGCAAGGGCTGCGCCGAATCGCTGCGAGGCCAGGGAGCGCGAGTGGTGGTCACCGAGATCGACCCGATCTGCGCCTTACAGGCAGCGATGGACGGCTACCAAGTGGCCACACTGGAGGACATGGTCGCCACGGCCGACATCTTCGTGACGGCCACCGGCAATCGTGACGTCATCACGGCCGACCACATGAGGCAGATGAAGCACCAGGCCATCGTGGGGAACATCGGGCACTTCGACAACGAGATCGACATGGCCGGCCTCGCCGCCCTGCCGGGGGTGGAGCGGGTCAACATCAAGCCCCAGGTCGACAAGTGGGTGTTCGCCGACGGCCACGCCGTCATCGTCCTGTCGGAGGGGCGCCTGCTCAACCTGGGCAACGCCACCGGTCACCCGAGCTTCGTGATGTCGAGCTCGTTCACCAACCAGACCATGGCGCAGATCGAGCTGTTCACCAAGGCCAACCAGTACGGAGTCGGCGTCCACGTCCTGCCCAAGCACCTCGACGAGAAGGTCGCCCGTCTGCACCTCGACGCCCTCGGCGTGCGGCTCACGACGCTCACGGAGCGTCAGGCGTCCTACATCGGCGTGCCCGTGGATGGGCCGTTCAAGCCCGACACCTACCGTTACTGACCGGACGCCTCCTGACGGGCCGCCGGGAGCCTCAACCGGCCGGAAGCTTCCAGCCCTGGCGCTCGGCGATCTCCTTGCAGGTAGGACAGAGCGGGTAGCGCTTCGGGTCGCGACCGGGCACCCACACCTTGCCGCACAACGCCCGAACTGCCGTTCCGTTGACGATCCCCTCGACCACCGTCGGGCCTGCAGACACGAAGTCACCACCGTCGGGCGTGAATCCCTCCAGCACGATATGAGACATCCGCTCATGGTCCCCGTCGAGCTGGGGTTCACTGCGGGTGGGTGCAAGTGTGGTTCCGACCTCCGTCATCACCCTATGGTCGCGCACGCCGCGGGTAGAGGGTGGCGCCCTGGCGAGCCCGTCGGACCACCCCTCGTCCCAGGGCCCTAGGCTGGAGGAGTGACCGTGTGCTCCGAACCTTCGCCGCGCGCGCCACTGCGGCCTGCGGCACGGCGGCTGGTACTGGCCTCCGGCTCGCCGGCTCGTCTCCGGCTCCTGCGTGACGCCGGGTTCGCTCCCGACGTGGTGGTGAGCGGCGTCGACGAGGGAACGGTCGACGCGCCCGATACGGCGTCTCTTGCCCTGGCCCTGGCCGAGCGCAAAGCGCTCGCCGTGGCTCGGGCGGACGGTGACGCCGTGGTCGTCGGGTGCGATTCGCTCCTCGACGTGGACGGGCAGCGCTTCGGCAAGCCGGGGTCGGACGAGGAGGCGATCCACTGGCTACGCGCCCTGCGCGGTCGCACGGGCGTCCTGTACACCGGCCACTGCCTGGTCGACGAGACGACGGGCCGGAGCGCCTCGGCCGTCGAGGGGACGACCGTCCGCTTCGCCGAGACGACCGACGACGAACTGGTCGCCTATGTCGCCACCGGTGAGGCCACCTCCGTGGCAGGGGCGTTCACCCTCGACGGGCGCTCGGCTCCGTTCGTCGATCACGTGGTCGGCAACCCGAGCAACGTCATCGGCCTGAGCCTTCCGCTGTTCAGGACGCTCCTGGCCGAGCTCGGCTTGGCCGTCTACGAGCTGTGGAGCCAGGTCGGCGGTCGTGACTGACGTGCTCCTCGACACACCCGGGGTGACCACGCCCGGCGGGCCAGCCCAGGCACCGGAAGTACTGCCCACCAGGGCAGCAGGCGGAGCTGTGTCGAAGCGCCCGCGGCACGTCGCCGGGCCGTTGGCCATCGGGCCCATCACCGTCGATCCGCCGGTCGTGCTCGCCCCCATGGCCGGCGTGACGAACGTCGCCTACCGGCGGCTGTGCCGAAGCTACGGGGTGGGGCTCTACGTGAGCGAGATGGTGACGGCACGGGCGCTGGTGGAAGGGAACGTCAAGACGCTCCGGATGGCCACCTTCGCCGACGACGAGCCGGTCCGCAGCGTGCAGCTCTACGGCGTCGATCCCGCCGTCGTCGGGGCCGGGGTCCGCCGGCTGGTCGACGAGGTCGGCGTCGACCACATCGACCTCAACTTCGGCTGCCCGGCGGCCAAGGTGACTCGTCGTGGCGGCGGGGCGGCACTCGTCGCCCGACCAGTCCTCCTCGGCTCGATCGTTGCCGCCGCCGTGCACGCGGCCGGGCCGGTGCCCGTCACCGTCAAGTTGCGCCTCGGCGTCAACGACGCCCACCGGACCTACCTCGCCGCCGGGCGCGCCGCCGCCGATGCCGGTGCCGCCGCCCTGGCCCTCCATGCCCGGACGGCCGAGCAGCACTACAGCGGGCATGCGGACTGGTCGGCGATCGGCGAGCTCAAGGCTGCCGTCACTGCCGTCGCCCCCGTCCCCGTGCTCGGCAACGGGGACATCTGGGAGGCAGCCGACGCCCTGGCCATGGTGGCCGAGACGGGGTGCGACGGGGTCGTCGTCGGACGCGGCTGTCTCGGACGTCCGTGGCTCTTCCGCGATCTCGCCGACGCGTGGGCGGACCGCGAGGTCAGCCCTCCCCCGCTGCTCGGCGAGGTGGTTGCCGTCATGCGACGCCACGCCGAGCTGCTGGCTAATGCCTTCGGGGAGGACCTGGGCATCCGGCAGTTCCGCAAGCACGCGGCGTGGTACCTGACCGGCTACCCCGTGGGCGGTGCGTACCGGCGGGAGCTCGGCCTGGTCAGCGACCTGGTCGGCCTCGACGCGCTCCTCGAGGAGCCCGACCCGACGCTCCGCCTTCTTCCCGAGGCGCTGCGGGCACCCCGCGGTCACACCGGCGGGCCTCGGCCGGTCCAGCTCCCTCCTGGGTGGCTGGACCGAGCGGACGACCCGACCCCGCCCGAGGGCGGAGACGAGCTCGTGTCGGGCGGATGACCCCCACGTCGACCCTCACCCCAGGACCACCTGCCCCATGATCACCGCCTCGTCCCTCACCGTCGAGATCGGCGGCCGGCCGCTGGTCGACGACGCGTCGTTCACCGTGGACATCGGCGACAAGGTCGGCCTGGTGGGGCGCAACGGCGCCGGCAAGTCGACCATCCTGTCGGTCCTCGTCGGTGACGCCTCCTCGGTGGTCCGCTCGTCAGGAGAGGTGCGCATCACCGGCACCGTCGGCTTCCTCCCTCAAGTCCCGGTCGAAGGGGGTCTCGGCCTCGAACCGACCGGCTTCTCCCATGTGCTCTCGGCCCGGGGCCTCGACGTGCTCGACGACGAGCTCCGCGTCGCCCGTGATCAGATGGCCAAGGACCCCTCCGCCGAGAACATCGCCCGCTTCTCCGACCTCGAGGAGCGCTTCCGCGGCCAGGGGGGCTACGAAGCCGAGGCGGTCATGGCCCGACTGGCCGCCGGCCTGGGCCTCGACGAGGACCTGCTCCTCGAGGAGATCGACCGCCTCTCGGGGGGCCAGCGCCGGCGCGTCGACCTCGTACGCGCCCTGTTCCACCAACCGGACGTGCTCGTCCTCGACGAACCGACCAACCATCTCGATCGTCCCGCCAAACGGTGGCTCACCGAAGAGCTCGAGCGGTTCCGCGGCGGCATCCTGGTGGTCAGCCACGACCTGAAGCTCCTCGACCGGTCGATCACCAGAGTCCTGCACCTCTCCGGGGGCCGCCTCAAGGCGTTCGCGGGGACGTACTCGTCCTACCTCGAGCAGCTCGAGGCCGACACGGTCCGCCAGGAGCGGGTGGCTGCCCACGAGGACGCCGAGATCGCCCGGCTGTCGGCACTGGCGGACTCCATGCGGGGGAGCACCAACCGACGGGCTCGCACCGCCAAGTCACTGGACCGCAGGGTCGACCGGTTGGCCGCCACCCGGACCTCGGTGACCGCCCGGGAGCGGACCAGCACGTTCCGCCTACCGGCGCCCCCCCGCTCGGGGACCGTCCCCGTCGAGGCTCGCCAGCTCTCCGTCCGCTACGGCGACCTCGTCGTCCTCGCCGGCCTCGACCTCGTGGTCGGGCGGGGGGACCGGGTCGTGGTGGTCGGCCGCAACGGTGCCGGCAAGTCGAGCCTGCTCCGCTGCCTGGCCGGTGCCCAGCAACCGAGCACCGGCCGAGTGACGGTCGGTCCGAACGCCGTCATCGGCTACTTCGCCCAGGACCACGAGCAGGTCGACGCCGACACGACCGTGCTCGGCAACATCGACGACCACCTGCTCACCACCGAGACGGAGCGACGTCGCCTGCTCGGCTCCTTCGGGCTCACCGGCGACGTCGCCGGCCAGCTTCCGGCCACTCTCTCGGGTGGCGAGCGGGCCAAGCTGGGCCTCGCCATGCTTGCCGCCGGAAGGTCGAACGTCCTCGTCCTCGACGAGCCGACCAACAACCTCGACCCGCCCTCCATCGAGGCAGTCGGGACCATGCTGGGCGCCTGGTCGGGGACCGTCGTCGCCGTCAGCCACGACCGCGCCTTCGTGGAGGCGCTCGCACCGACGCACTGTGTGCTCCTCCCCGACGAGGTGGTCACCCACTGGGACGACGCCTACCTCGAACTGGTCGAAGCCCGCTGACGCCCGACGGGGAGCCGTGCTGGCCACCCGGGAGCACTGGCCACCCGGGAGCACTGGCCACCCGGGAGCACTGGCCACCCGGGAGCACTGGCC
>JBMFXC010000011.1:25911-31755 GCA_049964655.1 Acidimicrobiales bacterium
GGCCACCCGGGAGCACTGGCCACCCGGGAGCACTGGCCACCCGGGAGCACTGGCCGCCCGGGAGCACTGGCCAGCCGTGCCCGATCCGCCAACCAGGCACGACCAACACCGGTAGGCTCGGCCCATGGATCGCATCGGAGTGGTCGACACCATGTTCGCCCGCTACGACATGGGCGCCGAGGCGGTGAGCGAGCTCGAGGCCTGCCCCGGCTACGGGGAGCGCTTCGAGGTCATCCGCCGGACCGTCCCCGGGTTCAAGGACCTCGGGGTGGCGTGCAAGCGCCTGGTGGAGCTCGATGGCTGCAAGATCGTCGTCGCCCTCGGCATGCCCGGCAAGGCTCCGATCGACCAGGTGTGCGCCCACGAGGCGTCCCAGGGGATCATGCTCGCCCAGCTGCTCACCTCGACCCACGTCCTCGAGGTCTTCGTCCACGAGCACGAGGAGGAGGACCCGGCCAAGCTCGCCGAGGTGTGCGTCAACCGGGCCCGGAAGCACGCCCGGAACGCCTACTGGATGCTCTACGAGCCCGAGCAGCTCACCCGTCGCGCCGGCCAGGGCGTACGCCAGGGGTACGAAGACGCCGGTCCCCTGGGGACCTGACGGTCCGACCGTCGGTCGGTGCGGGGTTCTCCGCGGCGGCCGGCGACCCGGACCCGCGGACCGGAAGTGCCCCCGAGGCGTCAGACCGAGGCGTCAGACCGAGGCGTCAGACCGAGGCGTCGCGAGGAAGCCCGAGCGTTCTCTCGGCGATGATGTTTCGCTGCACCTCGGCAGTTCCCCCGCCGATGGTGAGCGCCCGGGCGAAGAGCAGCCCGAAGTGCCAGATGGCATCGTCGCCATCGGCCGCCACCAGGCTGGCCGGGCCGTCGAGGTCGGCCGCCAGCTCCATGACGTGCTGGCCGTGCTCGTCGGCCAGCGCCTTCCGCACCGACGCCTCCGGGCCGGGGGACAGCCCGGCGACCGCCGCCGACACAGTACGGAGCCGAAGCAGGCGCAGGAGCTCTCCCTCGACCCACACCCGGGCCAGCCGCTGACGCGCCACGGGGTCGTCGCAACCACCACGCCGGCGGATCCGGTCGACGAGGTCGGTAGCCGTCGGCCCCATCCCCCACAAGGCGCCGGACCCCGACAACGACACGCGCTCGTTGCCCAAGGTGACCTTGGCCAGGGACCACCCCTGGCCCTCGGCACCCACCAGGTTGTCGGAGGGGATCCGCACCTCGTCGAGGAAGACCTCGTTGAACGTATGCACTCCGGTGAGGTCGACCAGGGGACGAACGGTGATGCCGGGGGCGTCCATCGGGCAGATGAAGTACGAGATGCCCTGGTGCTTGGGAGCCTCCGGGTCGGTCCTGGCCAACAGGATGCCGAAGGCAGCCAGATGGGCGTAGGACGTCCACACCTTCTGACCGTTCACGACCCACTCGTCGCCGTCCCGAGTGGCCGTGGTGGTAAGCGAGGCGAGGTCGGAGCCGGCGCCTGGCTCGCTGAAGAGCTGGCACCAGAACTCCTCGCCGGCCAACAGGGGTGGCAGGTACCGCTCCTGTTGACGGGGGGTCCCCGCCGCCACCAAGGTCGGGCCAGCCCAGCCGATCCCGATCGGGTTGTTGGGCCGACGAACACCGGCACGGGCGAGCTCGTCGTCGAGCACGAGCTGGGTGACGGCGTCGGCGCCGATCCCCCAGGGACGGGGCCAGTGTGGAGCCACGTAACCGGCCTCGGCCAGCTGGCGTGGCGAGGGATCCGGATGGGCGGCGAGCCACGAGCGCACCGCATGGCGGCGGGGATCGTCGTCGGAAGCAAGGGCGAAGTCCACGACGGGGAGCGTAGGCTCGACGTCCAGCCGGCGTCACCTCGGACCCTGGGCGGTCTGGGCGGTGACGCCCGCTCCGGTGGCGGACGGGCTCGGGACAGAGGATGGGGGCAACAGTGACCGAATGGAACTTCGCCGATGTGTGGGAGGCCGTCGCCGACCACCTGGCCGACACAGCAGCCCTGACGCACGGGGAGCGCACCGTGACCTGGCGCGAGCTGGACCGCCGGGGCGACGGTCTCGCCCGGTGGCTGCTCGACCAAGGCGTGAAGCGCCAGGACAAGGTGGCGCTGTACCTGACGAACTGTCCGGAGTATCTCGAGGCGACCTTCGCCGCCTTCAAGATCAGCCTGGTCCCGATCAACACCAACTACCGCTACGCCGACGCCGAGCTGGCGTACCTGTGGGAGAACGCCGATGCCGTAGCCGTGGTCTTCCACGGGTCCTTCGCCGAGCGGGTCGACCGGGTCCGCCACCTGGTCCCCCGGGTGCGAAGCTGGCTGTGGGTCGACGACGGGTCCGGGCCCTGTCCGGAGTGGGCCGTGGCCTACGAGGACGCCGTGGCCACACCGACGGGCGAGCGGGTCCGGGCACCGTGGGGTCGTGGTGCCGACGACCTCCTCATGCTGTACACCGGTGGCACGACAGGGATGCCCAAGGGGGTCATGTGGCGCCAGGACGACCTCTTCGCCCGGCTCAACGCCTCGGGGTTCCGACGCTACGACCAAGACACCGGTCTCGCCGACGTGCATGCGCAACTGGAGGGAGGCACGAGCGGGATGACCCTCCTGCCCGCCTGCCCCCTCATGCACGGCACCGGCTGCTTCACCGCCCTCGAGTGCCTGGCCGAAGGCGGCCGGGTCGTCACGCTGGCCACCCGTCAGTTCGACCCGGTCGAGCTCCTCGACACCGTCGAACGCGAGCAGGTCAACGGGGTGGTCATCGTCGGTGACGCCTTCGCCAAGCCCATCCTCGCCGCCCTCGACGACCACCCCGGTCGGTGGGACCTCGCCAGCCTGGTCGGGATGATCTCCTCGGGGGTCATGTGGAGCGAGGAGACCAAGCAGGGCCTGCTCAAGCACCATCCTGGCATGCTGCTCATCGACGCCTTCTCCTCCTCGGAGGCCCTCGGCATGGGGACGTCGGTGTCGTCGGGGGCCGACGCCTCGCAGACGGCGCGCTTCACCCTCGGACCCGAGGTCCGGGTCCTCGATGCCGACGACCGTGACGTCGTGCCCGGCTCGGGCTCCGTGGGCGTGCTGGCCCTCGGGGGCCGGATCCCGCTCGGGTACTACAAAGACGAGGGCAAGTCGGCGAGCACCTTCCGGGTCATCGACGGTGCCCGGTACTCGGTGCCCGGAGACTTCGCCGAGGTCGCCGAAGACGGGACGATCCACCTGCTCGGGCGGGGCTCGGTGTGCATCAACACCGGCGGCGAGAAGGTGTACCCGGAAGAGGTCGAAGAGGTGGTCAAGACCTTCGACGGCATCGTCGACGCCGTGGCCGTGGGCATCCCCAACGAGCGCTTCGGCGAGGAGGTCGTGGCCGTGGTCGAGCTCGCCCCGGGCGTGCCCCCCGAACAAGTCGAGCCCCAGGCTGTCATCGACCACGTCAAGGCCCAGCTGGCTTCCTACAAGGCACCCAAGCGGGTCCGTCTGGTCGAGACGATCGGACGGTCCCCTTCGGGCAAGGTCGACTATGGCCGCCTCCGGCGCGAGGCCACCGCCTGGGCCGGCGTGGAGTGACCGGCCCGACCGCCGGATGACCGGCCCGACCAACGGGGACGACCTCGAACCGGGGCACGGACCGGTAGCGCACCGGGGCCGGTTGGCCCGCGGAACGGCCGCGCTCCGAGTGGCCGGGCGGCTCGGGGTCGGTCATGCGGCCGGAGCGGTGCGGACACGTCTCGCCCCTCCCGAGCGTCGCGAAGCCGTCGCTGCCGCCGCCGAGCTCCGCACGGCCCGTCAGGTCTCCGAAGCACTCGGCGGGATGAAGGGGGCACTGATGAAGCTCGGTCAGATGGCCAGCTTCCTCGACGACGAGCTCCCCGAGGCGTACCGGGTCGCCCTCGCCGAGCTCCAAGCCGA
Organism: Acidimicrobiales bacterium; assembly: GCA_049964655.1. Taxonomy (GTDB): domain Bacteria; phylum Actinomycetota; class Acidimicrobiia; order Acidimicrobiales; family RAAP-2; genus JAJZJT01. The sequence continues at coordinate 29,813 of JBMFXC010000011.1, forward strand.
CGCCCCCCCGATGGCCCCGGAGCTGACCGCGTCGGTGGTGGCCGACGCCCTCGGTGACCGGCCGGAGCGGATCTTCGCCTCCTTCGACGAGCGGCCGCTTGCCGCCGCGTCGATCGGTCAGGTCCACCGGGCGGTCACGCGGACCGGTCTGGCCGTTGCCGTCAAGGTGCAGTACCCGGGGGTTGCCGAGGCCATCGAGTCCGACCTCGCCAACACGGCGCTCGTCGCCCGTCTCCTCCCGATGCTCTTCCCCTCCCTCGACGCCACGGTCCTGGCCGAAGAGCTGCGCGCCCGTCTCGGTGAAGAGCTCGACTACGAGCACGAGGCACGCAACCAACAGCGGTTCGCCGATGCCTACCGCGGCCATCCCTTCATCCACGTCCCCGAGGTCGTCAGCGAGCTGTCGGGCCCGGGCGTGCTCACCGCCGAGCTGGCCGAGGGAGCGCGCTTCGCCGAGCTCGAGACGTGGTCGCAGCACCAACGCGACCTTGCCGGAGAGACGCTGTTCCGCTTCGTCTTCCGGGGCATCAACCGCCTCGGCATGTTCAACGGCGACCCTCACCCGGGCAACTACCTGTTCCGACCGGACGGACGGATCAGCTTCCTCGACTTCGGCCTGGTGAAGTACTTCACGCCCGACGAGACGGCCGTCTTCAACCGGATGATCGAGACCCTCGTCCTCGCCGGCGACGGCGAGGCCTACCGTCGGGTGCTCGAGGACGTCGGGCTTCTTCGGCCCACGCCGTCGCTCTCGACCGACGAGGTCGTCGCCTTCTTCGCCCACTTCCACCGGCTGGTCCTCGAACGCGGCCCGGTGCACGTCGACCACGCCTATGCCTCCGAGACACTCCGTCGGGTCTTCGACACGACGAGCCCGGTAGCCCGCGCCGTCGACCTCCCTCCCATGTTCGTGGTGGTCCAGCGCATCAACCTCGGGCTCTACGCCCTCCTGGCTCGCCTGGGGGCGACCGTCGACTGGCGCTCGGTGGCCGAGGAGCTCTGGCCCATGACCGACGGGCCGCCCTCGACCGCGCTCGGGCGCCAAGAGGCGGCGTGGGCAGCGGGCCGGGCCGGGACCTGAACCGGCCGGTGGTGCCTGCGCCACGTGCCCGCCGGGGCGCCGGTGCAGCAGGTGGTCCGGGTCAGACCTTGTTGGCGCCGTGCTCCCGAACGAAGTCGTTGACGGCGTAGTAGGCGTCGATCGACTCGCCGGCGTCTCCCCAGAAGCCCTCGAGAACGTCGAAAGCCATCGTCCCCTGGCGGATGTAGTGGTTGTTGACGTCGGTGATCTCGAGCTCGCCGCGCCCCGACGGTTCGAGGGTGGGGATCACCCGGAACACGTCGGCGTCGTAGCAGTAGATGCCGGTCACGCCGAACGTCGACGGCGGGTCCGACGGCTTCTCGACGATGCCGCACACCCGCCCGCTCTCGTCGAAGGCGGGCACCCCGAGATGCCGGAGGTGCCGTTCCTCCTCCACCGGCGTGAGGAGGATCCGCGCACCCGTCGGGTCGGCGCAGAACGCCTCCACCATCGGCCGGATCGATCCCCCGACGATGTTGTCGGCGAGCATGACGAGCACCGGGTCGTCCCCGACGAACCGCTCGGCCAGGCCGAGCGCTTCGGCGATGCCACCGGGACGCTCCTGGTAGCCGTAGGAGAGGCGGTCGATGCCGAACTCGTGGCCGTTGCCGAGGAGCCGGAGGAACTCGCCGGCGTGGGTGCCACCGGTCACCACCATGACCTCGGTGATACCGGCGTTGACCAGGGCCTCAATGGCGTAGTTCACCATCGGCCGGTCGTAGATGGGCAGGAGGTGCTTGTTGGTGATCCGGGTCAGCGGATGCAGACGCGATCCGGTTCCTCCCGCGAGCAGGACGCCTTTCATTCGGCCGAGCGTAGACGCACCGTGGCCACCACGCCCGGGCGCTGGTCGGCACAGCCC
>JBMFXC010000011.1:31855-46123 GCA_049964655.1 Acidimicrobiales bacterium
GGGCGCTGGTCGGCACAGCCCGGCCGGTTGGAACGGGCGCCCGGCCGGGTAGAACGGCCAGGTAGACAGAGACAGGTAGCACGGAGCACGTGCCCGCCGGCAAGCCTGGCGGGCACGGCGCCGACCAGGAGGAGCGTGCCGATGCCGACCACCTCACGTCCAACCATCCCCCTCGGGACGACCGGCATGGCCATCACCCGTGTCGGGTTCGGCGCCTGGGCCATCGGAGGCGGAGGGTGGGCCTTCGCCTGGGGCGACCAGGACGACGAGGCATCGGTGGCGGCCATCCGTCACGCCGTCGAACGCGGCGTGAACTGGGTCGACACTGCCGCCGTCTACGGGCTCGGCCACTCCGAAGAGGTCGTCGCACGGGCACTCACCGGACTGGCCGAAGCTGACCGGCCCTACGTCTTCACCAAGTGCGGACTGGTCTGGGACGAGACCAACCCTCATCGCCCGCCACGGCGGGTGGGCGCGCCGTCCAGCCTCCGTGCCGAAGTGGAAGGCTCGCTGCGCCGCCTCGGGGTCGAGCGCATCGACCTCTACCAGATGCACTGGCCCGCCGAGGACGGAACGCCGCTCGAGGCGTACTGGGGAACGCTGTGCGACCTGCGGACCGAGGGCAAGGTCGCCGCCATCGGGCTCTCCAACCACGACGCCGCCCAGCTCGAGCGGGCCGAGGCCGTCGGCCACGTCGACACGCTCCAGCCCCCGCTCTCGCTCATCGAGCGGAGGGCAGCCGCCGAGACGATCCCGTGGTGCGCCGCGCACTCGACCGGCGTGATCGTCTACAGCCCCATGCAGTCGGGGCTGCTCACCGGCTCGTTCGACGAGGCCCGGGGCGCTGCGCTCCCCGACGACGACTGGCGGTCGCGCTCGCCCGACTTCACCGGGGAGGGCTTGCGAGCCAACCTCGCGCTGGCGAGGGCCCTCGAGCCGATCGCCCGCCGTCACCACACGACACCCGCCGCCGTGGCCGTGGCGTGGACCCTCGCCGTGCCCGGGGTCACCGGCGCCATCGTCGGGGCCCGCTCCCCCGGGCAGGTCGACGGCTGGGTCGACGCCGACGGGCTCCTCCTCGACGCTGCCGACGTTGCTGAACTGACCGAGGCCGTGGCCGCGACGGGGGCGGGTCGCGGCCCGGTCGTCCCGCTCGAGACGGCTGCCGAGGCCCCGTCGTGACGACGCCGAGCGCCGGGCTCCTCGTCGACGCCTTCGACCGCGTGGCCGAGGTCGTCGAGGCCACCGTCACCGGCCTTGACCGCGCCTCGTTGACGTGGCGGCCCGACGCGGGCGCCAACCCGATCGCCTGGCTGGTCTGGCATCTCACCCGTGTCCAGGACGACCACGTGGCCGACGTCGCCGGTGCTCCCCAGGTCTGGATCGCAGAGGGGTTCGTCGGGCGGTTCGGGCTGGCCCTCGAGCCAGGTGACACCGGCTACGGGCACACCCCGGCCGAGGTGGCCGCGGTCACCGCCGACGCAGAAGGTCTGCTCGCCTACCATCGTGCCGTCCACGCTGCCACCGTTCGCTTCGTCGACGGCCTCGTGGACGAGGACCTGGATCGCGTCGTCGACGAGCGGTGGGACCCGCCCGTCACCCTCGGGGTCCGGCTGGTCTCGGTCATCGCCGACGACCTGCAGCACGCCGGCCAGGCTGCCTACCTGCGGGGTCTTCTCGAGCGCCAGGGAGGGCTCGCCCCGAGCACCCGCTGACCTCGGGCACGGGCATACCGAGGGAGCTGGCGGTGTTGAAAAAGGCGGACCCGGAGGAAGGGTCCAGAAGGAGGTGGCCGGTGGAGTTGACAGATCGGAACCTCATCAGCCGAGGGTGAGCGACAGCGAGGACCGGTGCAGCGAGCCGGTCGGGTAGGCCCCTGATCGCCCAAGCGGCACGCAGGGCTCGGCGGGGAGCCGGTGCAGCGGCACGGGGCCCGGAAGCCTCCACGGGGTGCAGCGCCCACACGAGCAGTCGCCCCACGCTCGGCGTACACACAGAGCAGCGCCCGACCTCCGGGTGAACCGAGAGGCGGGCGCTGGTTCGCGTCCGGGCTCGGACATCGGCTCGCTCGGACATCGGCTCGCTCGGACATCGGCTCGCTCGGACATCGGCTCGCCTGACGTCCTCGACCTCGCTACGGTTCAACGTCATGGGGCAGGGCCACCGGGGGTTCGCCGGTTCGCAGAGAAGCACGACCTCGTCGGCGTCGGAACGCCGTGGCGGTCTCCCCCGTGGCAGTCGACCACCCCACCCCAGGCGGCGACGTGCTCGCCTCCGGGCCACCTGGCCGATCGGCCTGCTCGTGGTGGCCGTCCTGCTCGCCGGGTGCGGTGCCCCCCGACCGGTGGCCGCCCGGCACCCGATCGGTCCTTCTACTCCCCTCGCGGCAGCCGGGCTGCCCGCCTTCTACGTGCCTCCCGAGCCGTTCCGGCCTCAACCGCCAGGGGCACTGGTCAGCGAGGAAGCCGTCCCCGCTCCCGGAGGGCTGCCCAGTGGCTCGTCGGTCGTGCGGATCCTCTACCATTCGCTGTCCGACACCGGTACCGACGTGCTCGTGTCCGGCGTCGTCGTCGTCCCCCCGGGGCCCGCCCCCACCGGCGGGTTCCCCATCGTCACCTGGGCCCACCCCACCACGGGCCTGCCACCGACCTGCATGCCGTCCCTCGACGGCGCCGCCCCGATCCCCTACCTCGGATCGTTCCTGCGGGCGGGTGACGTCGTCGCGGCGACCGACTACCAAGGGCTGCCGCCGGGGGGAGTCGAGCCGTACCTCGTCGGCCAGAGCGAAGCCTACGACGTCCTCGACGCGGCCCGGGCAGCCCGGCAGCTCCTCGGCGGGCGCGCGTCGAACACGGTGCTGGTGGCCGGGTACTCGCAGGGCGCCCAGGCCGCCTTGGTCGCCGGCCAGGTCGCCCAGCTCTACGCCCCCGAGCTCTACGTACGCGGCATCGTAGCCATTGCCCCGCCGGCCTCCGTCACCGAGCTCGTCCCCCACCCGCTCGGCACGACGCCCGACGGCGGGCTGGTCTTCGCAGTGATGGCGCTGGTCGCCTGGGCTGCGGACACGCCGGGGACCTCGCTTGCCACGACCATCCTGCCGGCCGCTCGACAACTGGCCGAGGGCCTCGAGCACGAGTGCGCCGCGGCCGCTGTCACTGCCTTCGCCGGCCTCGCTCCCGACGCCGTGTTACGCCAGGGGTGGGCCAGGACGCCGGCCGCCCAGGCGCTCGAGGCGGCGAGCACCGTGGGTAGCGCCCCGGCGTTCGCCCCCATCCTGGTCGTACAGGGCACGGCCGACCACGTCGTCCCGCCGTCCGGCACCACCTCGCTCGTCCGGAGCGAGCTGTGCCGGGCCCAGCACGACACGGTCACCTACGACCAGGTCCGAGGAGCCGGCCACGGCAGCGTCGTGGCGGCCGCTCGATCCGAGGTCGTCTCGTGGATCGGCGCCCGGCTCACCGGGGACGCCGAACCTCCCGGCCCTTGCGGCGCTCCACCGCAGCAGTGAGGCGTCGCCAGGCGGGGACGCCGGGTGCTCCAGGTGCGTCGGCGAAACGCACTCGTCTGGTCAGACCTCGAGGAACCGACGCACGGCAAGGGCCGAGCCCACTGCCCCGACGGCAACGCCGACCACGACCACGAAGACGCTCGTGAGGGCGACCTGGCCGATCCCCATCGACATCTGAGCGGCCAGGCTGTTGTGGTTGGCCACGGTCTTGACCGTGTCGAGGCCGAGCCCCCAGTAGAGGGAGAAGACGGCGAGGACGGCGACCGCGCTCCCGAGGAAGCCCTGCGTCATCCCCTCGGCCATGAAGGGCAGGCGGATGAACCAGTTGGTGGCGCCGACCAGCTTCATCACCGACACTTCCCGACGGCGGGCGAAGATGGCCATCCGGATCGTGTTGAGGATGAGGACGGCAGCCGAGAGCAACAGCACCGCGGCGATGCTCAGGAACACCCACTGGAGCACGTGGATGACGTTCTCCATGGTGCGGATCTGCGCTTCGGGGTACTGGACACGGTCGACACCCGGGCGACCGGTGAACTGCTGCTTGATCGCGCTCGCCTCCGCCGGGTTGTAGAGGACACACCGGTACGACGACGGCATGTCCCCCACGGTGAGGACGGACACCTCTTCGGCCGGGAGGATGCGCTTTGCCTCGGCGTAGTCGTACGACTGGCTGCGGTGGATGCACGAGCGCACGAACGGGTCGGCGCTCAGCTGGCGGCCGATGGTGGCGCTCTGGCCGCTCGTGGCGTTCGGTGCCACCCACACGATGGCATCGACGTGCTGCTGCCACTGCACGGTGGCGTTCGAGGTGCCCTGCTTGAGCAGGAGAGCCGACCCGACCAGGGCGAGCGACACGGCGACGGTGAGGACGGCCGCCACCGTCATGAGCCGGTTGCGCCACAGGTTGGTGACGGCCTCCTTGGCGACGTAGCTGCCGGAGAGCGCCATCAGGCCTCCTGGGTGCCGGCGTCGGGAACGGCGAGCGGCGGACGGCGGACGGCACCGCGACGGGAGCCACGCCGCGGGACGGGTCGGGCCGTCGGCCCGTCGGGCCCGACCGGCGCCTCGAGCACCCGTGCGCCGGTGGGCGACCCGGCACCGGCCGCGGCCACGGCCTGGTCGATGCCGTAGACGCCGCGGGCCTGGTCGCGGACGACCACGCCCCGGTCGAGCTCGATGACCCGGCGACGCATGTGGTCGACCATGCCGGCGTCGTGGGTGGCGACCACCACCGTGGTGCCGGTGCGGTTGATGCGGTCGAGCAGGTTCATGATGCCGAGACTGGTCTTCGGGTCGAGGTTGCCGGTGGGCTCGTCTGCCAAGAGGATGAGCGGACGGTTGACGAAGGCGCGTGCCACCGCCACCCGCTGTTGCTCCCCACCCGAGAGCTCACCAGGGAGGTTGTCCCGCTTCTTGCTCAGCCCCACCAGGTCGAGCACCTGGGGGACCTGGGTGGCGATGACGTGGCGGGGCCGCCCGATGACCTCGAGGGCGAAGGCGACGTTCTCGAAGACGGTCTTGTTGGGTAGCAGCCGGAAGTCTTGGAAGACGCAGCCGATGTTGCGCCGCAGGTAGGGGATCCGGGCGCTCGAGAGGCGGCCGATGTCCTTGCCGGCCTCCCAGATGCGACCCGAGTCCGGCACCTCCTCGCGCAGGAGCAGCCGGATGAAGGTGGTCTTGCCCGAACCCGAGGGCCCCACGAGGAAGACGAACTCGCCCTTCTCGATGTCGACCGAGCAGTCGCGCAGGGCAACAGTCGATCCCTTGTACGTCTTCGTGACGTTCTGGAACGTGATCATGGACGGGCCGTCTCAGTCGTCGGCAGTCGCAGCGCACCGCAGCGATCCGCGGGCGAGGCGGACGGGCAGGTCGGTCGTGCCCGAGCTGTGCCGAGGCTGGGCTCAGTGTACTCCGACCTGAGCGACACCAGCAGCATCCGGACCATCACTGGGAGCCATGCCGACGAAGCTCGGCCTGGCGGTGGAGCTCGGCCTCGATGAGCTCGTCGAGATCCCCGTCGAGCACCGCCTCGACGTTCCCCGTCTCGACGTTGCTCCGCAAGTCCTTGACCAGCTGGTACGGGGCAAGGACGTAGGAACGGATCTGGTTCCCCCAGGCGTTCTCGGTCCGCTCGCCGGCCAGCGAGTCGAGCTCGGCCTGTCGCTCGGCCCGCTGTCGCTCGGCCAGCTTGGCCGCCAGGATCTGCATGGCCTTGGCCTTGTTCTGGTGCTGACTGCGCTGGTTTTGGCACGAGACGACGATGCCGGTCGGCAAGTGGGTGATCCGCACCGCCGAGTCCGTCTTGTTGACATGCTGGCCGCCCGCCCCCGAGGAACGGTAGGTGTCGATCCGCAGGTCCTTCTCGTCGATGTCGACCTCGTCAGAGGCTTCGTCGAGGAAGGGAACGACGTCGAGGGAGGCGAAGCTCGTCTGCCGGCGATGCTGGGCGTCGAAGGGGGACATCCGGACCAGCCGGTGCACACCACGCTCGGCGGCGAGCAGGCCGAAGGCATAGCGCCCTCGTACGACGAAGGTCGCGGAGAGCAGGCCGGCCTCTTGGCCCGGGGTGGCCTCGTCGACCTCGATGTCGAAGCCGTGGCGCTCGGCCCAGCGGGTGTACATCCGAAGCAGCATCTCGGCCCAGTCCTGGGCGTCGGTCCCACCGGCCCCAGCATGGATCTCTGCCACCGCGTCGCGCTCGTCGTGCTCGCCGGCGAAGAGGGCCCGGAGCTCGACATCGGCCAGGCGGCGACCGAGGTCGGCGGCGGCGGCGGCGGCCTCGCCGAGGGCCTCGGCATCCCCCTCCTCCTCGGCCAGCTCGAGGAACGTCCGGGCGTCCGACAGCCTCCCCGAGAGGTCGTCGAGAAGGGCAAGGTCCTCGCTCACTCGACCGAGCTCGGACGTCACGGCGCGCGCATGGACCGGGTCGTCCCACAGCCCGGGCTCCGACGCCTCGGCCTCGAGCTCGGTCCGGCGGGCCTCGAGACGCTCGCGGCCGAGGTAGCGCTCCGCCTCGGCCAGACGGTCGCCCAACGATGCCAGGAGTGCGGGGACGTCGCCGGCGTGGTCGTCCGGCCCACCAGCGGCCGTCGTCACGGTCGAGGCCATGTCAGCTGGCGCCGTGGCAGAACTTGAACTTCTTGCCGCTCCCGCACCAACAGGGGTCGTTGCGCCCGAGCTTCTCCCGGTCCGACTTGACGATGGGTGCCTGGGTCTCGTCACCGGTGCCGTGGTCCTGCCTGCCCTGGAGGGCAGCCAGGCCGGCCGTCCCCTCCCCGCCGGGGCCAGCCGCCGACGCGGGGCCAGCCGCCGACGCGGCGTCGACCTCGGCGGCAGCCAGGGCGCCCACCAGCGAGCTCGTGCCCTGCACCGGATCGTCGGCCGCGAGGTAGCGGGCGTTGGCAAGGTCCAGTTCGGGGGCCGGCTCGGTCAGGACCTGGACGTGGAAGACATAGCGCAGGTAGTCGTCGGCGATGCCGTCCATCAAGGTCCCGAACAGCTCGAAGCCATCCTTCTGCCAGGCCACGAGCGGGTCCTGGTTGCCCATCGAGCGCAGGTAGATCCCCTCGCGGAGATAGTCCATCTCCGCCAGGTGGTCACGCCATCGCTGGTCGATGATCTGGAGCATGATGTCGCGCTCGATCTGGCGCGCTGTCTCCGCTCCACCGGGGATGGTCTCGTCACGCGCCGCGTACTGCTCGAGTGCCTCGGTGACCAGGCTCTCGGTGAGCTGGGCCGCCGTGGTCGCCTCGGCGAGCTCCTCCTCGACGAACTTGGTCGGGTAGTACTGGGAGACCTCGGTGAGCAGCCGGCCGAGGTCCCACTCCTCCGGGTAGTCGCTCGGGCACGACGACGCCACCAGGGTGGCGATGGTCCGCTCGAGGAGCTCGACCGTCTCGTCGTGGAGGTCCTCACCCTCGATGATCTGGAGGCGGCGCTGGTAGATGACCTTGCGCTGCTTGTCCATCACCTCGTCGTACTTGAGGATGTCCTTGCGGGTCTCTGCATTGCGTCCCTCGACGGTGTTCTGGGCCCGCTCGATGGCCTTGGTCACCATCTTGGCCTCGATGGGGACGTCCTCGGGAAGCGCCCGACCCATCACCCAGTTCATCGCCCCCGTGGCGAACAGGCGCATGAGGTCGTCCTCGAGCGAGAGGAAGAACCGGCTCTCCCCCGGGTCCCCCTGGCGGCCGGCACGACCACGGAGCTGGTTGTCGATGCGGCGGCTCTCGTGGCGCTCGCTCCCCAGGACGTAGAGCCCACCGAGCTCCACGACTCGCTCGCGCTCCTCGGCACACGTGCGCCCGAACTCCTCCACCAGCTCGGCCAAGGCGGCACGGCCCTCGTCGCTGTCGAGGTCGAGGCCACGAGCCCGGGCCTCGCGTGCCGCCAGGCCCTCGGGGTTGCCGCCGAGCAGGATGTCGACACCACGGCCAGCCATGTTGGTGGCCACGGTGACGGCCCCGACCCGTCCGGCCTGGGCCACCACTTCGGCCTCGCGGAAGTGCTGCTTGGCGTTCAGGACCTCGTGGGGGATCCCCCGCTTGTCGAGCAGGCGTGAGAGGTGCTCGGACTTTGACACCGACGCCGTGCCCACCAGCACCGGCTGACCTCGGTCGTGGCGCTCGGCGATGTCCTCGACCACGGCGGCGAACTTGGCGTCCTCGGTCTTGTAGACAAGGTCCGGCCGGTCGACGCGCACCAAGGGCTTGTTGGTGGGGATGGGGACGACCGGCAGGTCGTAGGTGTTGGCGAACTCGGCCGCCTCGGTCTCGGCCGTGCCCGTCATCCCGGCGAGCTTGTCGTAGAGGCGGAAGTAGTTCTGGAGGGTGACGGTCGCCCAGGTGTGGTTCTCCTCGTTGATCCGCACCCGCTCCTTGGCCTCGACGGCCTGGTGGAGCCCGTCGGCCCACCTCCGTCCGTCGAGGGTCCGTCCGGTGAACTCGTCGACGATCTTCACCTCGCCGTCGGCCACCAGGTAGTCCTTGTCGCGCCGGTAGAGCTCTTTGGCATAGAGCGCCTGCGTCAGGTGGTGCACGTAGTTGACGGCTACGGCGTCGTAGAGGTTGTCGACGCCCAGTTGGCGCTCGACCTTCTCGATCCCCGCCTCGGTGGGGACCACGATGCGCTTCTCCTCGTCCACCTCGTAGTCCTGGTCCACGCGCAGGGTGCGGGCGATGCTGGCGAACTGGTAGTAGAGCTTGGCCGACTCACTGGCCGGCCCCGAGATGATGAGCGGGGTCCGGGCCTCGTCGATCAGGATGGAGTCGACCTCGTCCACGATGGCGTAGTGGTGGCCGCGCTGGACCATTCCTTCTTTCGACCGCGCCATGTTGTCGCGCAGGTAGTCGAAGCCGAACTCGGTGTTGGTGCCGTAGGTGACGTCGGCCAGATAGGCCTCGCGCTTGGCCTCGGCGTCGGGAACGTCCGGCCCCACTCGCCCCACCGTCAACCCGAGGAACCGGTGCAGCTGCCCCATCCATGCGGCGTCGCGCGTGGCCAGGTAGTCGTTGACGGTGACGACGTGCACGCCGTTGCCGGCCAACGCGTTCAGGTACACGGGGAGGGTCGAGACGAGCGTCTTGCCCTCGCCGGTTTTCATCTCGGCGATCCACCCGAAGTGGAGCGCCATGCCCCCCATCAGCTGGACGTCGAAGTGCCGTTGGCCGAGGACCCGCCACGACGCCTCCCGCACCAGGGCGAACGCCTCGACCAGGAGGTCCTCGAGGGTCTCGCCGGCAGCGAGGCGCTCCCGGAACTGGTCGGTGAGCGCTCGTAGCTCGGCATCCGAGCGCGCCTCCATGTCCGGTTCGAGGGCGTTGACCAAGGGCACCAGCTCGGCCAGCCGACGGACCTTCTTGCCTTCGCCGGCCCGGAGGACCTTGGTGAGCACGCTCATGGCGCCCTCACTCTACCGTCGCCCACCTGGCGCGACCGATCCGGCCCGGAGCCTGGCGACGGAGCACCCGTCGCCAGGCTGGCAGGCGGAGCGGATCAGCCGGCCCGGAGCCTCGGGACCCGCAGCCCCCGCGACGCCCGCGGGGCCCTCCGAGCTGACGGGGCCCTCCGGCCCGCCGGGGCCCGTTCGCCGTGCCGCTTCGCTCGCTCGACCTGGTGCTCGAGCTTGTCGACGGCGACGTCGACGGCGGCCAGGACGTCTCCGGCACCGGCGCGAGCCCGGAAGACCCTGCCGGCTCCTCGCAGCACCACCTCACACCGAGCCCGCTCGGCGATGCGGGGGTTCCGCTCCTCGGAGACGTGGACCTCGGCCCGTTCGAGCGAGGGACGGAGCCGGCCGAGCCGGCTGATCTTCTCTGCGACCAGGGCCTTCTTTCGTTCAGAGACAGGCTTCCTGGTGGTGGCGACCACGATGTCCACGTCTTGCCTCCCATCCCCGGCGCTCCGGTGGGCGCCGGTCGTTGCTCCTACCGGTTGTCCGACGCCTCCCTCCACTCGTTGTCCAGCGTCTTCTGCCCGAGCCCCTGTGGGGCTGGCCGTGGGGCCCGCTGCATGGTCCAACGGGCTCGAGGTGCCGACTGGTGTCGCGCACCGTCCGGCGGCGCCTGCGAACCTGCGGGCCCGATCGCCGACCGAGGGACCCCCGCGAGCCTCGGGACGGTCGTCACCGCCCGGGCGGCCCGACGCGTCCCTGGGTACCGGAGCGTCCCTGGGTGAGGGTGAGCTGCGCTCGGCTGACCTGGTCTTTGACCCCACACTCGCCTGCTGCAGGGCTGGCGCCCGGGCGCCGGCGGCACCCGGAGAACGACCAGGCACCCAGCGGCGCCGTCGTCGGCACGCGTCACCCCGTCTCCGCCCGTCCCCGACGGTCGGGGACCCGGCGGGCAGGTCTTACCCCTAAGCCGCACCATGCTCAGCGACCACGAGTCGCCTTACGTGGGTCGTTTCGCCTGCGACTGGCCTCGACTTGCAACCACAGACCCGACCGCAGCTCACCTCGTCAGTGTACGCCCCGGCCCCGGTCGGGGACACGGTGACCGCCTCATGTTCACGACAACGCGACACGGTCGTCACCGTGCCGCAACGAGGCGGCGACCACCCCGGGTCGTCTCAGGGTGCGCCGGTACGCAGCCGCTCCTTGATCTCCTCGAGGACGGGGATCGGTCCGGGGTCAACCCCCGCGGCAGCGGCCAGGTAGAGGGAGACGGCGTCGCCGACCAGGACGAGGTCGAAGAGCTGGGCGAGCTCACCGTCACCCTTGGCCCGCACCTCGACGACGTCGGCGACGACCTCACGGAGGAGCTCCTCCACGAGGTCGAACCGACGGGCCACCTGGGGATGCTCGGCGTCGTGACGGAGGTTGACCAACGTGACGAGCTGGCGGGTCACGTCGCCGTGCTGTCCCCAGCCCGCGACTTCGTTGTGGCACACCTCGGGCAGGACGTTCCAGAAGGCGGGCGCCTTGGCGTTCTCGTTGACCTGCATCTTCCATCGCAGGGCGGCTGCCGCGCCGATGGCGTGCGAACTGTGCACGAGCGGGATCGTCCGTCCGATGCGACGAGCCACCGCTTCTGCCACGTTGCCCGGCTGAGCCAGCTCGTCGCGACGGCGACGGAGCTGGTGGACGGCGAGCTCGACCCAGCGCGAAGCGCCGGGGAAGAGCCCGAGCTCCTCGAGGATGACGAGGGGGGGGACGGCCATGGCACCGAGGGCGGCTCGGGCTTGGGGGAGGTCGGCGGGCACCTCCACCAGCGGGACGCGCCAGTCGGTCGCCAGTCGGGCGAGCTCGCCGCCGCTCGCCACCACCACCATCGCCGCCCCGGCCTCGAACGCCTGGGAAGCCGCTTCGAGTGTCTCCTCGGTGTCGCCGGAGAAGGACATGGCGAAGACCAGCGACCCGGGACCCACGTAGTCGGGCGGGGCATGCTCCTTCACCACGGTGACCGGCACCGGCAGGAACGGCAGCGCGGCGGCGACGAGGACGTCCCCGGCGATGCCGCTCCCGCCCATCCCCATCACGACGACGTGCTCGATCTGGTCGTGCGGCGGGAGCCCCCCGAGGCCCCTGGCGGCCCGGAGGGCGGTCTCGACCTGCTCGGGGAGCCCGAGCATGGCCTCCCAGAAGCGCTCCGAGTCGATCTTCAGGGGAGACGGGGCGTCGCCCACGTGTCCGGTCATCCTGCCCCCGTCGACGCCTGGCCGCCACCGGTGGTGCGGGCTCCCCCCTTGTCCGCCTTTGCCGTCAGTCGCTCGTGCTCGGCACCATCCACCGTGGTCGCCTCGTCCACCAGCATGTCCGGAACTCCGTCTCGCACGGCGTAGCGGCGGCGGAGGCGGGGGTTGTAGAGGACCTCCTCGTCCTCGAAGTACAAGAGCGGGCCTTTGTCCTCGGGGCAGGCCAGCACCTCGAGCAGGAGCGGGTCGAGCGGCATCGGGTGGTACCTCCGGGTCGGTTCGGGTCGGGTTCCGTCGACAGGCTGAGGCGCCCGATGTTCACCTCGAGGAGAGGCGCGAGGCGGCGGCCTGGACCTCTGCGACGTGCCGGGCACAGGATGCCTCGTCTGGTGCCTCGACATTGAGCCGGAGGAGTGGCTCGGTGTTCGAGGGACGCAGGTTGTACCACCACTCGCCACGGTCCACCGTCAGCCCGTCGAGGCGGTCGACGGTGCCGAGCGCTCCGCCGGCCGCCTCGACCTCGGATGCCAGTGCTTCGACGACCGCCGCCGGATCGGGCACGACGGTATTGATCTCGCCCGAGTCGACGTAGCGGCGGTAGGGCTCGAGCAGCTTGGAGAGAGGAGCGTCGCTCACGCTCATCAGCTCCAGCACGACCAAGGCGGCGATGATGCCGGAGTCGGCGCGGAAGTTGTCGCGGAAGTAGTAGTGCCCCGAGTGCTCGCCCCCGAAGACGGCCCCGGTTTCGGCCATCACTTGCTTGATGTAGCTGTGGCCCACCCGCGTGCGTACACCGACGCCGCCGTGCTCGGCGATGACCTCGGGGACCACCCGCGAGCAGATGCAGTTGTAGAGGACGGTCGCCCCAGGGTGCTTGGTGAGCATCGACGCGGCGACGAGTGCCGTGGTGAGCGAGCCCGAGACGCCCTCGGCACGCTCGTCCACCAAGAACACCCGGTCGGCGTCGCCGTCGAAGGCCAACCCGACGTCGGCACCGTGCTCCACGACCGCCCGCTTGAGCGCCTCCTGGTTCTCCGGTTGGATCGGGTCGGCGGGGTGGTTGGGGAACGTCCCGTCGAGCTCAGGGTACAGAAGCTCGACGTCGAAGGGCAGGCCCTCGAAGACGGCCGGCACGACGAGGCCGCCCATGCCGTTGGCCGTGTCGGCCACCACCTTGAGCGGACGAAGGGCCCCTACGTCGACGAACGACCGGACGTGTGCCGCATAGCGGTCGAGCACGTTGCGCTCTTCGACCGGGGCCAGCGGACCATCGGGGGGAGCGCCGCGCTCGCCCCACTCGTCGAGGAGCTGCTCGGCGATGGTCTGGATGTCGGCCAAGCCGGTGTCACGGCCCACCGGACGGGCCCCCGACAGGCAGAACTTGACACCGTTGTACTGGGCGGGGTTGTGCGAGGCGGTGAACATCGCCCCGGGGGCATCGAGGTCACCCGCCGCGAAGTACAAGAGGTCGGTGGAGGCGAGCCCGAGGTCGACGACGGCAACTCCCTCGCTGCGGACACCCTCGGCAAAGGCCCGGGAGAGCTCGACCCCCGAAGGTCGCATGTCGCGAGCGACGAGCAGCCGTGGGCCCCCGACGAACCGGGCGAAGGCGGCACCGACGGCGCGCAATCGGCGGGCGTCGAGCTGGTCCGGCACCGTGCCGCGGAGGTCGTAGGCCTTGAAGACGTCGGCGAGGGAGGTCATGGCGGGCCAATCCTAGCGACCCGCCGGGGCCAGACGAGGGGCCACACGAGGGCCGGTCGAGGGCGGGCCACCCTCTTCGGCCCCCGATGACGGCGCGGCCAAACCCGCCCCGCCGACACCGGCGTGGCGGACTTGGCCCGTGGACCGCACGCTCCTAGTGGACTCGGCGTCGCAGGTGGTCGATGATCGAGCGCAGGTGGCGCCGGGCGGAAGTGAGGTCGTGGGTGGCGGTCTTCAGGTTGGCGCGGGCCTGGCTGAAGACGGTGTTGGCGTCCGACGTCCCAGAGGGGCTGACGGCCAGCACCGAGGAGACGACCCCGTTCGTGGCGGCTACGGCCGAGGTGACGTCGGCGGTTGCCGTGGCGTACGACGACCGGGCGCTGTCGACGTTCGCTCCCGTGCTCGCCACGGCGTCGATCGCCTGCTGGGCGAACGGTTCGAGCTTGGTGGCAAGCGCCTCCGAGGCGGTGACGCGATCAGCGGCAATGGTAAGCCGAACCTTGGGGGCCACCACGCGGTAGATCCGAGCCTGGACCATGGCCTCGTCGGCCGCACGCAACTGCGCGCACGTCGTCGCTGCGCTGACCGTCGGCGAGACATTGCTGAGCGCCGACGAAGCGGTCGACACCGCGGCGTCGAGCGCCGCACGGTCGCTCGAGGTGAGAGAAGTGGTGGCTCCGATCTCCGCCTGGAGGACGCCGAGCACAGCGGTCCGCACCGTAAGGCGTGCCTCGAGGTCCCGTTGCGCCGCCGGGAAGGTTGCTACCGAGCAGGAGCGCGCCCGCTTGGGCACCGCGGCACCTGAGGAGGAGGAGGAGGAGGAGGAGGAGGAGGAGGATGAGGAGGATGAGGAGGATGAGGAGGAGGATGATGATGATGATGATGATGGCGACGATGTCGACGAGGTGAGCTGGGGAACG